>JAKEFC010000211.1 GCA_022616235.1 Planctomycetota bacterium
GCGTTCGAGCCGCGGCTCCCCGAGCTGGAGCGTTTCGATCGCGTCTACATCAACATGCCGGATCCCGCGACCTACGCGAAGGCGCGTGCGCCGGAGGTGCTCCAGTCGCGCGTCTCCGGGATCACCGCGCGGCTGAAGGATTTCAAGAAGGGGGGCGCCGATGCCGATGCGCCGGCCGCAGCGAGCGCGCCAGTCTCCGGCTCGGTGTCGCTGAAAGGGCTCGATCGACTGCAAGCGCTGCGCGGGCGCGGCGCCGCGGCGGCGTCGTCGCCCGCTGCGTCCGAGGACGATGCGGCGCCGCCGGCGAACGCGCCCGATCGCAGCGCGCTCGGCGGTGAAGAAACCGCGCTGCCGGAAGCGCCGCGGGAAAGCCCTGCGAGCGCGGCGAGCGGCGAAGCGAGCCCCGAATCCGGCGCCAAGCGCGGAGCCTCCGCGGCAACGCGGAAGAAATCCGGCGCCGACGCAGTATCGAAGTTGAAGAAGGTCGCCGGCGGCGCACTCGCCGCAAAGAAGGGGAAGGCGGCGCCGGAGAAGACCGAGGATGAATTGGCCGCACGCATCGCGAAGGCGAACGACGCCACCGCGCTCGCCGCTCCCAAGAAGCTGAACCAATCCGCGTCGCGCCTGAGTGCGTTTCGCAAGCCGCCGGGGAGCTGACCCGCGCTCCCGTTGACCTCTCCCGCGGGCTCACCTACGATCCCGCGTTTTCCACACCCGGAGACTCCGGCGGCATAGCCAAGTGGTAAGGCAACGGTTTGCAAAACCGTCATCCCCGGTTCAAATCCGGGTGCCGCCTCACTTTCCAAGACACGCCTAGAGACCGCCCGCGGCCGTTCCCGCCCCGGAAATTCGAGGAAGAAACAGATTCCCAAAGCTTCCGCGACCGGCGGCGGGCGCTAGGATTCTGACTTCGACGCTGGACAGGTCCCTCCAAGAACCCCTCGGGGTCCGTGACGAGACGATCCCTTGCGCTCGCTCTGCCGCGCGAAGCGGTCGCGTCGGAACGGTCCCCAAGCAGTAGAGAGACGGGCTTTCATGCAAGCTGCCGCGCGTACGATCCCGTTCATCGCCGGAGTCCTCTTCTTCACCCTGCCCGCCGGCGCGCAGGTCGATTCGCTCGAGGAGTGCGCACTGCCGGACATCACATTCGGCGGTTCGGGGCTGCCGGGCACGATCGAAGCGATCGCTTCGTCGGTCGAGTTCACGGACGATCTCGAGATCGGCGATACCCGCGTCTTCACCGACATCACGCATACCTTCATCGGCGACCTCGCGATCTTCGTGACCTCGCCGGCGGGGACCGCGGTGACGCTCTTTTTCGACACGACCGGCGCTCTCGCGGATGAGAACATCCTGGTCACCTGGTCCGAGGCGGGGATCGATTTCGGCCCCCCGTTCGACTGCGATTGCTCGATGCAGCCGTTGCAGCCTTCGCTGTCCAATTACGACTGCGAGAGCGCGCTGGGAACCTGGACCTTGGATGTCCTCGATCTCTTTCCCGCCTCCGATGAGGGTACGTTGAACGAGTGGTGCGTCGAGGTGAGCACGCGGGCGCCAGCCGCGACCTGCGCTACGCCTGCCGCGAGCTTCGGAGGCGCCGGCCTGCCCGCAAGCCTCGCGTCCATCATCGAGATCGGCGAGGATCGCTTCGCGGACGGCGTCGAGATTTCGGCGGCCATCGACCACGCCGCGCCGAACGAAATGGTGATCGCCGTGACATCGCCGCTCGGCGCCACGGTCACGCTGCACGAGTCGGACGCGGACGCGCTGCCGGGGATCGCCCTGACGTGGTCCTCCGCGGGGATCCCGAACGCTCCCCCCTTCGATTGCCTGTGCCTGATGCTCCCCGCCGGACCGGGCACGATGGAGGATCTAGCGCTCGCTTCCGCCCAGGGCGATTGGACCTTGGAGATCGAGGACTCCGTGGCGGCTTCGACGCCGGGCACGCTGGATGAGTGGTGCGTCCTCGTCTACGGCGCACCGACGCCGCGGAAGCCGGATGCACTGGTCTGCTCCGCGCCGGCGGCCGCTTTCGGGCTCGATCCGCTCCCCGCGAGCGTCGCCGATACGATTTCCATCAAAGATGAGCTGCCCGGGTTCTTCGACCTCGAGGTGTCGACGGACATCACGCACACATTCGCCGGCGACGTCGCGGTCGAGGTGACCTCGCCTGCCGCCACGACCGTGACGCTGCTCGCGGCGGACGAGGCAGGGGACGACGATGACGTCCTGACCACTTGGTCCGATCTCGGGGAGCCGCATGCGCCGCCGTTCGCCTGCGGCCTCCTCATGGAGCCGCTAGATGCGGCGGGCATGGCCGGCCTCATCACGAAGAGCTTCGCCGGCGACTGGACGATCACGGTGAGCGATGCGTTTCTCGGCTCCGATTCCGGCGTCCTCGAGGAGTGGTGCTTGCGCGCCTTCGCGGAAACGATCGTCCCGACCGAGCCGCTGTTCCTGCGCGGCGACGCGGATGGGAACGGCTTGGTACAGGCGCTCCTCGATGCCTTGGCATTGCTCAATTGGCAGTTCAACGCAGGAGCGGAGCCGCCCTGCTTCGATGCGGCGGACGTCGATGGCAACAGCGCGGTGAATGCGCTGATCGATGCGCTCTAC
>JAKEFC010000027.1 GCA_022616235.1 Planctomycetota bacterium
CGCGCGACACTGCGCCGGCGGTCGCACGCATCGCGGCCGGCTGCTGCGCGTAGCGAAGCGCGTGGAATGCCTCCACGACAGTCGCGGCATCGGCGAAGCGCGCCTCCGGGTCCTTCGCGAGCAGCTTCATGATCAGCTCTTCGCACTCGGCGGAGACCTTGGCGCCTGCCTCGCGGAGCGGGACCGGATCCTGGTGGACTTGCTTCGTGAGGATCTCCTTCAGCGTGTTGCCCGTGAAGGGGGGCTTCCCGAGCGCGCAGTGATAGAGCGTGGCGCCGAGCGAATAGAGGTCGCTCCGCGCTTCGACGTTCTTCCCCTCCGCTTGCTCGGGGGACATGTAGAAGGGAGATCCCATCCTCTTGTGCTCTTCCGCGAGCAGCTCGGCTTCGTCGAAGGGGATCGCGAGGCCGAAGTCGGCGATCTTTATCTGGCCGTCCTTGCCGAGCAGGATGTTGTCGGGCTTGAGATCGCGGTGCAGGATGCCGTTCTGGTGCGCGTGATCGAGGCCTTGCGCGACCGCATGTCCGAGCGCGAGCAGCTCGGTCTCGGGCAGCGCGGATTTCTCCTGCAAACGCCCGCGCAGCGACGAGCCCTCGACGTATTCCATCGCGAAGTAGTTGTAGCCCGCCTCCTCGCCCGCATCGATCGCCTGGACGACGTGCGGGTGGTTCAAGCGCGCCGCGGCGCGCGCTTCATCGATGAACTGGCGGACGAAGCGCGGGTGCGAAGTGAGCGACGAGTGCAACACCTTGAGCGCGACGACCTTGTCGAGGGAGAGCTGCTTGGCGCGATAGACGGTGCCGACGGCGCCGCGCCCGATCCGCTCGAGCACTTGGAAGCCCGCGATCTTCTCGGGGGCGAGGGTCGCTCGGAGCGCGCTCTCGATGGTCTCGACCTGCTCCGGGCGCAGGAAGCCTTTCTCCAAGGCGATCTCCGCCGGCGTTCGCTGCACGCCCAGCTCCCGGCGCTGCTCGATGCCCGCCAATACCTGCTCCGCCTGGACCGGAGAAATGAAGCCGCTCTTCACCGCGATCTTCAGGAATTGCATGTCGCGCGACTCGGACATCACCTGCACCGTTTCACTCAGGAGCCTGCGACGCCGCTCCGGGTGCCCGCGGTACCTGCACGCGGGCGCGAATGCGCGGCTCGCCGATGAGACATGAGAAGGGAGGCCAATCCCGTAGTCAACGCCGGGGTAAGGGGATAAGTCCATTTCCTCGCCAACCCTTGACGGGAAACCGCCGGGAGTGCCTCCACCACGGGCCGGCTCTCCCCGTTTGGAGGGCGCCGCGCGGCGGCCGCCCGCGCGCGCGAGGAACGATTCTCCGGAGGCGCAGCGACGCGGCGGCTCGATCTTCGACTCCGGCCTGCGGTCGCAACCCTACCGAGGATTCAGATTTGCGGCTCGCCCAGTAGAATGCCGCCGCGCGAGTCGATCGCCCCATCCACGCCCTTCGATCGGAGCACCGGCTGCTCTACCGAGTCCGCGTCGCGATTTGGATCGTGTGCCTCGTCCACCTGTCTATGGCGTTTGCGGCATCGCTTGCGCGCGGGAGCGACGGGGAGGCGCCCGCCATCCACCATCACATTGCCGTGACACTGGGACCTGCATCCGGGGCGATTGAAGTGGAGGACTGCATTACCCTGCCTCCGGAGGTCGCGCGAGGGCTCGGCGATGGGCTCTGGTTCACGCTCGCACGCGGCCTCGAGATCGAGGATTTTCAATGCGGAGCGCCAGTTGCCTTTCCCAAATTGGCGCTTGACGTTGGATTCAGTGGCGCTCCACCGAACTTGCGAAATCACCTGCTTCAATTCGCCCCCGAAGCGGATCCCGCCGCGTTCGCCGCCGAGCCGGTCGCCGTCACGCTGCGCTATCGCGGCGTCATCCGCCACGAACTGGAGCGCGAGGAAGATGAATACGCGCGCAGTTTCGCGCGCTCGAACGGGATCATCTGCGAGCGCGGCGTCGTCCTGGGAGGCGCGTCGGGTTGGGTCCCGCGCTTCGGCGACCGCTTGGTCACGTTCACGCTCGACGTGTCGGTGCCGCCCGATTGGGACGCCGTGAGTCAGGGACGCCGCACGGCGCGCGAAGACGTCGCCGCAAACGCCGGCGGCGGCGGCGGCAAGCGGCGCGTCCTCTGGGAGTGCCGCGAACCGATGGAGGAGATCCACCTCGTTGCCGCGCCGTTCGTGGAATACACGCGGCCGGCCGGGAAGATCACGGCGCGCGCCTTCCTCCGCACCGCGGATCCGCAGCTCGCCGAGCGGTACCTCGAGGCCACCGGTCAATACGTCGAAATGTACAGCAGCCTGCTCGGCCCGTATCCGTTCGAGCAATTCGCCCTCGTCGAGAACTTTTGGGAGACGGGCTACGGGATGCCTTCCTTCACGCTCCTCGGCGAAAAGGTGATTCGTTTTCCCTTCATCCTGCACTCCTCCTTCCCGCACGAGATCTTGCACAATTGGTGGGGGAACTCCGTGTACGTCGCCGCGGAGGGGGGCAATTGGTGCGAAGGGCTGACGGCGTACCTCGCGGACCACTTGATCAAGGAGGGCGCGGGCGCAGGCGCCGAGTATCGGCGCGATTTGCTCGCTTCGTATCTAAACCACGTGCACAGCGGCCGGGACTTTCCGCTCCGCGAATTCCGCGAGCGCCACTCCGCGGCGACCGAAGCCGTGGGCTACGGCAAGTCGCTCATGCTCTGGCACATGCTGCGCCAGCGCCTCGGCGATGAACGCTTCGTCGCCGCGCTCCGCCGCGTCTACGGAGAATATCGGTTTCGACGTGCGTCTTTCGATGACCTCGCACGCATCTTCAGCGCTGCTGCCGGCGAGGATCTCGTGCCGTACTTCCGGCAGTGGGTCGAGCGCCTCGGGGCGCCCGCGCTCGCGCTCGGCGCGGTGGACATCCAGAGCGCCGCGGGGGGGGCTGCCGCTGGAGGGGACGCGGCGTGCAAGGTCCGCTTGGAACTCTTGCAGGAAGCCGACGGAGCGCCGTTCGCGCTCGCCGTGCCCGTCGCATTCACGCTTCCGGAGGAGCCCTTCTTGCGCATGGTCACGGTGCCGCTCGCTGCCGCGCGCGCCGAGCACGAAGTCGCGCTGCCGGCCGCGCCGATCGCCATCGCGGTCGATCCGCGCTTCGATCTCTTCCGGCGCATCGAGCGCGCGGAGATCCCCGCGACCTTCGGCCAGCTCTTCGGGGCGAAGCGGGTGACGATCGTGCTGCCGGACGCCGATGTCCACACGCCCGCGGCGGGCGCCCAGGCGGTGCCGCGCGCCGCCGACTGGCAGGCCATCGCGGATGGCTGGGCCCAGTCGAAAGAGGCCGAAGTAACCATCGTGCGTGAGGCGGAGCTGCCCGAACTTCCGAAGTCCGGCTCCGTGTGGATCCTCGGCGCGGAGAATCGCTTCGGGCGAGAGATCGAGGCCCTGCTCGAGAAGCGCGGCGCCGCGGCAGGCACGGGCGCGCTTCTCCGCGTCCCCGGGGCGGAGCTACCGCGCGGCGGCCGTAGCTTCGCGTTCGCGCTCGCCCACCCGCGCGACCCGGATGCGGCGATCGGATGGCTCGGGTCGGACGCGGCGGCCGCGCTCCCGGGACTTGCGCGGAAGCTCCCGCACTACGGTCGCTACTCCTACCTCGTGTTCGAGGGGGATGAGCCGAAGAACGTCGCGAAAGGGCAGTGGCAGGTCATCGATTCGCCGCTCGTCCGAGTTCTCTCCGGCGAAGCCGGAGCACAGCCGAAGCCGCCGCGCGACGCGGAGCCCCTCGCGCGGCTTCTGCCGGTCTTCGATGCGAAGAAGCTCTTTCGCCACGTGGAATTCCTAGCGAGCGACGAGTGCGATGGGCGCGGCGCGGGCAGTGCGGGGCACGAAATCGCAGCCCAATACATCGCGCGCGAGTTCGAGCGCGCCGGCCTGGCCTCCGCGGGAGACGCGGGGGGCTGGTTCGAGACGTGGGAGGAGCCGGACGGGCCCGGCGGCAATCCGGTGCGGCTGAAGAACGTCATCGGCGTGCTCCGAGGCACCGCGACGAGCGCCGCGCATCGAGATGCCCCGGTCGTCATCGGCGCCCACTACGATCACCTCGGCATTGGCACCCCGGTTGACGGGGACTCGATCTACAACGGCGCCCTCGATAACGCCTCCGGTACGGCCGGGTTGCTGACTCTCGCAGAGGCGTTCGCGGGCAGCCGCCGGAGAGTCAGCCGCTCGATCATGTTCACCGCGTTCACCGCTGAGGAGATGGGTCTCCTGGGATCTCAGGCATTCGTCACGTGGTCTCCGGTTACACAGGACATCGTGGCCGCGCTGAATCTCGATGGACTCGAGCTCTTCGGCGAGACCGCCGACATCTCCGCTCTGGGGATGGACCAGTCCTCGCTTGGATCGATCTTCAACCGCGCCGCGGCGGCCGAGAAACTTCAGATCGTGGTGTTCGATGCGGAGATTCGTAGCCGAATGTTCTTTCGCTCGGACCAGGCCTCCTTCGCACGGGCGGGCGTGCCGGCTCTGTTCCTCCGCCGCGGACTTTCCTTCCGTGGAAGGTCGCCGGGATGGGGAGCGGAGCGGCGTGAGGAGTTCGGCGCCACGCGGTATCACACCCCCGACGACGAGCTGCTCGAATGGTACACAGTGGATGGCGCAGTCCAGCAACTTCGGGTGATCATTCGAACGGCGGCGATGATTGCCGATGGTTCGACTCGTCCGGTGTGGTCAAAGCATTCGAAGTTTGCGAGAGTGCGGCGTAAAGAGTAAAAACATCGGGATAGGCTTGATATGCGCTCACTATTGTTGTCGCTGGTGCCCTGCTTGACGGTCTCTGCTTCCGCCTTGCTCCTCGTCACTCACGACCTACCGGCTGCTCAGCAACCAACAGACGCCGCTCGCCTA
>JAKEFC010000028.1 GCA_022616235.1 Planctomycetota bacterium
AATCAGCGGGAGACCGTGCACCTTGTTGAGTCCCCACACGGAGATGATGGAGGGGTGCACGGCGTGGAGCGGACCATCGTCCGCGGGCAGGAACGGGCGGTAGATCTCATCGCTCAGGACCTCGATCCCGAATTCGTCGCAAAGATCTCCGAGGAAGCGCGCCTCGTCCGCGGTGAGGGCGACGCCGCTCGGGTTGTGGAGATGCGTGACGAGGACCATGCGCGGCCCGAGCGAGCGGCAGAGGTCGCGCAACTCCTCCCGCGGCAAGGCGAATCCGGATTCGAAGGTGCGCCGGTAGGGCACGACCTGGAGCTTGAGGAGCGACAGCGCGTCGACGATCGGCGTGTAGCCGGGGGCTTCTACCAGGATGCGGTCGCCGGGCTCGAGCCCGGAGGCGGCGAAGCAGAAGTGCGCGTGCGTGGTCGATGACGCGAGGAGCACGTTTTCCGGCGGCACGCGCCAGCGCGCGCCGATCCGCTCCAGCATCTCGGGCTCGCCGTAGCGCGAATAGCGCGCGAGCTCGAGTTCGCGCGGGTCGAAGCCGAGTTCGCTCCAATCGAGCGCCGGTACCGCGCTCGAAGTGAGCTTTAGCTCACCGAGCGTCGCCTCGGACTTCGCCCAACGCATGTACGGCAGCGACGACAACGCCATTCTGTTTTCCCCGTCTCGCGCACTTTGCGCACTATCCATCGCCCTAACGGCCTCACGATGCCGCAGTCGACTCTTCTTCGATGTCCCCCGCGAGCCGCTCTTCATCCGCCATGCGCCGCAGCCGGCGCCGCCGGTAGGAGCGCTGGATGAAAAACCCGATGATGACGCCGATCGCGACGAAGGGAAACAGCCCCACGGAGTAATAGATCCACGCGAGCCACGAGAATTCGGCGCGCAGGTATTCGTGCCACGCTCGTTCGGCGGCGCCGAGCGGCATGCCGAGCGCGTGAGCGAATGCGGCATCGGCCGCCTGCCCCCCGGCGATCGCTTGCAAGACCGCGGCGTGCACGCGATCGCCGAATCTCGCCGCGAGGTAGGCCGTGAAGAGGAGCGCCTGCTCGTAGTACGCGCTCGACTCCTCGTGCGTCTCCGGCAGGTAGCGGTCGACCTCGTCGAAGCTCATGAGCGCGTCGCGCGCCGCGAGGCCCGCGGTGCGCTGGAAGGCGGCACCGCCCGTGTATGCGCCGCTCAACCATTGCGCGAGCCCCTCGTGGTACCAGCGCGGCACGCGCGGACCGGCGCTGGCGGCGACGAGGTGCACGATCTCGTGGGTCAGCGTCTCCGCGTAGGTTCCCGCGCGGCCGAGCGAGAGCGCGGCGCCGTCGAGGACCACGACGCCGCGCGCGGGAAACGCGATCGCGATCTGCCAGCGCTGCGGCTCCGCGCCGCCGTAGTGGCGGACGGCGCTCCGGTACGCGGCGCGGTCGAACGCGTCGACGAAGAGCGGCGAGCGCGGCCCGGAGAGTCCGAGGCGGGCGCGCACCGACGCGAAGCGCTCGTCGATGAAGCGCTCGAGCGCGGGTGCCGGAGCGCCGCCTCCCGTCGCGGCCCAACGCCAGGCGCCGAGATCGCTCACCCGATAGCCGGGGGGAGGCGCGGCCTCCGGGGCGGCGGTTGGCGCGCGGCTCGCGGGAGGCGCCACAGCCGGTGCCGCGGCCGACGACGACACCGCCGCCGCCGATGCCACAACAAAGGAGATGGACGCAGAAAGCAGGAGACCTGCGGCGAAGCCGCGCGCCATCAGCGCGGCTTGGATGGGTCGTTCTCCGCCGGCAGCCGGCCGCCGGCGCCCTCGAAGCTGCGGCGCGCGCGCGCCGCGGCCACGGAGAGTCCGTTCGCCCGCGCCAGCTCGATCGCGCGGCGGAGGAAGTCGCGGCCCTCTTCCGCCTTGCCGGCGCCGAGCGCGAGCGCCCCGGAAAGCTCGAGGGCGGTCACGTGCGCCTCCGCATCGGACCCGGCACGCGCGAGATCGTAGAGATCCTTCACTCGCTTCCCCGCCTCGGGGCTCCGCGCCGCGACGTCGATCTCCGCGAGCGCGGCGAGCGCCGTCAATTCCCTCGCCTCGTCCTCTTGGGCGCGCGCCTTCGCCAGCTCGGCATCCAGCTCGCCCCGGAGGCGGCTCGCTTCCTCACCCTTCCCGAGCTGCGCCGCGCAGCGCGCGGCGAGGACCGTCGCGCGCGCCGCCTGTGCGGTATCGCGCTCCCCCGCGGAATGCAGCTCCGCGCGGGCTCGAGTCGCCGATTCGTACGCGGAAGACGTTTCGCCGCGCGCGTGATAAAGAGCGCCTAGCTCCAGGCGCGCTCGCGCCGACGCGGCGAGATCCCGCTTCGCGAGGCAAAACTCGAGGTGTCCCAGCCACGTCGCTTCGAGGCTCCGCCAATTCCCGCTGATCGCCCAGTGCTCGCAGAGCTGATCGTGCGCCTCCGCCTCTTCCTCGCTGCGTCCGAGAGCGCGCGCCAGCGCGAGCTGCCTCTCCAACGCCGCTTCCCATTCGCCGACCCTTTCGATGCTGGCCGCGATGCGGGCGCGCATCTGCTGCCCGCGCAACTCCTCTTCGCGAAGCTCGTGCGCGCGCGCCAACTCGCCCA
The DNA here is from genome assembly GCA_022616235.1 of Planctomycetota bacterium. Lineage (GTDB taxonomy): Bacteria > Planctomycetota > UBA8108 > UBA1146 > JAKEFC01 > JAKEFC01. Next base: position 2,580 of record JAKEFC010000028.1, read on the forward strand.
AGTCGCGAAAGCGCTCGAGCGCGGCCTCGGACTCCCGCCGTCCTAGGTGGCAATATCCCAACCCCTCGAGCCCGCGCACCTCGGCGCGGCGATCGACGATCTCGCGCGCCAAGTCGACGCCTTCCTCGAGCACCGCGATCGCATCCTCGTAGCGGGCTTGGCTCGAGAGCATCTCCCCGAGCGCGAGGCAGTGCGCGGCGGCGTTTTTCTTGTCGTCGCGGCGGAGCGCGCGGTTCGCCGCTCTGCGGCGGTATTCGATGGAGACTTCGGTCAGCTCCTGGCCGCTCGGAAACGGGATCCTGTCCCGGACGATGGACAGCTCGAAGTCGCCAACTTCCTCGTTGATGGACGACACTTCCAGTTCGTATTGGCGCCCTGCATAGCCGCGAAATACGAGCCAGGCGTTCGTCTCCACTCCGCCGTCGTTGTCCTCGACCAGCACTTCACCATCCGGGTCGAGGACGCGGAGGCGAACATCGAAGTCGTAGGATTCGAGGGAGACCGAGTAGAGATCGCTCTCTTTGGGCACGAAGGGAAAGCGCCGCAGAATGGCTGCGCGCTGGGACGGATCTTTGGCCGGCTCGAATCGCCCCTTCAGGCGCGTGCCAAGCTCTAGGGATTCCTGCCCTTCCGCGCTCGCGACGGCGAGGGATAAGAATGGGAGCGGAAGAGGCGCGAGCAGCAACAAGATCGCGATCGTTCTCGGCGCCATCGGTCGGTCGGTCCTTGTTCATCTTCCGCGCGGCGGTACATGCCGCACGCGCCCGCAACGTAACGAAGCCATGGTAGCGACGCGCGCGGGCGAAACAACGGCCGGCGCGCACTCGCTCATGAAGCGCGGAAAACGAATGGATCTTGTTTGCTCGGCGGGAAAAAGAACTGCCCGGGCCGCCGCGATCGGGCCACCCGGGCAGAGCAACTTTTTACTCGTTCGTCTCGGAGCCGGCTCGGGCCTCTACGCCTCGGAGAGGGCAGCTACCAGGCACCCTTTGGCGACGCTATAGAGCGGGTCGTCGGCCAACCGGATCTCCTTCACCGGGATCGGGAACTTGATGTTCTCGAACTCGTCCTTGCAGACGTCGATGAACCCGCCCACGAGCGACGTTCCGCCCGAGAAGACGATCGAGATCGGCTCCGGGAACTGCGGCATCCCTTCGGCGCTCTCGAATCGCGTCTTGATGTTCTCGAGCGTGTAGGAGATCAGGTTGCGGTAGTAGATCTCCACCGCCTCTTCCTCGCGGTTGCGCGGCTTGCGAATGTCGACGCCCTTCTCCTTGATCGCGGTCGCGCGCGACGCCTTGATGCCGAGCACGTTCGCGACGTTGCGGTCGATCCAGTCGCCTGCGCGGCTCGTGGAGAAGGTCAAAGCCGGAATCGACTTGTAGGAGACGCAGATGTTGAACATCCCGCCGCCGCAGGAGATTCCGATCCCCGTGAAGTCGTCCTCCGCCAGCTCCGCGAAGACCACGGCATGGCCTTCGACGAGCGGCTTCGGGTTGTAGCCGAGCTTCTTGAGGAGTCCGGCAAAGACGCCTTGGTGATAGACGACGTTGCGCTCGGCGTCGATCGGCTCCGCCGGCACCGAGAAGTAGCACACCTCGTTCTCCTGGGTCGGCGCGCCGAGCAGGTTCTCGAGCAGCAGCTTCTCGATCGGCATCGCGTCGGCTTCTTTCGGACTGATGAAGCCGTCCTTCATCGGGCGCCGCGTCTCGCGGTTGAAGATGTTCGCCAGCTCGAACGCGGGATCGCCGACCACGACCATGCGGTTTTCGATCACGACGTATTGCACGTTGAGCCGCGTGAGCATGTTGCGCGTGTAATCATCTCGCTCGATATCGATGAACGCGTTGCGCTGAATCTTGATCAGCACGTTGCCGTCCACGTCCTGAGCGCCAGATACGAGGTTCGCCGTTCCCACGTCGAGTCCGCGTCCTAGAGCCAGCTTCGTGGCATTACCAGCGTTGCCCCGCCCCACCTTGCTGGTGGAGCCAGACGGGTTTCGCTCCGTTTCGGTATGATCGCTATCGCTTTTCACCTCGACTGACTCCTTTGCCATATCCGAGAAGGCATCACCGATCGCACCGGATCGACCTTCCGTTCCAGGTTAACCTTTGCCGCCTTTTTGCAGCGACCTGAGCTTGTCCAATGTGCTGCTGACGCCGCTGGCTTTCTTCTTGGTAACTTCGACTTTGTTGACGTTGCTCTCCACGGCGGAATCTCCAGTGTTCGAGAGCGCCGCGCGGATCGCGAATTCCGTGTCCGCACCCTCCTCGAGATAGTCGCTCGCGGCGGCGGCCCCGTGGCCGATGCGGCGGTGCAGCTTCTCGATGCTGTCCTTGATGCTCTGCAAGTCGCTCGACCCCATGGTCTTGTTGCGGAGTTCGGTCAGCTCTTGTTCGCGCTGGGCCAATTCCGCGCGGAGGCGCGTCGCCTCTGCCTCGAGCTGCGCGAATTCGTTCTCGAGGTCCTTGAGGAGCGCTTCCGACTTCTGCTGATCGCGCAGCATGCGGTCGAACTCGGCCCGCGAATCCTTCTGGAGTTGCTCGCGCTCGCTCTGGGTCGCCTCCTTCATGCGCTCGCCGATGACGCGCTCGACTGCATCGGCGATCAACTGATTGATCGCGTCCTTGTTGAGGACCTTGACCTTGCGAAATCCCTTTTTCGCTAGGTCGTCGATCGCAACATCGGAGGTGCTCTTGGAGATCACTTCCTTGATGTCGAAACTCTGAGTCATGAGTCGCTTCCCAGCCGGGTGCGGGCGACGAGCGCGCACTTGTTTCGTCTCGCGCGGGCGAGCGCTGCACGCACATCGGGCTTTCGCCACCGGAAATCACGAGCGCAGCATCGATTCGCCGGCAATCGGAAAAGGTGCCTCGAGGAGAGGCCGAGAAGTATAGCATCGCTGCATCCAGCCGGGCAAACCGCGCGATGTCTCTACGCAGTCGCGAGCGATGATGGACGCCGACATTCCGAGAAAGTGATGGAGGATCTGCGTGAGTACGCGCTGAGCGCGCGCCTCGCGTTGTGGACCGCGCGCGGCGGCGCTATCCGGGCGGCCAGCCGAGCTGGCGGCCGCCCAACAGATGGAGATGGAGATGCGGCACGGTTTGCCCGCCGCGCTCGCCGCAATTCCAGACGAGCCGGAATCCCTCCGCGAGGATTCCCTCGGCGCGCGCGATGGCGATCGCGGCCATTATCATCGACCCGGCCAAGCCGGCATCGGTGCTCGCGAGGTCCGCGAGGCTCGCGATGTGGCGGAGCGGCACGACGAGAACGTGGGTCGGCGCCTGCGGATGGACATCTCGAAACGCGACCCAACCCTCGCCCCGGGCGACTTCCTGGCTCGGGATCTCGCCGGCGATGATCCGGCAAAAGATGCACGTTGCGCCCATTACATCCCTGCCCCGTGGACGAGGAGCGCGCCCCGCGCTTCGCGTGGGCGTCGCGACCGCTCTCTATTCCGCTGCGTCGAGCGCGTTGGTCTCATAACGGCGGATCTGATTCTTGTAGTGCGTGATCGCTTCCGGCGTCAACTTGCCCTGGAACACGCGCATGAAATCGCGCAAGGTATTCGCGGCATTCTGCCAGTCCTCGATCGCCACGTAACTCCCGTTCAGCATGTCCCATGCATTCCTTTCCCACGCCGGGTTCTGATTCGCCATGTGCGAAATATAGAAGTTCAGCTCCTGGATGCAGCGCTTGAAGTACTTCCTACGCTCGACGTCGGCAGCTTCGCGGTCCCTGACGAGACGCGCCGGCGGCGTCTCCTTGCGCGCTTCGTACGCGGCGATCTCGCGCTGCAAGTTGTCCGCCTTCAGCGTGTACAGTTGTCCCGTGAAATAGAGGACGTTGGAGAGGGTCTGCCGCGGCCGATGGCTGTCGAGAGACAGCTTCTTCGCTTCCTCCGCCTGCTGTTCCGCTTTCGCGAGCCGCTTGAACCAATCATCCGGGTCTACTCCGTCCTCGCCGGCCTTGGCGAACGCTTCTTGCAGCGCGGGGAGAACTTTGTCCGCTTCCTTGAGCAGCGTGTTGATCCGCTTCGCCCTCTCTTGCGCGTCGCCGCCTTCGTCCACGCTGCTGCAAGCGGCCGCCGCGAACGCCAACGCGATCGCGATGAGCGCCACACGGGCACCCGCGCGCCGTCGATCTCGAAACTGCTCGGGCAATCGCATCCAGTACCGACTCTCTTCGAATCCGCGTGATGGAACGGCAGTATGCCGAACCATGATGACGAAAGCCCTTAACCGAATTGTCACCGTTTCCCCGCCTCCTCGTCCGTCGCGCCGGCGATGGAAAGCGCCGCGAGCAGTTCGGGCCGGTAGCGTACGAGAAACTCGCGCTCGCGGGCGATGCTCACCTTGCCGGGGGAAGCGCCCCGCGGCTTGCGCACGAATTTGACCTCCGTCCAGTGCACGGTCTCCGCGCCCGGGCCGCGCCAGCCGGCGAGGTACGCCGCGAGAAACGCAGCGTCCTCGATGCTCTCCGGCGAGGCGTGCGTTCCGCGCGGCACGCGGAGGATCACGTGCGGCCCCGGACGCCGCGCCCGGTGGAAGAAGAGGTCGTTACCGTGCGCTACCGCGAAGGTGAGCTTGTCGTTGTCGCGCGCGTTCTTCCCGGCGAGGATCTCGAGTCCCTCGCGGCTGCGAAATCGCCGCGGCGTGCGCTCTGCTTCCCTGGCCGCCGGATCGCCGCGCCGCGGCGGCGCCTGCGGCGCCTTCGCCGCGATGGCGAGATTGCGCAGAATCCGATCCACCTCATCGAAGTCGGCCGCGCCGGCCGCCGCTGCGCCGAGCAGCTCGGCGGCGCGCGCGAGCTGCGCGAGGTCCTCGCGGCAGGAGGCGAGGCGCTGCCGCAGGACTCCTTCGCCGCGCCGCGCTTTTCGCGCCCGCGCGAAGTACCGCTCCACGTTCTCCGCGGGACTCAGATCCGGCTCGAGCGCGAGCGCGATCTCGGAGAGCGCGGCGTCGTAGTAGTCGGTCACGCGCGCTTCCCGCATCCCGCGCCTGAGCATGGCCATGGCACCCTTCAACAACTCGCCGTGGCGCTGCATCTCCTGCCAGCGCGACGCCCGCGAGACATCATCCTCGATCCGCTTCGCGAGCTTCGCATGGCGCTCGTTCTCGACGTGCACGCGGCGCTCCAGCGCCGCGCGCCGCTCGGCGAGCGCGAAGACGGCTTCGGAGCGGTTCATCGTCGTCGCGAGCGCGCGATGGAACGCGAGCGGGTGCGCGCGCTCCTCGGGCGGGATCAGTTCCTTCGGGTCGAAAGGAAAGAGGAGCGCCGACGGCCGCGCGGGAGGCGCGGGAAACCGATAGGGCTCTCCCTCCGCGAGCCCCGCGCGCCCCGCGGCGAAGAGAAGCCGCTTGCGCTCCCCTTCGTAGACGATGAGGCGGCCGCCGCGGCCGAACAGCTCTTGCACCAGCCAACGCTCGATGCGGCGCTCATCGCGCGGGACCTCCGCCGCGATGCGCAGGATGCGATCGCCCCCCGGTTGATCGATGTTCGTGATCACCCCCGCGCTCAATAGCTCGCGCAGCCGGCGAGCCTCCTCATCCGGGGTGGCCGGCACGGGGGTGGTTTCCTCGAGGAGATGGAAGCGCGTGAATCCGCGCCGCACGTTGAAATACAAGCAGCGCTCATCGCGCTTGGTCTCGAAGCGCATCAGGAATTCGTGGGCTTCCAGCCGGAAGATCTTCCCGATGCGGGCGCCCACGGCGAGCGGGCGCAGCTCTTCGATGAGAAGGGCGACCTCCTCGGGACGAAGACCCTGCGGAGCCGGCTGCTCGATCTCGGCGGAATCCGCGTGCCCCGCTTGCGCGCTCACCGCCGCCTCGCCGTGGCGACGCCCTCGCGTCCGGGGGGTTCCCCCGGGCGGGCGCCGTTTCTCATCACTCCGCGGCGTGCCACGCGGAGTCCGCGACGCGATAGCTCAAGACTTCGGTGGGCGCGAAGAACAGCTCGATCTCGCGCCGCGCGGAGTCCGCGGAATCGGAGCCGTGGACGAGATTGAACTGATTCGAGATGCCGAAGTCTCCGCGGATCGTGCCGGGCTCGGCATCGAACCCGAAGGTCTTGCCCATGAGCTTCCGGCACACATCGACGGCCTTGAATCCCTCCAGCACCATCACGACGACCGGCTCGGAGGTCATGAAGCGGACCAAGGATGCATAGAACGGCTTCCCCTTGTGCGGCAGGTAGTGCGTCTCCGCCAATTCCCGCGGGATCTTCATGAGCTTCATCGCCGCGATCTGCAGGCCCTTCTTCTCGAATCGTTCCACGATCGCGCCGATGAGCCGGCGCTGCACCGCATCCGGCTTCAGTATGATCAACGTTCGCTCCACCTGTCCCAGCTCCTCCCCTGCCTCTCGCCGCGCGAGAGTCCGAGAAAAATTGATGCTCCGCGCGCCGGTAATTCCGGCGGCCGGCCGTTTTCGCCGCGTTTTCCGGGGATGTTATACTTTCCTGCGGCAGCCTCCCGGCAGCGGCGCAAAGTGATTTTCCATCCCAAACGAAGCGGCAGCTCGCGGCGTGCCGCCTCCGGGACCGCCGCGCGATCCGCGCAGATTCTGCCGTCCGATCCCTCGAATGCCAGGGATTCGGCGCGCTCGGCGCGACGAGGCAGGAGGGGAAGAAAGGGCACGGCGGGAAGGCATGACGGAGTCGGCTGCCACGTTTCCCATCGCCCTCGCCGATTGGCTGCGACGCCGCGTCGCCTCCGGTGCGGACTCCGATCCAATTGCCGGCGCCGGCGCCGCTCTCCCTCCCATCTCCGCTCTACCGCAAGCCTTCTCCCAACACTTCGAAGATCCCGCCCCGCGCGAGCAGGTCCTCCAGGCGTGCCTGGAGCAAGTCGGCGGCGAGCGGGCGTTCCTCGTCGAGCGCGATGCCAAGGAGACTTGGCGCGTAATCGCCGCCCGCAGCTTCGACGGCGAAGAGATTCGCAATCCGGATGAGAAGGTGATTCCCCAGCTCTTGGCCCGCGCCTACGAACGGCGCGAAGGAGTCTTCATCGCGGACCTAGAGGAAGAAAAGTGCGCGGAAGAGCTACGGCGCAAGCGCCAGCCGCGCACGCGCTCGCTCCTGATCCTCCCGCTCCTTCCATCCGCGACGACCCTCTACATCGATCATCGTTTCCAGCGCCTCGAGATCGAGAAGGCGAATGGTTGGGCGTTCGGCTGGTTGTTCACGCTGCTCCTGGACGGGGAGCGAGCGCGAGCGGCCGAGGTTCGGGCCGCGGCGCTCGACAACGAGATGCGGGAAGCGCGGCGCGCGCTGCGCGGGCGGCGGGGACATGCACGCCCCGAATCGGGCGTGGCGGATGCGGCTCCGCGCGCGCGCGGATCCGCGGCGGCGGCCGCGGAGGCGGTGATCGTCGGCGAGAGCCCGGAAATGAAGGAGATTCTCCAGCTCCTGGCGCGCGTGTCGAACGCGAGCGCCCCGGTGCTCATCAACGGCGAGAGCGGCACGGGCAAGGAGCTGGTTGCGCGCTACGTACACTGGCACAGCGACCGCGCTGGGGGGGCCTTCATCTCCGAGAACTGCGCGGCGCTCGCGGAGACGCTGCTCGAAACGGAGCTGTTCGGCCACGTCCGCGGCGCCTACACCGGCGCAAGCGAAGAGCGTCCGGGCTTGTTCGAGCTTGCGAGCGGCGGCACGCTCTTTCTGGACGAGATCGGCGACACGAGCCCCGGGATGCAGAAGAAGCTACTCCGCGTGCTGCAAGAGGGCATGATTCGCAGGGTCGGCGGCAGCGAGACGATCAAGGTGGACGTGCGCATCATCTCCGCCACGAACAAGGACCTGCACTCGGAGGTGGAGCGCGGCGCCTTTCGCGAGGACCTGTACTACCGCTTGAACGTGATCCACGTGCCCTTGCCGCCGCTCCGCCGGCGCTTGGAAGACCTGCCGCTCCTCGTGGATCACTTCCTCGCGCAGCTCAACGCGGAAGCGGAGGTCAACAAGAGTTACACGCCGGAATTCGTCGAAGCGCTGCGCGCGCATCACTGGCCGGGCAACATCCGCGAGCTGCAGAATCAGATTCGCCGCGTCTTTGCGCTCTCCGATGAGATCTTGCTGCCGGAGCATCTCTCGCCGCAGGTTCGTAGCGATGCGCAGCATCGCCCGGCACCGGCGCCCCTCTCCGTGGACTCCGTGCTCGCCCAAGGTTCCTTGAGCGATGCGACCGAGAAGATCGAGAAGGAGATCATCGCAGCGGCACTCCTTCGCTGTCGCGGCAACAAGGCCGAGGTCTGCTCCCTCCTCAAGATTCCGAAGACCACGCTCTACGCCAAGTTGAAGCGCTACGGCCTCGCCAGCACGTAGAGCCTTCCAAACACCTCCCTTGGCATCCGAAAGTCGCGCAACACCGGCTTCGTAACTCGTTTATCGAATTAACTTTATCGTCCACTCTCGGCGCGCCGGATTACTCTCGGGCGGGATTGTCTTCTCCGCTCGATGTGATCAATTGGTCACACATGCTCTGGCAGTGTTTCCCCTCCTCCTGTAACCTTCCGGTTACATCGTACGTTGGCCTCCATGACGCCAAGGGCGAGCGAGCCGATCGACCAGGAGCAAGCGACCGATGGACCAGTGCGCGCAGATCAACCGGCGCTACAGCCTACGCGCTGCCATTTCGACCGGCCCCGGCGGCGTCGTCCACATCGCCGAGGACCTGCTCCGGCCGAACGAACCCCTCGCGCTCAAGGTGCTGCCGCCCGGCACTTTCGATGAGGGCGCGCGCCACCTCGAAGAACTCGCGCGCATCACTGCGCTCCGCCATCCGAATCTGAATCCCGTGCTCGATTTCGGGCGCATCAAGCGCGTCGCGGCGGCGGCGTGCGTCCCGCCGCGCGGGCCCGCGTGGGAGCGAGCGCTGCCGCGCATCGCGGCGGGGAGCGTCGAGAACGCGGTGCCTGCGGCCGGCTCCCTCTATCTCGCGTCGCGCTTCCTCTCCGGCGGCAATCTCATGGAGGTGCTGCCGCGCATCATCGCATCCGGCATGGAGCCGGAGCACCTGGATCGCTGGTTGAGCGGCGTGACTCTGCAAGTACTGCGCGCGATCCGCTTCCTCCACGATCTGTCGCTCCTCCACTTCGACATCAAGCCGGAGCACGTGCTCCTCGCGGACGATGAAGAGTACACGAGCGGCGTGCCGCACGCGTATCTGATCGACCTCGGGCTGACCGCGCGAGAGTCGACGCCGCTAGGCAATCGCGTGCGCGGCACCTTCCCCTACATCGCGCCGGAAGTGTTGGACCGCAGCATCGTGGACCACCGCGTCGACCTCTACTCGCTCGGCGCGACTCTCTATCACGCGCTCGCGGGCGGTCTCATGCTCAAGGACCGGTCGAGCGATGAACTGCTCGCGCTCGTGCACCACGGACATCTTCCCCCGCCCGGCGATTTCGTGCGCGGCCTGCCGGCATTCTGGAACGACTGCATTCTCCGCCTCATGCAGCACGATCCGGAGCAGCGGTATCCGAGCGCCGCGAGCGTCATCGAATCGATCCGCAAGCGCCCCGCCGCCGCCGTGATGGAAGACCCGCCGGTCTTGATCGGCCGCTCCCCGCGCCTGGTCGGGCAGGAAAAGGAATTCGACTACATCGCGCGCGAGCTGGAGCGCCTGAAGATCGGCGAGAGCGCGAGCACCTTGATCCTGATTCACGGCGAAGAAGGGATCGGGAAGCGCATGACGGTGCGCCGCCTCATCGAGCTGGCGCGATTGCAGGGGATCGAGGTCCTCCTGTCGCGCTGTCTCGGCGACGGCGAGTCGCCGCTCGATCCCATCGGCAGGTTGCTCGGGCAATTGCGGAGCCACCCGCTCACTCCCACCGCGCTCTTTGGCGAGATCGAGCAGCTCCTGCGCTGGCTGCGCGACGGCATCGCGCCGGCGGAAGGCGACCTCCCCACCTTGATCGAGCGGCGCGAAGACCGCACGCGCATGCAAGGACGCATTGCCGAATTGTTCAACGCGCTCGATCCCGTCGAGTCCTACTTCTTCGTGATCGAGGACCTGCACCTCGCCGCGCCGGAGATGATCGACTGCCTGGCGCTCATCGCCCATCGCGCCCATCTGGAGCGGACTCCGCCCCCCGCCGCCGAGCGCGACGCGGAAGCGCGCC
>JAKEFC010000212.1 GCA_022616235.1 Planctomycetota bacterium
CCCATCCTCCTTCACGCCGGGGACCCGCGCGACCGCGACGCGCTACGTGCCGCCGCCGCGCGCTACATCGCCGGAGACGCCGCTGCGGCCGCCGAGCTGCGCGCCGCGGGTGCCGGCGGCATCGGCGAGGTGCGCGACCTCTTCTCCGGCGACCAGAAGCGCGCGGCATTCGAGTCGTTGGTCGCGAGCATTGTGCGGGATGAAATCGCCCGCGCGGTGCGCGATGAGCCCGGGCTGATCTACCACGGCCAATTTGCGCATCTCGAGCCGCTCGGGGCGGAAGGGGTGAAAGCGCTGCTGCAAGCATTCAAGGACGAAGATGCGCCGCGCGACCACCGCAGCCGCGCCGCGGTCGCGCTCGGAGACATGGGAGATGCTTCCATCATCGGCGAGCTGGCCGCGATCACGAAGGACATGCTGACGGAGCGCTGGGTGGAGCTGGAGGCGGGCTACTTGATGGCGCGCCTCGGCGATCGCAGCTACGTGGATCCGTACATCCGCGCGCAGCAGCAGATCGCGGCCGCGACTCCCGCACCCGGCAACTTGAGCGAGATCGTCTTCGCGCTCACGGAGCTCGCCGAGGTCTACTATCGAATCGGCGACTATGCGATGGCGATCTTCAACTACGAGAAGAAGCGCGTGATTCTCGTGGATGCGATCGAGCGCATGCCCGCCGAGCTGCGCGAGCCGCGCTCCGCGGAGCTGGCGCTCCTCCACTACAACCTTGCCTGCTCGCTCTCCCTCGCCGGCCGCATCGACGAGGCGTTTCGCGCGCTCGATGCCGCGCTCGGTCATCCCGATGTGACTCTCGAGATGGTGCGGCGCGACGGCGATCTGCGCGCTCTGCGCGCGGCGGGGAAGTTCGCCGCTTGGCACTCCGAGAAGGAGAAGAGCCTCCCTCCCGCGGCCCCCGCGCCGCCGCCGAAGTCGATCGTTCCCAGGTGATTGGAGCGTCCCAGTCAGGTGCGGGCCGCGGTCGGGCACACCGCCGCTTCTGAGTTACTTGCCGCCGCCGTCGCCGGCCAGCTCCCGCTCGAGGAACGCGCCGAGCGCCGTCCAGTCCTTGACGGGCTCGCAGCGCACGGCTCCTCCCTCGCAGTGCGACTCCGTGAGAGTCACGTGCGGGAGCCCAATGGCGCGGTAGGCCTGGCAATCCCCGGCGGTGTTCCCGATTCCCCACCGCAGATTCGGAAAGCGCTCCATGAGCGAGGTCAATATGCGCGTCTTGAACTCGCCGGTCTTCGACAAGCTGCCGAGACGCCAGTCACGGCAGAGGACGGGGCTCCTGGGAAACCCCTTGATATCGAGCCACGCCCGCGTGCGATTGAGGAGCCCATCGTCGCGCGCCGTAAGGAAGACGATCGCGTTCGAACGCGCGAGCAGCGTCAAGACGTCCGCCGCGCCCGGCAGCGCCGCCGGCCCCTCGCTGCGGACGAGCGTATCCCAATCCCATTCGTCGCCGGCGGTGATCGTGCCATCGATGTCGCACACGATGATCGGAGTCTCGGTGCCCACGACGAATAGCGCACCGCCGTCCGGCTGCTCCGCGAGCCGGTAGCTGCCCCGGTCGACCGGCGTCACGCGCAGCCAGGTGATCCCCTTGTTTGCTGGCGCATCGATCTCGAGCGCGGCGATTCCTTCATCGGCGGTGGTAGCCGTTCCCAACGTCGCTCCCGCCGCCGCAAATTCGACCGCCAGCGCCTCCTTGTCCCGCTTGAACGGCCCCGGCCCATCGACCTCGATCTTCGCCGTCACCGCCACTCGCTCGCCGGGGCGGGAGATCTGGTCGAATACCGTCACCTTCAGGTCCGGGATCGTGGCGTGGAAGTGGAGCGCCCATACGCTGCCGACGAAGGCCAGATACGCGAGCATGCCGGCAATGAAGATCTTGTCCTTGAATACCGCGCGACTCATCTCGTTCTTGCTCCTTCATCGATCCTTCGTGCACACTCCGCGCCGGGCCCCGAGGCGCACATGGTAATCGGAACCGCCGCCCGCCGAGAGCGCAGTCTGGCTCCCGGTGTCGAGGGTTTGGCCTGCTCCGCGATCGCCGCGGCTCTGGTGTTAGCCTCTGGTGTCGAGGCTCCGCCTCGACACCGCGCCCCCGCGGCTCCGCCGCATCTCTGTAGCACGGGCAGGCACGCACCGCATCGTCTCACCATCGGACGCCGAGCTTCGGGGCCGCCCGTGACAACGCAGCGCCGCGGCACGAGAAATCGATGCGGTGCCGAGCCCTCGACGCCGCGAGCCTGCGGCACTTGCGCGGGGCTGCTACACTGACCGCGCGACGACGCTGACCGCACGACACCGAACGGCAACACCGCTTCCGAAAGTCGGAATCCTCGCATGTTCCGCATCGAAGGCTATCGCTTTCTCGCGCCTTGGTTCCGTCCGGAGTGGCGCGCCTACGGCTTCGGAGCGCTCCTCGTCGCCGCCACGAGCGTCTTCATGGTCGCGATCCCAAAGCTCGTCGGCGAAGCAGTGTCCAGTCTCGAGAGCCGCGCGCCGATCGAGCGCGTCACCTGGCTCGCCGCGGCCGTCGTCGTGGCGGTGCTGCTCCGCGCCGCGACCGCCTACTGGATGCGCATGGTGATCATAGGCGCATCCCGCCGCATCGAGTTTCGCCTCCGCAATCATCTCTTTCGCCACTTGGAGACTCTCGACGCGAGCTTCTTCGTACGCACGCACACGGGCGACATCATGAATCGCTTCACGAGCGACATGGAAGCCGTCCGCGCCGCGCTCGGCCCCGGCATCATGTACACTCTGAACACGCTGGCGACGTTCCTCCTGGCGCTCGCCGTAATGCTCGAAGTCGACGTGCGGCTCACGCTCTATTCCCTCGTGCCGCTCCTCCTGCTCGCGGTCGTGCTGCGCTACTTCGGGCCGCGCGTGCATCGCGAATCGATGCGCGCTCAGGAGCTTCTCTCCGACCTGAGCGTGCACGCGCAGGAAAACTTCTCCAACGTGAAGGTCGTGAAAGCGTTCGTGCGCGAAGGCGCCGAGATCGAGCGCATGCGCCGCCATTCGGAGCAATACTTCGCGCAGAACATGCGGCTCGCCAGACTTCGCAGTTGGACGAACGCGATCCTCTGGCTGATCGGCGACCTCGTCGTGCTCTCTCTCCTCGCCATCGGCGGCTATCAACTGATCCACGGCGAGATCAGCCTCGGCGACTTCGCGGCGTTCAAGGGGTGCCAGTTGCTCCTCATCTGGCCGATGGTGGCACTTGGCTGGGTCATCACGATCTTTCAACGCGGCGCCGCGAGCGCAGAGCGCGTCGAAGAACTGCTCGCCGCACGCCCGCTCGTCGGCGATGACCGCGCGCGCGCCGAAACGCGCGTGACGGCGGGGCGCCTCCAGTTTCGTGACGTCGGCATCGCCTACGAGCCGCGCGGTGCCATCCTCCAGGGGATCGACATCGACCTGCCGGCCGGGAAGACGCTGGGAGTCGTCGGCCCCACCGGGTGCGGCAAGTCCTCGCTCCTCGCGCTCATCCCGCGCCTCCTCCCCGCGACGGGCGGCGAGATCGCGATCGACGGCGCCCCCATCGAGACGATTCCTCTCGCGGCGCTCCGCGATGCCGTCGGCTTCGTGCCCCAGGAGCCGTTCCTCTTTTCCGCAACCGTGGAGGAGAACATCGCCTTCGGCGTCAGCGATGCCACTCCGGACGCTGTGCGCGCGATCGCCCGCGTCGTCGCGATGGACCGGGAGATCGCGGAGTTTCCCGACGGCTACCAGCAGCGCGTCGGCGAACGAGGGATCACGCTCTCGGGAGGCCAAAAGCAGCGCCTCGCGCTCGCGCGCGCTCTCTTCAAGCGCCCGCGCATCTTGGTGCTCGACGACGTGCTTTCCGCGGTCGACGCCGGCACCGAAACGGAGATCTTGCGCGGCCTGCGCGATTGGACGAGCGGGCTCACCACGGTCATCGCGACGCACCGCCTCTCCGCGGTGCGCCACGCGCACGAGATCGTCGTCCTCGACGGCGGCGCGGTCGTGCAGCGCGGCACGCACGATGAACTCGTCGCGCGCCCCGGCTACTACGCGGACCTCTATCGCAAGCAGACCATCGAGGACGAGCTGGAGCAACTCGAATGAGCGGAGCGCCCACACCCGGCGAGCCGGACGGAACGCGCCCCGCAGGCGGCGCGAGCGAGCGCGCCCCCCTCGGCAAGGCCGCGCGCGGCGCCGCTTCGCGCCAGGATTTCCACGCGGAGGACGTCCTCGACAAGCCGTTCGATCGCGACCTCACGCTGCGCCTTTGCCGCTACGTGCGCCCGTACGCGCGGCACATCGTGCTCTCGGTCGTCTTGATCCTCCTCAGCACGCTCCTCCAGCTCCTCGGTCCGCTCCTGCTCAAGGAAGCGATCGACGGGCCGCTCGCGGGCGCGCCGCCGGCCGCCGCGCCGGATGTCTGCGCGGCTCCGCTCGCGGCATGGCTCGGCGAGCTGCTCGGCGGCGAGCCGGACGGCCAAGGCCCCGCGCCGGCGGCAGCCGGCACCGACCTCCGCCTGCGCGTGCTCGCGGGCGTGCTCGCGATCTACTTCGCGCTCTTGCTTCTCGCGTTTCTCGCACGCTACGCCCAGACGATCGCGATGAACTTCATCGGACAGAGCGTGATGCGGGACCTCCGCATGCACTTGTTCGAGCACTTGCAGCGCCAGTCGCTCACTTTCTTCCAGCGCCAACCCGTTGGGCGCCTCGTTACCCGCGTCACCTCCGACGTCGAAGCTCTGAACGAGCTGTTCACCTCGGGCCTGGTGACGTTCTTCGGAGATCTGCTCACCGTCTTCGGCATCGTCGCGCTCATGTTCTATTACAATCCGAAGCTCGCCGCGCTCGCCCTCGCTACGAGCCCGTTCCTGATAGGTATCACGCTCGTCTTTCGCGCCAAGGCTCGCAAGCACTATCGGGAGATCCGCCGCACGCTCGCGCACTTGAACGCTTTCACCCAGGAATCGATCAGCGGCATGGAGATCATCCAGATCTCGCGGCGCGAAGATGCGCGCGCCGAGCAATACGCCGCGATCAACTCTCGCTACATGGACGCCTACCTGAAATCGATCTTCTGGTACGCGATCTTCTTCCCCGCGGTGGAAGTGCTCTCCGCGATCTCTCTCGCCCTCGTCGTCGCCCACGGCGGGAGCGACATATTGCTCGGGGTCACGACCTTCGGCGAGTTCTTCCTCTTCTGGAACTACTTGAACAAGTTCTTCGTGCCGATCCGCGACCTCGCGGAGAAATACAACATCCTGCAAGCCGCGATGGCGGCCGCGGAGCGCGTCTTCGGGATCATCGATCACGATTCCGCGCTCCCCGAGCCGGCCGCGGCGCGCGCGGTCGCGCCGCTCGCGAAGGAGATCCGCTTCGAGAACGCCTGGTTCGCCTACGACGGCGCGAACCACGTTCTTCGCGAAGTGGACTTCGCCGTGCGGCGCGGCGAGACCGTCGCCCTGGTCGGGGCCACCGGCGCCGGGAAGAGCACGATCGTGAATCTGCTCCTCAGGTTCCACGACCCGACCAGGGGCCGCGTGACGATCGACGGCGCCGACCTCCGCAGCTTCGAGAGCGCGGCGCACCGCCGCCGCTTCGGCCTGGTCTTGCAGGATGTCAGCATCTTCTCGCGCACGGTCGAGGAGAACATCGATCTCGATCGCGGCCTGGCGGAAAGCGAGCTGCGCGGCGCCGCGGAGCGGGTGCGCGCGGACCGCGTCGTGAGCCGCCTGGGCGGCGGCTACGCGGAGAAGATGAAGGAGCGCGGGCGCACGCTCTCCTCCGGCGAGCGACAGTTGCTCGCGTTCGCGCGCGCGCTCGCCGGCGATCCGGAGATCGTCGTGCTCGATGAAGCCACGAGCCACATCGACACGGACACCGAACGTTTGATCCAGGAAGCGCTCGAGACCCTCACGCGCGGCCGCACCACGGTCGTGATCGCGCACCGGCTCTCGACGATCCGTCACGCGGACCGCATCCTGGTGTTTCACCGCGGCGAGCTGCGCGAAACCGGAAATCACGAAGAGCTGATGGCGCGCGGCGGTATCTACGCGCGTCTCCATCGCCTGCAATTCGGTCTGACCGATGCGGGCGCCGCGGGCCACGCCCCCGCGACGAACGACGCGCCGCCGTGAGCGCCGCGCTCCTTGAGAATCCGGTCCGTTCTTGCTAGAGTCCCCCGTCCGGCCACAGCATCTGCCCTCCAACCCAACAGGATGCCGCATTGGGATCGCGCCGCCTCGATTTCTACCTCGAACGCCTGATCGCCGAGGAGCAGTTCAGTTTCTACCGCGGCATCGCGGATTTCGCCGACGCAGAGATCGCCCCGCACCTCCTCGAGTGGGAGCGAAGCGGCGTACTCCTGCCGCGGGAAGCGATCGACGGCATGGCGCGCCTCGGACTCTTCGGGATCGCGATCGACGAGGAGTACGGTGGCCAAGGGGGCGGTCTCACGGAGCTGGTACTCATGGGGCTCGCGATCGGCTACCACTCCCACTCCGCCGCGATTACCCCGGGCGCGGCGGTTTCGCTCGGAGCGAAACCGATCGCGGGATGGGGGAGCGACGCGCAGCGCCGGGAACATCTCGGCGATCTCGCCTCGGGGCGCCGCATGGTGGTCTTCGGGCTCTCGGAGCCCGGACGCGGCTCCGACGCCGCGAACCCGCAGGTCGCCGCCGAGCGGAGCGGCGATCATTGGGTGATCCGCGGCGAGAAGTGCTGGTCCACGAACGCGGCCTGGGCGAGCCACGTGGTGGTGCACGCCCTGACCGCGCCGGCGGCTCCCAACGGCAAGCGCTCCACCTGCTTCATCGTGCCCGTGCGGTCCCCCGGCGTGCATTACGAGGAGATGTCGGGGAAGACGGTCTGGCGCCAGTCCTCGACCGGCTCGATCACTTTCGATGGAGTGAAGGTTTCGAGCGCGCAGATCCTCGGCGAGCTGCACGGCGGCTTCAAGATCATGGTGAACACGCTGAACGGCGGGAGACTCTTCATCGCGGGGCTCGCGCTCGCCTCGCTCGCCTTCGCGCTCGACAAGGTGCGCCGCTACGCGCAGGAGCGGCGCCAATTCGGCGATCAGCCGATCGCGCGCTTCCAGCGCGTGCAGGATGTCGTCCTCGAGATGGACATCGCGCTCGAGCGCAATCTCTCCTGGCTCATGCATCTCGCGCGCGAATTCGATGCGGGGAAGGCCACCCGCGAGCAGTTCGCGAAGGTGAAGATCGATTCATCGCGGGTCGCGTCGCATCTCCTGGTGGAGGCGATGGAGATCTGCGGCGGCGTGGCGTGCCTCGATGAATTCGGCCTCAGCCGCCACCACAACGATCTCTTCGTGACCCGCGTCGGCGAGGGGTCGAATCGGGCGCTCATGACCTTCTCCGCGCGCCCCCTCTTCGACGACTGCGCGGATCTCTTGCAGTAGCGCCGCGCGCGCGCCCCACGGCGCTTCGCTGCGCTCGGAGCCGCGCGATCAGTGGAGCGCTGCCGGTTCGCTCGGCCATTTCCCGAGGCGGATGTAGTCGGCGGTGATCGCGAGCACCTCTTCGACGAGGAACGTCCGATCGATGGCGCGGATCTCTTGCCCCTCCTGGCGTTTCCGCCTGCTGCCCAGCTCGTCCTCTTCCGCTTCTTCTTCCTCGAGACCCAATGCGCGCGCCGCTTCGTCTTCCGCGACGAAGCGCGCCGCGTTCAGCGTCACTTCCGTGCGAGCGTTCAGCTCCTTCACGCGATCGATACGCCGCGCTTCGCGTTGGAATCCCTCAGACGCCTCGCGCCGCGCGCGGGAACGTTCGGCGAGTTGGCGGATCAACTCCGCATCCACGAGGTTCACGGGGGTGAATTCGCTCGGGTCGATCGTGTCGTACGGGATCGCGTAATCCAAGTCACCTTCCCGATTTCCTTCGAAGTGCGCGTAGATCGAAGGCAGCACGATGTCCGCGATCACTCCCTTGTTCTGCGTGCTCTCGCCCGAGGGGCGATAGAACTTCTGCATCGTGATCTTGAGCGCGCCGAACTCCTGGCTCGGGGAGCCGACCGGCTCCACGCGCTGCACCGTCCCCTTGCCGTGAGTGGCGGGGTCTCCGACGACGATTCCGCGCTCATAGTCTTGGATCGCGCCCGCGAAGATTTCGCTCGCGCTCGCGCTCTCGACGTTCGTGAGGACGACCAGGGGACCCTTCCACGCCGCGCCCTCGTTCTCATCCTCGTGGGTCTGCACATCGTCCGCATCGGCGACCTTGACGACGACGCCGCGGTCGATGAAGAGCCCGGTCAGGTCGATGGCCTCGCTGAGCGCGCCACCCCCGTTGAAGCGCAGATCGAGGACGACTCCATCGACCCCTTTCTCCTTGAACGTATCGATGATCGCCCGCACATCGCGCGTCGTACTCTTGAAGCCAGGCACGCCATCCTCGGCGCCGTTCATGTCCCGATAGAAGCTCGGCAGCTCGATGATGCCGACCTTGTACGGCTTTCCATCCGCGCGCGTCCCCGCATCGAACACCTGGCCGACGGCGCGCTGGTCCTCGAGCTGGATGCGCGCGCGCGTCAACACGTAGGTCTTCTTGACGCTCTGGCCATGGGGAAGGATCTCGAGGCGCACCACGGTCCCGCGCTTGCCGCGCACCAAGGTGACGACCTCATCGAGCTTCATGCCGACGACGTCGACCATGGCCCCTTCCTCCCCCTGGCCGACGCCGACGATGCGGTCCTTGGGCTTCAGTCGACCATCGCGATGGGCCGCGCCGCCGCGGATGATTTCCTTGACCTTGGTGTAGCCATCGGCGTCGACGTTGAGCGCCGCGCCGATCCCATCCAACTCCAGCTTCATTTCGATCTCGAAGCGATCGACCTGCTTCGCGGACCAAAACACGCTGTGCGGGTCGTAGGCGCTCGTGAGCGATGAGAGAAACAGCGCGAGTAGATCGCTGCGGTCGAGCTTCGCGTACTTCCAGGCGGTCTTGTACTGCTTGCGCAGATCCTCACGCGCGAGTTCCAAGAGCGCGAGGTCGGCATAGGGCGATGGGTCGCGGGTCACGGAGGGAACGCTCGATTTCGGCGCTTCCCCCGCGTCCTTCCGCTTCGCACCCTCGGCAGATGCAGGTTCGTCGACTTCGCTCACTTCCACTCCCTCGGGGAGGTCCTCTACCTTCACCGTGGCGTCGCGCTCCTTCTTCTCCTGCTCGCGCCTCTTGATCACGGTCGTCTGGAGAATTCTTTGCTTGACCCTGCGCCGCCAATTGTCGCGCACTTCCGCTTCCGTGGCGGCGTACGACCTGCGGTCGGGATCCGTGATCATGCTCTCATCGATCGAGTAGTCGTGCTTCGCCTCCAGGAATTCCTCGACGAGGGGGATCGTCGCATTCATGCGCTCGAGGAAGCGGTTGTAGACCAAGAACGGGAACTTCAGATCCATGTTCTTGACTAGGTCATCGAGCTGGGTGGCGTAGGTCTCGAATTCGGCGATGTCCTTTGCGGTGAAGTAGTCCTTCGACGGATCGATCGCAGTGATGAAATTCTGCAAGCAGCGGCGCGAGATCTCGTCGTCGGGCTCCTTCCCCAAAAAGTGTCCGTGCATTTTCTCGGCGACACCTTTTGCGATCTTGCCGTCCTGCGGCGTCGGACCGGAGTCCAGATCTTCCTCGGCCCACAAGCTCGGCGCCGCGAAGATTGCGGCCAACAGCAAGCACGAGACGGCTCTCTGTCGCAACCGGTGGAGCAATCCGCTGCTCGCAAGAAGCATGAGTTTCCCTTCGTCGTTCATGGCCGAAAGCCGGGTTTGGGTTCGCGGGAGGGTCGCTGCGAAGTAAGACTAGCATGCACGGCAGCCATGCCGTGCGTCACCCCATCGTGTCGGCCCGCCATTTAAGTCTCCTTGAGTCTATTACTTAGAACACGCCGCCACCTGTTGCTTGCCGCTGGCAAACGTGCGCAATTCCCCTCGTTCAGGTCTGCTCCGGCGCGTTTCGATGGCAGGGTTCGCAGCCGATTCGCGGCAAGGAGTCTGCCTCCTTTGCGACCGGTGCGGAGCGGAAAAGTCCCGCCTTGCCGAACGCGGCTCGCGGTCCTATCCGCTTGCGGCATCGAGGCATGCGGCGCCGAATCACTCCGGCGCCGGCGCGCGCGTCATACCCCCGCGCCTGCGAGGGTACCGGCGCGAAGGCTTCGAAGCAAAGAGTGCGCCGTTTTCGCGGCGTTCTCGGCGCGCGGGCCGCCGTCCCGCCCCCCGCTCCCACGGCAACGGATACACGTACTGCGTGTAGGGCGTCTCCGCCTTGCTCTGGAACTCGAGGTGCGAGAGCAAGAGCGAGGGACTGATCGTAGTTACCGGAATGAACCCCGATTCCGCGCCGCAGAACGAGTTGTCGACGACCATGCGCTTCCCGGCGGCGATGATCTCGCGCACCGCGTGGAGCGGAGTGCCGACGAAGTCCACGCCGCGGATCACTTCCTCGCGCCCGTCCGGGTGCACGCGCGTCGCGAAGTTGATCTCTCCGAGAAACGCTTGGAAATTATAGGACTCGGTCGTCGTTTCGCCGCCGTGCGCCTCGATGATGCGGATTCCGAATGGCGCATTTTGCCGCTTCATCTCCTCGAGCAGCGCACGCTTCATCGCGCGGTCGCCGAGCCCCGCCTTCGCGTCGAGGATCGTGACCGCCATGCGGCTCGTCGGACGCTGATGATAGTGCGCGCGCGCGTGCCCGTTCGATGCGTGGCGCGCGCCTAGGCACGCGCGCGACGTGAGGAAGTCGCAGAGCTTGCCGCCCTCGATGAGCGTCGCGTTCTCCGCCGGCACCCCCTCATCGTCGTAGAGGTAGTGGCCCACGAGGGAGCGCCCTTCGAAGCGGTCGATCGTCGGGTCATCGCGGAGCGTGAGGAACGGCGGCAGCACCTGGGCGCCGCGCGCGCCGCCGAAAGTGCGTCCCTCGCCCGATGACAGGAGCCTGCACCCCTCGAGGCGGTGGCCCAGGGCCTCGTGGATCAAGAGCCCCGCGGGCACGGGCTCGAGCAGCACGGGGCCCGCGAACGCGTTCAACGGCGGCGCGGCGGCGACCATCTCCATCTTGGCGACCGTGGTTCGGATCTCGCGCGCCAGCTCCGCCGGCGATGGCAGTTCGCGCGGATCGGTCACGAAGTGCGTGAACGTCCACGGCACGCCGTCGCCGCGCTTCGAGAGCAGCCAGAGATAGCACTCGAGCGACCAGTACGTGAAGCACTGCACGATTCTGGAGCCCTCGTTCGAGACGAATACGCGCACGCAATTGTGCGCCTGGAACTCGACGTGGGTGTCCTTGATCAACGGGAAGCGGCGCGGCACGTCGGAGGCGCGGGCGACGTAGCGGCGCCAATAGTCCGCATCGACCTCCGGCAGGCGGCGCCAGGCGACATCGACGATGGGACGCCTCGGCTCGAAAGCGGGCACCGGAGCGTTGTCGTTGAGATAGGTAAGCTCGTGCGATTTCCGGCGCAGGAGCGCATCGATCGCTTCGCGGTAGCGCGCGTCGGTGAGGCGCCACAGCCCGTGCCGGAAGCCGTCTCCCGCCGAATCGAAAGGAAGGGAGACGTAGTCGTAGGACTCGTCCTCCTTGGAATTGTCGGCGAGCCCGCCCTCCTGCACTTGGTCGTAGCGGTACGAGCCGACGCGCACGTCGGCGAACGCTTCCCGGCGGCGATCCTGCGTATCGATCGCGAGCGCGCCGAACTTGGCGCGGATGCGCCAAACGGCATCATCCCGAATCAAGTGCGAGAGGTAGTACGCCCGCGGGCGCTTGCCGCGGCCGAGGGTGCGCAACGCGCGCTTCAATTCGTCCGCGGTCGTGCGTGCGAGGAGCACCGCTTCGGAGCGACGCACGCGCTACTCCACGATGAGACTGCGGACGATGTGGTCCTTCAGCCGCGCGCGTCCCTCGAGGAAGCCAAGCTCGAGGAGGAACAAGATCGAGGTGATGGTGCCGCCGCGTCCGGCGATGAGCGACGTACACGCGTTCATGGTACCGCCGGTTGCGAGCACGTCATCGACCAAGAGCACGCGGTCCCCCGGCTGCACCGCATCGACGTGCATCGCTACCGCGTCGTTGCCGTACTCGAGCTTGTAATCGACGGTCACCGTCTTGTAGGGGAGCTTGCCCGGCTTCCGGATCGGAACGAACCCGCAGCCGAGCTCTTGCGCGAGCGCGGCGCCGAAGATGAATCCGCGCGCCTCCGGCGCCGCGACGAGGTGAATGGACTCCCGCTCGACTTGGCGCGCCATCGCGCGAATCGCCGCGCCAAAGCCGCTGCGGTCGCCGAGGAGCGGCGTGATGTCCTTGTAGATGATTCCTGGCTTCGGGAAGTTCGGGACGTCGCGAATCAGCGCCCGGATGGCTCTCGCATCCTCGGCGTGCCCTGCGGTGGCGGCGGACATGGAAGGCTTCGAAGTATTGGAATTCACGGTGCGGCGCTCCCCTCCCATTGCCGAACTACGGCAACCACTCGGGCTCGCGGCCATTGTAGCCCGGCGCTGCTCTGCGGCAATTGCGTTGCCGCGCGGCACGCGAGCGGGCAAGAGCCTTCTCAGGGAAGGCTCTACATGCTCTCCAATTCCGCTTCCGCCTCGGTGTCGCCGCCGGCCTCCCCCAGCAATTCGCGGATCTCCACCGGCATCGACGACTCCCCATCGCTGTGCGTGAGGAGGATATAGAGCTTCTTCAGCGCTTCGTTCTCGATCTGGCGGACTCGCTCGCGCGAGAGCTTCACGCGCTCGCCGATCTCCTTCAGCGTCATCGGGTCGCCGGTGTCGAGGCCGTAACGCATGCGAAGGATCCTCGCGTCCCGATCGTCGATCTGCGAGAGCAGCCCTTCCACCATTTCCACGTCGAGGTTCTGCGAGAGGAGTTGGTGCGGACTCTGTTGGCTCTTGTCCTCGAGGATGTCGGAGAGCGTCCACATGTTTTCGATCGAGATCGTTTGGTTCGCGGAATTCGAGGCGTGGATCGCGGTGGCGATGATGCTCGTGTTTTCGAGCGGGATCTCCATCCGCTCGGCGATCTCGTGGAACATCGGCGGACGTCCCAGCTCGACGGCGAGCGCCGCCGCCGCCTTCTTCCACTTCGAGATGATCTCCACCATGTAAGATGGAATGCGCACCGCTTTCACGGTGTCGATCAGCGCGCGCTTGATCGCTTGCTTGATCCACCACGTCGCGTAGGTGCTGAAGCGGCAATTCTCCGCCGGGTCGAATCGCTCGACCGCCTTCAGCAGGCCGAGGTTGCCCTCTTCGATGAGGTCCAGTAGCGAGAGTCCCCGGTCCACGTAGTTCTTCGCGATGCTGACGACGAGGCGGAGATTGCTCTTCGCCATCCGTTCGCGCGCCGCCGTGTCTCCCGAGCGGACCTTCTTCGCGAGTTCCTTCTCTTCCGCGGCGGTAAGGAGTGGATACCGATTGATGTCTCGGAAGTAAGTTTCGAGACCGACTTCTTTCGCCGAAATAGTGCAACTCCTCCCGGCTCGGTGCCGTCGCGGCGGTTCGCTTCGGAGCGCGGCGGCGCTGAGCGCTGCGTGCATCTCGACCATTGATTGGAGCCGCACGACGCCGATGGCGGTGATCGCCGTGAGGCGATCGCGTTCGAGTGAACGAGTCCTCGCTCCCGTGCGTGAGCGAGAGACTGCACGCCGCCGGCTCCACACGAGATATCGGCAGAGCCGGCGATCGATCTTGACGGCGGGGGAATTGCGCGAAGATTTCGCGAAGGATCAGCGCTCTTCTTTGGGAGCCGCGCGCTCGGAATACCACGCCTGCCACGCCGCGATAATCTCGCGACTCCTGCGCGCGCGTTCTGGGCCGGAGGGAATCGCCGCCATCGCATCGAAACCGAGATCGAAGCCGGTGCGGTGCTTCAAGATCCGAATCGAATTGCCGAGGCTCGCATCATCGAGCGCCGGGATGATGGCGGCGAAGAGTCGGTCATCATCGACCTCGAGTGCGGTCTCCGGATCGACGAGCGCGATCTCCAAAGCGTTCAGCAAGCGGCTTCGCATCGGCCGCATCGGCGGCGGGGGATCGCGGAGCCAGGAGAGCGTGAGATCGAGCGCCTCCCGGTCGCCCATGAGGAGTAGATCCGCGAGCAAGTTCCGAACCTTCGAGAAGTTCTTGGCGCCGCTTTCTCGGATCACCGCGACCAATTCGCTCTTCACGCTCTCGTCGCCAAGCTTGAGGAGGACTGCGCCCGCGTCGGTGTCGCGCGTACGCTCGAAGCCGGCTTTCAACTTCGGCAGCATCTCGGTCAGGTACAAGGTCTCGATCGCCGCCAGCCACGCGATCTTGACGCTTTCTTCCTCTGCCGCCGGCGGCAGCTCTCCGGCGGCGGGCGCCGCACGGAGGGGCACATCCTTTGCGACGAGCCAGGCGCGAAGCTGCGGCCAGCTCTCCAGCTTCGCGAGCGACTCGGCATCCCCCAGCAAGTAGAGCGTGAGGTACTCGAAGTCCCGCGGAGGAAAAAAGGCGGCGGGCGCGGCGAACGGCTTCGCGGCGGCGACGCTCTGCGCGCGGCGCTGGTGCCGTGCGGTGGCATCGAGCGCCGGCACTCCGACGGAGAGCCGCACGTTGGAGGGGTGCTTGCGGAGCAGCTCCCATCCGTGCTCGGCGGTTCCCACGATCTGGCGCGGCGGGAGGAGCACGAACGAACGATCCCCGGCGGACATGTCGGCGCCATCGTATTCGCGGTGGGCGGCCACTTGGCGGAAGCGGTAGCCGAGCGCGTCCACGCGCCGGCGCGCCGATTCGATCCGAAGCTCGACCTCGATCATGCCGAGCGGGACGCCGCCTTGCTCCGGACGCAAGCTGCCGGGCTCCGCCGCGATCAAGGTCTCGCGCCACGACTCGAAGCGCTCGAGCCAGGCCTCGCGATTTGCGGACGGCGGGCGCACGGATTCCGGGCGGCCGAAGCGCGCTTCCAACTCGCGATCGAGCCGGAGTCGCGCGCCGCCCTGCTCCTGCTTCAGGAATTCGAGGCGGAGGAGCCAGATCTCCAAGACCTCGTCATCGCCGAGTCCTGGCGCATGCAACCACATGTGCAAGAGCGGCTCGAAGTCGCGATAGGCTTCGATGTTCGATTCCAGCCCGCGCCGAATCGCCGCAAGTACCTCGCGCCACTCTTCGTCGCCGAGTGCGCCGCGGACGCGCGCCTCGCGCAGGAGCACGAACGCGCGCTCGTAGTGCGCCGTGCGGAAGAGCGACGAGAGCGGCGAGAACCAGCGCGCCGCGGGGATCGACTCCCGATCCGGCATGCGCATCCAGGAGCGAAGCATCGCCGCCACCCGGTCGAAGTGCATCTCATCCTCGGCGGCCAGGCTCACTTCCCACAGAGCGAGCAGCGCATCGCGCATGCGCGCGCGCGGGACGCGCTGCTCGAACGACTGCCAAAGATGCGCCATCTCGTCGAGGTCCCAGGGCAGTTCCAGGAAAGTGGCGGGGGCGACAATCGCTTCGAAGATCTCGAGCACGCGTACCGGCGGCGGCTCGCTTGCGAGCCAGCGGCCGGCCCCGCGCACCGCGCGGTATGCATCCCAAGGTTCGAGGGACGGGAGGCGCGCGATCAACGTCGCCAGCGCGCGGCGCGATCCATGCGCTCCGAGCACGATCGCGGCGTCCAACGCCCGCGCGGATTCTTCCGGAACATCCTCCGCGCGCTCCATCCACGCTTCGAGCCGCGGCGCGAGATCGTCGCGCGCCCCTCGCGCGAGCCACGCGATCGCATCCGCGGCGCTCGCGCCATCCAGCGCGCCGGTAGCCGGCGGCTCCGGCGGGTCGCCGGTATCGCGCCAGATGCCCGCGATCCGCAGGGCCTCTTCCCGCACCGCTTGCGCGGCGTCTTTCATTTGCGCCGCGATGCATTCGCGCGCCTTCGCGGCAATGAGGTCGCCGGCGTCCGCTCCGGGAGCCGGTGGCGCGCCATGCGCGGTCTCGACGAGCGCGAGCCAGAGCACCGGGCGCACGGAGCGATGGATGACTCCATCGAGCCACTCGACGTCCGTCAGTTCCTCGTAATGGAGCAAGCGGCAGCCAGGTTCGGAAACCGGCACTACGACCGTTTCCGCCTTCGGATCGGCGGTGAATTGCAATACCGCGTGCAACTCCGATTCGTCTCCCTCGAGTGCCGCGGAAATCGCGCCGCCGTCCTCGCCGCCGCCGATCATCGTGGCCGTCGTCGCTTCGTTCGCGACCAGCTCCAGCGAAACCCATGCGAGCGGCGCGAGATGCGCCGCCGCGAGAGCGCCAGCCGCCGCGCCGGCGTCATCGGCGGAGATGCCGAGCGCGAGGAGGTGGAGGCGGCGGCGCGCCGGGTCCAGGATTTCGAGCAGCCAGCGGATGCGCGCTCGCACTTCGGGATCGGCGGCGTCCCCTTGCTCGCGCAGGAATTCGACCGCACGCGCGCCGGCCGCGAGAAACCGCTCTGTCGCCAGTTCGCGCGCCTTGAAATCCGCGGCACCGAGGTCGCGCAGCCACGATTCGAGCGCGGAAGCGGCGGGGGTTTGCGCGGCGTCTTCGGCGATGGTTCCCCGGGCCGGCGCGAGCAACGCGCACGCGAGCCACGACGCGAGCATGCACGCTCGCGCTGGCCGGCAAGATGCGCCTCTGCCGCCGCGCGAGCGAAAGCGTTGCAATCGCCCGCTCGTTTCCATAGCCTTCCTTTCGGTCCGGCGCGCGCGATCCACGCCGTGTGATGGGCCGATGATGGGCCGATGATGGGCCGATATTGGGCCGCGGTATCTCAGCGTGCCAGAAACGCGCGCTCCGAACAACGGTGGGAAGGCGTTCCGGCGCACGGCGCGCGCGAAGCGAGCTAGCGGCGCGGGGACGCAACGCCGCGCGGCCCCAGCACCTCCAGCACCGTTTTGTCGCCCGCTCGAAGGTCGCACGCGTCACGAGCCGATAATGAGCTGGGTGCGCCTTGGTGTCGCCGCACGGGAATGGATCGCGCTCCGGGATTGTCGGGGCGCCGCGCGGGGGTGAATCTTGGGGGCTCAGGGGAAAACGATCGAGCGGCGCGACCTGGCCGCCGTGTTGCGCGACCGATTGCGCGATGGCGGCGCAGGTGCACTCGCCAATTCCGCAGGAGATGCGCCGGTCGGCTTCCCGCTCCTCTGCCGGCACCTGCTGCACGCTCTCTTCGAGTCGTTCCCGGCGGAGAGGGCCTACTTCCTCCTACGCACGCCCCCGGTGCCAGCCGATCCCGCCGTGCATCCCCTCACGATCGTCGCCGCCGTGGAGCGCGGCGGCGCGCCCTTGCAGAACCCCGATTACAACTTGGATCACCATTACTTGCGGGAAGTCGGCGCGGTCGAGGGGGCGAGGCTCCTGGCCGGCATCGACGAAGGCGCCGCGCATTCCCTGCTGACGTGCGCGTTTCCGCTCTTCGCCCGGACGCGCGGGCTCGTCGTGCTCGAAGCACCGCCGCACAAGGATGCCTTCCCTCCAGATTCGCCGCGGGTCCTCGAGCAGCTCATCCGCTCCGTCAGCCTCGACTTGCGCTGGATGCACGAGATCCATTCTCAGCGTGCGCGCATCGATGAGCTTACGAACCAGCTCGACGAGACCGCGAAGCTCCTCGAGTCCCGCGAGCACGAGCTGGGGGGAGTCCGGTCCGTGCTCGAAGAGGAGCGCGCGAAGCCAGCGGAAGCGACCACCTACCACGAGATCGTGACGCGCAGCGCGCTCATGCACGAGATCTTCAGCGTGATCGAGCGGATCAAAGACACCGACCTGAGCACCTTGATCATCGGCGAGACCGGCACGGGCAAGGAGCTGATCGCGCGGGCGATCCACTTCGGCGGCAAGCGCGCGCGGCAGCCGTTCGAAGCGATCGCCTGCGGCACGCTCGCGACGTCGCTCCTCGAGAGCGAGCTGTTCGGATACCGCCGCGGCGCGTTCAGCGGTGCGGAGAGCGATCGCAAGGGCGTATTCGAGCGGGCGAGCGGCGGCACCGTTTTCCTCGACGAAGTCTCGGACATGCCGCCAGAGATGCAGCAGAAGATCCTTCGTGTGTTGCAAGAGAAGACGATACGGCCGATCGGGGCGGAACGAACGATTCCCGTCGACGTGCGGATCATTGCATCGAGTCAGCACGACCTCGCCGAGTGGGTGGAGCAGGGGAGGTTCCGGGAAGACCTTTACTATCGCCTGAACGTGATCGCTCTCGAGGTGCCGCCTCTCCGCGATCGCCGCGAGGACCTACCGCTCTTGATCGCGCAGTTCCTCGCGGAGCGCGCGGAGGAGGAGGAGGTCACGAAACGCTTCTCCGAAAGCGCCCTCCGCGAGTTGTACCAATACTCGTGGCCGGGCAACATCCAGGAGCTGCGCAACGTCGTGACGCGCGCGTTCATCGTTTCCTCGCGGCGCGTCATCTCGCGCCGCATCGTGCTCCCGCTCCTCAAGAATCAGACCGGCAATCTCTTCGCTGGGGACGGTCTCGTCCAGGACGGCGACCATATCACGTTGAGCATTCCCTACTCGGAGGGGTTCAACAACCTCATCAACGAGTGCGAGCGCCTCATCCTGCTCAGCGCCCTCCGCCGGAACCGCGGCAACAAGTCGCGCGTGACGCAGCAGCTTCGCATTCCGCGTCAAACGCTCTACAACAAGCTCGAGAAATACGGCATCGTGGAGTCCGACTACGCGGACACGGGCGCGACGGGCGGCAACGGAGGCGGCTAGCAGGCTTTGCGCCGCCTTGCTCGTTCGCGGCGATCCGGGAACAGGCGCCCGCCACGCTCGTACTTGTCCAGGGGCGAAGAAGCGAATTTCACATGGCGCTGGCGATCAACTGGTACGGGTTAGCGGCGGATGCGGTGCTCGTCGTGCACTTCGCGTTCGTCGCCTTCATCGTGCTCGGCCTATGCTTTATCTGGATCGGTTATTTCCTCGGGCTCGCGAGCGTCAGGAATTTCTACTTTCGCGTGGCGCATCTCTTGTGCATGGGATTCGTCGTCTGGCAGTCTTTGACCAATCGCATGTGCCCATCGACTACGTGGGAGAACAAGCTCCGCAAGCTCGCGGGGGAGGGGCAATACAAGGGCAGCTTCCTCGAACACTGGATCCACAAGATCATGTTCTTCGAGTTGAGCCCCAAGACCTTCCTCGCGATCTACGCCGGCGTGTTCCTCGCCATCGTGCTGAGCTTGATCTTCGTGTTCCCGCGCCTCCCCGCCTTCCTCCGGCGCACGCCGAAACCCGCCGCGAGCGGCGCCAAGGAAACCCCCGGCCCCGGAACCCGCTGAACGATCGAACGGGGAGGGCAGTCCAACCCTGTGCGAGCTACTCACAGAGCCACTGCTCGCAGGAGAGGGCTTCTCCCACGGGCTGAAAGCCACATCCTGGATAGGGCGGCGCCGGCGCCCCTCCGTCCAGGAAAATGTGCTCTACCAAGGCGAGGACGTCGTTGAGGTTCAAGAATCCGTCGTTCGTGGCATCGAGCGCCGCTTCTCACTCTGCCTCACCGCTCAGAAACAAGAACGCCGCGATGCTGATGGCGTCGACGAGCGCCAGGACGCCGTCGCCGTTCGCGTCTCCTCGCAAGAAGATGGGGCGCGG
>JAKEFC010000029.1 GCA_022616235.1 Planctomycetota bacterium
AAGGATCATGATCGTGGCGAGCGCGATCAGCGCCACGAAGCCTTCGAGCAGCATGGCGCCGTAGCCGATCGGGCGGCAGTGCGACTCCTTCGCGATCTGCTTCGAGGTGGTGCCGGAGCAGACGAGGCCATGAAAGCCGCTGCACGCTCCGCACGCGATCGTGACGAAGAGGAACGGGAAGATCGAGCCGCCGAGGCCGGCGAGCGGCGCGCCGGTCGTCGCCGGCTGGCGGATCTCATCCGCGCCGAAGAAGATCCCGATGACGCCGATCGCGAGCGCGAGATAGAGCACGAAACCGCCCAGGTAGCCGCGCGGCTGCAAGAGCAGCCACATGGGCGCGAGCGACGCCGCGAAGCAATAGACGAGGATGATCGCCACCCACGCGCCGTGCGGAAGCACGAGCAAGGTCGAGATCTTCGTGCCGAGCCACACGCACCCGAGCGTCGCGGGCACGAAGATGATCGTGAGCAGCCAGAGCGGCGGCTTCCAGAGCCGCTGCAAGATGCCCATCAACATCGCGAGCGCGAGGTAGAGCGCGGCGGCGGCGGCCACCGCCCCGCCGCGATCGAAGCCTCGCACCCCCGCCAGCTCTTCCGCGGAGCCGATGAACGTGCTCGCCGTGATGTCGGTGAAGGCGATGATCACGTAGATGAGAGCGATCCAGATGAATGCGAGGATCGCGAGCCAGGCGCGCGCGCCGAGGGTCTCCTTCACGATGTCCGCGATCGAGCGCGCGCCGTGCCTGACGGAAGCGGCGAGCGCGGAGAAATCGTGTACCGCGCCGATGAAGATCACGCCGAAGCCGATCCACAACACGCACGGGAGCCAGCCGAATTGCTGGCAGGCGATGATCGGCCCGGCGATCGGCCCCGCGGCCGCGATCGCGCTGAAGTGCTGGCCGAAGAGGTAGAAGGGCCGCGTCGGGACGAAGTCGATTCCGTCTTCCCGCGCCTTCGCCGGCGTCGCGTGCGCATCGTCGAGCGGGTAATGGCGGGCGATGAAGCGGCCGTAGAGCGTGTAGCCGGCGGCGAGGAGGACGACGAGGAGCAGCGCGAGGAGGGGAAGAGTCATCGGCCCGCTCGGCGCCGCACGAGCGCTACTTACCGTAGACGTGGACGGTGTATTGGTTGAAGAACCCGAGGATGCTCAGTATCTCGAGGTCCGCGAAGTAGACGGTTTCGAGTCCGTGCTCCTTGGCGATCCTGCCGATCGCGTTCGTGTCCCAGAGCACGTGCCCCCAGTAGTGAATGTGCTTCACATCGCCTCGCGAGAGCGCTTTGTGCGTCGCGGCGGGGGTGCGATCGAAGTTCGTCGAAAGAGGCTGATAGGTGTGTCGATAGATCATGCCGCCGGCGCAGCCGCTCGCGAGGGCGAGGTACGTCAGCGCACCGGCGAGGACCAAGACGCGCACGTGCGGCCTCAATCCCCGTACACGATGGTCGAGTGGCGGTAGTAGAGTCCGCCGAGCACGCTGAGAATCCTCTGGTCCGCGTGGTTGACGGTCGTGAGCTTGCCGTTGTCCGCGGCGGCACGCGTGCCGGCATCGCCCCACGCGACGAGCCAAAGCACGCTCTGGAGGTTCGCTTCCCCCTGCTTCGTGCCGAACTTGGTCTGCGCGAGATCGATGTCGAGCGGCGTTTCGATGTTGACGAAGACGCATCCCGAATTGAGCGCGAGTACGATCACGAGCAGGAGCCCACGGAGCATTACTGCCTCCTTCGTTGCCGAGTCCGCACGAATGCCATGAGCGCATCGGCCGATTCCCGCGCCGCCTCGCGCGGCGCGATCGCGGCGGGAGACTACCCGATTCGCGCGCGCCATCCAAGCTCCGGTGCAACCGCTCGGAAGACATGTGCGCGGCGCACGGCGGGGTCACGCGCTCCGACGCCACGCGAGCGCGACGAGGGCGAGCCCCGCGGCGATCCGATACCACGCGAAGATTCCCATGCCGTGGCGCCCCAGGTAGCCGAGCAGCCAGTGGATGCACGCGTATCCGACGACCGCGGCCGCGAGCGCGCCGGCGAGAAGCGGCGCCAGATGGGACCGGTAACCGGGCAAGCTCAGCAGATCATCGATCGCGACGATGCCGGCCCCCGCGAGGATCGGGACCGAGAGGAGAAAGCTGAAGCGCGCGGCCGCCGGACGATCGAGGCCCGAGAGGAGCCCGCCGCAGATGGTCGCCGCGGAGCGCGACACGCCGGGGAGGAGCGCGAGCGCCTGCGAGCAGCCGACAAGGAGCGCGTCCTTCGCGCCGACTGCATCGAGCTCGCGCCGCCTGGTGCCGAGCGCGTCGCTCGCGAAGAGGAGCGCCGCGGTGCCGGCCATGATCCCGGCGACGATCACGGGACTCTCGTGCAGCTCCTCGAAGAAGCCTTTGAAAGCGAAGCCGAACGCGGCCGCCGGAATCGTCCCGAGGACGAGGAGCCAGCCGAGGCGCGCTTCGGGCTCCGCGCCGCGCCGGCGCGCGCGGATCCCGCGCCCCATCGCCATCGCGATCCGCGCGAGGTCGCGCCGGAAATAGGCGACCACGGCGGCGAGCGTTCCCCACTGCAAGAGCACGTTGAAAGCGAAGGCGGCGTCCTTGTCGATCGTCCAGCCCGCCACCCACGGAAACAGGATGAGGTGCGCAGTCGAGGAAACCGGAATGAACTCGGTGAGGCCTTGCACGAGACCCAGGATCAGAGCTTGGAGGATCGTCACGCGGCTCCTACCCGATGCCCAACCAGGAAAGCGCTTTGCGCAATTCCTCTACGATGAGGTGCCAAGACAAGATGGCGAGCACGATCAAGACCGCGGTCGCAAAGAACCCGAAGATGAGCAAGAGACCATCATCTTCGAGGAGCCCGAACGAGAAGAAGAGAAGCGGCACGAGGAAGATCCAATTGGAGCCTGGAATCGGCAGGGGGAGCGCCAACCCAGCTCCGAGCAAGATCAGCGCTACGCCGACGAGATTCCAGGAGGGCGTGGCGAGGAGCACCGACCAACGCGGCCGAACCCATCGCTCGAACCCGCGCGTCCGCCGCGCGACGCGATCGCTCAGCCAACGGATCGTCTTGAGCGCGACCTTGCGCCTGAGGAGGCGCTTGGGGAGCCAGGGCCGCTCCCTGCCCCACGCCATCTGCGCCCCTATGAACGCGATGGCGAGACCGAAGGGAGTCGACAAGCCGATGAATGGGAGCGAAACCAGCCCTAGGAACGCCGCCAGAAACCCGAATCCCGCGTGTGCCGTCCGCTCCATGATCTCGCCCAGCGTGAGATTCGAGCGAACGCGCCTCAGGTGACGCCGGAGCTTCCGCGCGCGCCGCCGCTCCTCCTTCGTGGATCTCTTCCCTTCGCCGACGGCGCCGAGCGCGGCGGTCGCGGCGGCCGCGCCGTCTTCGGCCGGCGGCTCGGCGTGCGCCTCCGCGCCCAGATCGATGAGGATCGCCGATAGACGGAGGCTCGTTCGCACGGGCGGCGGCGCCGCAGGCGCGGGGTTCCTGTCGTTCGGCGCGGTGGTGCTCGACATGCTGGGCGATTCGCGGCGCTTTCCGAGTGCGGTTGGGCGGTGGGGGCGCACCTTAGCAGCATCGCGCGGCGCCCGCCATCCTTGCCGGGGCAACCGGCGGGTCCTTCGACATCCCCCTTGCCGCAACGACTTCATCTGCCAGCGCGCGCTCCGCTATATTGGCGCCATGCCCGCGCAGAGCCGGTCTCTTCGAAGGCTGCGCTACTACCTGGCGCTCTCCTGCGTCCCGATCCTCGCATGGGTCGGGCATCTCTCGGCGCGCGCCGCGGCGCAACTGCAAGAGACGGATCGCATCAGCGCGACGATCATCTCGGGGATCATCGCCGGTCTCGCCGCCGTCGCCGTCACGCCGCTCGCCTGGCGCGCGCTCGGCCGCTTCGAGCGCCGCGCGCGCTTCGACGGCGCACGTCCGTTCAGCTCCGTGGTGGCGTACTATCGCGTCGTGGCGCTCGCGTTCGGCGTGCTCTGGCTGTTCTTGATCTTCGGCACGCGCAAGGAGCTTTCGGCGCGCTTCGCTTCGCACATCCTCTGGGGGCTCGCGCTCCACCGCCTCTGCCTTTGTTTTCCGGAAATCCTGCAACGAGGCATCGCCGCGCTCGGCGCCCGCCGCAGTCTTCGCGTCGCCGAACTCGTGCTCACGAACCTCCTCGTCACGGCCGTCGCGGCGGAATTCGCGCTGCGCGTCTATTTCGCGGCGCAAGGCGGTCCGTTCTGGATGCCGGATCAGACCGATCCCTTCGGGAACAAGCAAAGCACGCCGATCTTCGGAGCCGCGCCGAATTCGCTCGGGTACAACGATCGGGAGTTCGAGCGCGAGAAAGCGCCGCAGGCGTTCCGGATCGCGGCGGTGGGGGATTCCTTCTTCGTCGGACACGTCCCGCGCGCCTTCGGCGTCGTCGCGCGCACGGAGGCGCTCTTGCGCGAAGCGGCGCCGGAGCGGGCCATCGAGGTGTACAACTTCGGAATCGTCGCGACGAGCGTGCACGAGTACGTCGAAGTCGTGCGCCGCGAAGCGCTCGCCTTCGCGCCGGACGCGGTGGTGGCCGGGATCTACGTCGGCAACGACATCCGGCAGAGCTACCGGATCCCCACGCCGCTCGAGAAGCGCTGGTACGCGCTCTTCAACGTCGCCGACCGCTTCGAGCGGGGAGTGCGCGCGCGGCGCGCCACCGCGAGCGGGGAATTCGTCGATTTGACGCGGATCGCGGACACGAGCGCGAGCTTCTGGGAGTCGCGCGAAAAAGTACCGCGCGTACAGTCGGAAGCGAAGTACCTCGAGATCGCCGCGCGCCATCTCGAGGCCTGCCGCCCCAGCGCCACGGCGCTCCGCGAAGAGGAGTGGCGCGACACGCTGGGCGCGCTCGCCGAGTTGCAGGAAGCGTGCGACCGCGCGCGGGTGCGGCTCTTCGTCGTCTTGCACCCGGATCACGTGCAGGTTTCGGAGCGGCTACGGAAGGAGATCGCGGCGCAGAGCGGCGCCGCGTTGACCGAGGAGGAACTCGTGTATCCGCAAACTCGGATCCTCGCGTTTTGCGCGGAGCGCGGGATCCGCTGTCTCGATCTGCTCCCAGCGTTTCGCGGGAGGCCGGCCGATCCTGACCATCTCTATCTCGCAGGCGACAATCACTGGAGCGCGGCAGGGAACGAGTGCGCCGCGCGCGCCATCGCCGCGTGGCTCCTCGAGCGGCTCTAGGCCGTCGCTACCCCGCCGGAAAGCAGCGCCAGGAATCGAGTTCCGGATCCGCGTGCTCGCGGTCCGCGAAACACTCGACCATCCCCTCGTCGTGGGCGGGGGAGAGGCAGGCCTTCGCCGCCGCGAAGGGAATGATCCTGGCGATGGGTTTTCCTCCCTGCACGATCACGATCTCTTCGCCCAGGGAGGCATGGACGAGAAGTCGCGAGAGATGAGTCCTCGCTTCGTGCACAGTGACTTCGCGCATTGCGCGTCGCTCCTTTCTGGGACGCATGTCGATCGTCCGCAACCGGCGAGCCGTCGGGCTCGCTTCTGTCTCCCGGTCACGAATCGTCACGGCCGTACCTTTCGCCGCACCGAATCGAACCCACGCGCGTGAAACTGCGGGGAATTGGATGTGAAGACTGGCGAAAGGTTTCAGCGCACGGAGACCGGCGGCGCAAAAGGGGTACCCGGTGTGCCGCCGGCGCGTCGTCGCGGCGCCATGATGACGAGCCCCGCCGCGAGCAGCGCCCCTCCCGCGACCGGCAGTGCGGCCGCCGGGAGCCGCTCGAGAAGCGCGAGCGTGGCGCTCCCCCAGTGCGCGAGCGGCGCATCGGGAAAGGAGTCGCGATAGGCGCCGGACAGAGTCAGCGCGAGCGCGTTGTTCAGGAAGTGGATCGCGATCGCGGGGGCGATGGAGCCGCTCCTGAGGACGACGATCGCAAGGACCGCTCCCATCGCCATCGTGGTGACCAGGCGCGACAGATCCACGTGGAGGAGCGCGAAGCAGAGCGCCGAGATGAGCACCGCCGCCGCCGCGTGGAGCCGCGCGCGCAAGCCGGCGAGCAAGTAGCCGCGGCACAACGTCTCCTCGCAGATCGCGGGGACGAGCGCGATGAGGAGCACGGAACCGAGCGGGCCGGCGGCGCGCGTGAGCGAGCGCAGCATCTCCTCGAGCGCTTGCGGCTTGCCCAGCCAATCCTCCGTGAAGGAGGCGAGCCACGCCGCGATGAGAAACGCCCCGGCGGTCACGACCGGCACCGCGATCATGGCGCGCGCGCCGGCTGGGCGGAGCGAGAACGTCGCGCGCAGATCGTTCCGAGACCACCACGCCACGGCGATGGGAGCGGCGAGGAAGAGCGCGAGCTGCGGCAGGAGGAGCTGCGCGTAGAGCCCGAGATCGGGGGGGACGTTCAGGCAGAAGTATCCGAATGCCGCGAGCACGATCAGGAACATCGCGCCCGCGGCGGCGGGAGAAGGGAGCGCACTCGCGCGCCGCGGGCGGGCGATGCGGGGCGGATGCGCGTCCCCCTCCCGGAAGAGCACCTCTTCGCGCCGATACAAGCTCGTCGCCCACGACAGCGCGAAGATCGCGTAGATGAGCGTGCTCCCGAAGACCACGAGCGCCGGCAGCCACGCCGCTTCTTCGAGGAGCAGCTTGTGGAAGAGGAGCGCGGGCCCGGCGACCGGCACGGCGGCGAGGCCCAGCCCCAGCTCGATCCCCGGGAACAACGGCAGCATCGCGGGGAACATCGCGAGCATGAAGAGCGGCGTCAGGTAGTTTTGCCCTTCCTTGTAGCTTCGCGCGAAGGTCGAAACGCCGACGGTCACGGCGCTGAAGAACGCGGCGAGCGGCAGCAGGGTGAGCAGGATGCCGAACAGCACCCGCGGACTGACGGCGAACTCGATCTGATTCGCGGTCGCGATGCCGCGAAACAGATTCGAGAAGGTGAGGCCCATGCAAGCGATGTTCACGACCGATACCGTGACCGCCACGGCCAGCACCGTGAGGTATTTACCCGCGATCACTTCGTGGCGGGCGATCGGAGCCACGAGCAGCGTCTCCAGCGTGCCGCGTTCGCGCTCTCCGGCCGTCAAGTCGAGCGCCGCGTAGAACGACGCGGAGAGCGCCATCGTGATCAGCATGAACGAGATGAATCCGCCGAAGAGAAACGCTCCGCGCCGAGACGCCGTCGCGAGATCCTCTTCCTGGAGGTCGAACGGGCGGATGATCTCTTCGGTGAGATTCACACGCGAGAGCCGGGCCCGGATCTCTTCCTCGCGGACGCGATCGATCACGGACTTGATGCGCGACCTCGCCTCCACCGACTTCACTTCGCCGGAATCGTAGAGCACGCGAATCGCGATTTTCGCCGCGGCGCCCTCCACGGAGGGCGCGGGCACGATGACGGCGGCGTGCAGCGCCCCCTTGCGCACGCGCTCGCCGGCGGCCTCGGCGTCGATCTCTTCGACGCGCAGCTTCTTGTCTTCGGTGGCCGCAAAGAGCGCCTCGTGCAATCGCGGCGCGGCGACGGCGACCCCGACCTCGAGCGTCTGCCGCTCGAGGCGCGACTGCAAGAGCGCAGTGACCTGCACGCCGACGAGCGCCATCAGCGGATAGAGGATCACCGGAACGACGAGCATGACGACCAGCGTGCGCCGGTCGCGCGTGATCTCGAGCAGCTCCTTGCGAAATACCGTCGCGATCGCGCTACGCTTCACGGCCGCTCCTGCCCGCGGCGCCGAGCGCGGCGAAGAACGCGTACTTCAAGTCGCGCCGCCCCTCCTCGAGCAGGTCCTCCTTCGAGCCGTGCGCCGCGATGCGTCCTTCTGCGATGAAGATGAACGCGTCGCATAGCTCTTCCGCTTCCGGCAGGTCGTGCGTCGAGAGGATGATCAGCCGGGAAGGCGTGCAGCTCCGCCGCAGGAGGTCGAGGAGGCTTTGGCGCACGAGCACGTCGAGCCCGTTGGTCGGCTCATCGAGGATGAGCACGGGGGGATCGTGGAGGAACGCGCGCGCGATGGAGACTTTCTGGCGCGTCCCGGTCGAGAGCCGCGCGGCAACGCGGTCGCCATGAGCGCTGATCTCCAGAGTCTCGAACAACTCCGCGGTGCGCGCAGCGATGCGCTCCTCGCTCATGCCATGGAGAGTCCCGAAGTAGCGCATCAGCTCGCGCGGCGTGAGACGCTGGTAGATCCCGGTCGTCGCGGAGAGATAGCCGAGGAGCCCGCGCACCTCGCGCGCTTCGCGCTCCGCGTGGCACCCCGCGATCCACAATTCGCCGCTCGTGGGTCGAAGGAGGGTCGCGCAGATGCGCAGGAATGTCGTCTTGCCGGCGCCGTTCGGTCCGATGAG
This sequence comes from Planctomycetota bacterium, assembly GCA_022616235.1. GTDB lineage: Bacteria > Planctomycetota > UBA8108 > UBA1146 > JAKEFC01 > JAKEFC01. The sequence goes on from JAKEFC010000029.1 coordinate 8,320, forward strand.
CCCGTAGATGCGCCCGCCGGGGAGAGAGAGCGAAACCTCGTCGACCGCGCGAATCTCCCGCTCCCCCTCACCGAAACGCTTCGTGATCCGCTCCGCGCGAAGGAGCGGCGGCGCATTCGGCAAACATACGGAAGCTCCTGCGGCCGGCATGATCTCCATTATTGTTGGTCGGACGCGACCGAAGCCAGGCGAGGTTTTGAGAACGGCTCTAGGTCGGAAAGAGCTTTACGGTAGGCTTCCCATCGATCTGAGCGGCCAGAATCGCAGGAATACTTCGCCGTGCACCGACTCGATCGGGATGGCGCTGAAGTTGCGGCTGTCGGAGCTGGCGGGACGATTGTCGCCGAGCACGAATATCTTCCCTGCCGGGACCATCATGTCTTCTTCGCCTTTGTCGAGATCATGCAGCGCATAAGGTTCCTCGACCAGCTCGCCGTTCACCCACACGTGGTCGCCCTCGATCTCCAGGTGGTCGCCCGGAAGCGCGATCACGCGCTTGATCAGGTCCTTCCCCGGTTGCGTGGGGGAGTTGAAGATCACGATGTCGCCGCGGTCGATGTCGAAGAGGCCCGGGCTCAGCTTGTGGATCATGACCATCTCGCGGTCGTTCAAGGTCGGCATCATGGATTGACCGCTGATCGCGTAGACCTGCACGACGTACCTCTGCGTCACGATCGCCGCGAGAAGGGCGATGATGCTCACGATGAGGAGTTCCGTGGGGCCGGTGCGGCGCTTCTTGTTCTTGGGTTCGGTTGCACCGTGCGGGACGGATTCCCCCGCGGCCGGCATGTGCGTGGCCGACATCACCGTGGCCAAAGGATCCGGCGGCGACTGCAAGGAAGGAACGCCGCTCACTTCGTTCGAGTAGAAATCCGCTTCGCTCGTCATGGCCCCTTCGAGTCGCTCGGCGACGATCTATTCGGAGTTGCAACGGGTCACGAGGGTCGCGCTGTCAATCACGACGTGGGCGCCAATTCTACCATGAGGTTTGCGCCTGCAATCCATGCTGGTCGACCCGTCATCGCGTCGCAGTCCTAACATGCGGCAGGGTCGCGACTAGAAGGTCCGGCTGCGTGCCGTCATTCGGGCGTGTGCGGCGCGCTTTTTGGCCGCTCCTGCTCGCGCACCCATTGCCGCCACTGCACGGGGTCTTTACCGAAGTCTTGACCCGTAATGCGCTTCAGCTCGCGGAGCGCCACTTCCACGGTGGCGCTGCTCTCCGAAGCGAGCGAGTTGACCAGAATCTTGACGGCTTCGAGATGCCGCAGGTTGGGGCTGAGCTGGTTGATCCTCTGCGCCACCACGGCCAGTCTTTGCTGCAAAACGGTGGCGCGCGTGTGCTCGAGCAGTACCGCCAACAGCGCGAGACCGATTCCCCATTCGTAGAGGTGATCGTTCCCGCCGAATCGATCCGCGAGCCACGAGCGCCAATGGTGTGGCGCGAAGAGGAAGAAGAGCGCTCCGCTTACGAGCAGGAGCAGATAGGCCGCGCGCAAAGCTCGGAGGAACGCCGCAACGCTTTCCATCATCTTCGTGCAACTTTCTGGCAACGGTCCCTGGCGCGCCGCCGCGGCCGGCGGCCTCGTCAGTGCTTGAAGTGGCGCTCGCCGGTGAGCACCACCGCCAATCCGGCGCGCTCCGCGGCCGCCAAGACTTCCGCGTCGCGCAGGGATCCTCCCGGATGGATCACCGCGGTAACCCCGGCTTTCGCGGCCTCTTCCACCCCATCCGGAAACGGGAAGAACGCGTCGGACGCGAGCGCCGCGCCGCGCGCACGCTCTCCCGCCTTGCGGCACGCGATCTGGACCGCATCGACTCGGCTCGGCTGCCCCGCGCCGATGCCGGCGAGGGCGCAGCCCTTGGCGAGCGCGATCGCATTCGAGCGCGCGAAGGGGATCACGCGCCAAGCGAAGAGTAGGTCGCGCCATTCGCTCTCCGAGGGCGCACGCCGGCTCGCGACCTTGAAGTCCGCGCGCGCGGCGTGAGGCACGTCCGGATCTTGGAGCAACAGGCCACCGAGCACGGAGCGAATCTCCCAGCGTCGCGGCGACTTGTGCTCGTGTTGCGCGGCTCCGCCGATCACGACGCGGCAGTTCTTCCCCCAGCGCGCATCGCGGCGGAGGATTTCGATCGCTCCCGCTTCGCTCGCGGGGGCCCAGATCACTTCGAAGAAAAGGTCGCCCTGGCAGAGGCGCCGCGCGAGTGCCACCGTGAAAGGAGAGTTCAGCGCGAGCACGCCGCCGAATGAGGACAGGCGGTCGCCTTCGAGCGCCGCCTCGAACGCTTCCAGGATGCCCGCGCGTTCCGCCGCGCCGCAAGGCAGGCAGTGCTTCACGATCACCGCCGCGGGCGGCGCGAGGGCGAGGGCGCACTCGCACGCGGCCGCTACATCGAGCAGGTTGTTGTAGGAGAGCGGCTTGTCGCCGGACAAGCACGCGTCCGCGAGCGACACCGCCCCGCCATCATCGCGCCGATACCACGCCGCTTTCTGGTGCGGATTCTCCCCGTAGCGCAGATCGAGCACCTTTCGCCACTGCTCGCTCCACGCCTCCGGAAACTCCCCATCCATCTCGCGCCCGAACCAATTCGAGATCGCCAGGTCGTAGGCGGCCGTGCGCCGAAACGCCTCCGCCGCGAGGCTGCGGCGGAGCGCATCGCCTATGGCGCCGCCGTTGCGCGCCATCTCTTCGAGCACTTCGCCGTAGCGGCGCGGATCCACGACGACGCAGACGTGGCGGTGGTTCTTGGCGGCCGCACGGATGAGAGCTGGGCCGCCGATGTCGATCTGCTCGATGCACTCCGCGAAGGAGGCTCCGCGCGCGGCGGTTTCTTCGAATGGATAGAGATTCACGACCACGAGGTCGATCGGCGCGATCCCTTCGGCGCGCAGCGCGGCGAGGTCTTCCGCTACCTCGCGCCGCGCGAGAATGCCGCCGTGGATGCGCGGATGGAGCGTCTTCACGCGCCCGCCGAGCATCTCGGGGACCCCCGTGACCTCCGCCACCTCGCGCACCGCCGCTCCCGCCTGCCGGAGCGCGGCCGCCGTGCCTCCCGTCGAGATCAACTCGACCTTGTGGCGCGCGAGTCCGGCAGCAAGCTCCGCGAGTCCCGACTTGTCGGCGACGGCGATCAGCGCGCGCCGAATCGTCACGGGCATTCGATCCTGCGATCGATGAAGAGGTGATTCCCGCCCGCTTGCTTCGCCATGTGCTTGACCTCTGCCGCGACTTGCGAGATGTAGCGGAGATCGTTCATCCCGCGGCGCTGCGTGGACACGACTCCGATCGCGATCGAAAGTAGAGGCACATCGACCTCCACGCCCCGGCGGTTGTGCGCACGGAAGAACCCCTGCGCGCGCTCGTGGTCCTTGTAGAGCCCGGCAGTGGCGAGGTCGAATTCGCGAAACAAGTTGTCCGCCATTTGCTGCACGAGGCGCATGGGGAGGACGACCACGAAGTCATCGCCGCCGAGATGTCCCACGAACACCTCGCCGAGGGGCTGCCTTTGCGTGTAGTCGGTGAGCAGGTCGGCGAGCAATCCGAGCACGTGATCGCCGCGGTCGAACCCTTGCGCGTCGTTGAATTCCTTGAAGTGGTTCAAGTCGACGTAGGCCACGGCGACTTCCGTGGAATTCGCCACGCGGCGCTCGATCTCCTGTTTCAGCACTTGATTCCCCGGCAAGCGCGTGAGCGGGTTCATGTCGCGGGCGATGCGGTGGCGCAAGTAGATCGAAGAGACGCGGACGCGAAGCTCCGCGATCGAGAACGGCTTCAGCATGAAGTCATCCGCGCCGTGCCGGAAGCAATCGATCAAGACCTGCTCCTCGGTCTTCGCGGTCAGGACCAGGAACGGCAAGCATGCGCCGAGCGGCGTGCGCCGCGCTCGGATGATCAGTTGGAGCCCGTCCAAGACCGGCATCATCAAGTCGGTGATCACGAATTCGGGGCGCTCCTTGGAGATCATGGCGAGCGCCTCCTGGCCATTCGCCGCTTGCAACACCTCCGATTCCTTGGCGAAGGTCTTCTTGAGGAGGGCGCGCAGAGAAGAGTCGTCTTCGACGATGAGAAGGCGCGCGGGCAATTCGAGCGGCATCGCGCTCGCCAACTGCTCGGCGGCGCTTGCTTTCACATCCGGCATGCGGCGGGTTCTGCAACTCTCCTCAAGAGGGATTCTCGCGCGATGAACGCGGGGAAATCCTAGCCGATGGGGACTCCCGTTCCTAGGATAGCCTCCCCGAGCCGGGCATCGCACGCGAACGCGAAGGGAGCTGCGAGATGAGTCGAATTCTCGATTGCGATCTCGCGGCCGGCGAATTGCAGATCCGTTTTCCCTACGACGTCGAGCTGCTCCGCATCGTGCGCGACTTGCCGGAGCGCCGCTGGGACAATCGCGGCCGCTACTGGTGCACGCCGCACAAGCATCTCGCGGCGGTCGCCCGCGTCCTCCTGCCGCTCGGATTCCAGCCGTCGGAGACGGTGCGCCGATTGCTCGGCGAAGGAGGGGCGGCGGCGGCACCGGAAAGCGCCGGCGCTGCGAGCGGCGCGGAGGGCGAAGCGCTCGCCTCGGCGCCCGCGCCGCCGCACGCGGATCTCGATCCGCCGGCCGCCGCGACCCTTTCCATATCCCGGCTCAACGAATTAGTGCGCGCCGCGCTCCACGAGGCGTTCCCGCAGTCGCTCTGGCTCGCGGGCGAGGTGATCGGCTACGACCGCAACGCGCACAAGCGCCACATCTATTTCCAACTCGCAGAGAAGGAGGAAGGCGAGGACCGGCCGCGCGCCGTCGTGAGCGCCGTGTTGTTCGAGGGCGTGGCGGCGCAAGTCGCCGCGCGGCTTCGATCCGCTGCTGAGCCGCTCGAGCTGCGCGATGGCGTCAAGATCCGCGTGCGGGGGCGCATCGATCTCTACCCACCGACTGGGAGCTATCAGATCATCGTCGAGGAAGTCGATCCCGACTTCACGCTGGGCGAGATTGCGCGGCGGCGCGAGCGCATCCTGGCGGAGATCGAGCGGCTCGGCCTCCGGCGCAGGAATCTCGAACTCGCGTTTCCGCTGCCGTCGCTGCGGATCGGCCTCATCACGAGCTACGCGAGCGATGCCTACAACGACTTCGTCTCCGAGCTTTCGCGCTCGTCCTACAGTTTTGCGATCGATGCGTACGACGTGCACGTGCAGGGGAAGCAGATGGAAGACGACGTGCTCCGCGCGCTCCGCTGGTTCGCCGCCAACGGCGCGCACTATGACGCGGTCGCGATCGTGCGCGGCGGTGGCGCGCGTACCGATCTCATGTACTTCGATTCCCTCGACATCGGCGTCGCCGTGGCGCGCCTGCCGATCAAGGTCATCGTCGGCATCGGCCACGAGCGCGACCGCAGCGTTCTCGATCACATCGCGCACTCGGAGAAGACGCCGACCGCCGCCGCGCAGCTCTTGATCGCGATTGCGCGCGCGGAGGAGGACAAGAGCGAAGCGGGTCGCGCGGCCCTGGTTCAGCGAGCGGAGCGGCTACTCGCCTCGCACAAGGAGCGCCTCGACCGCGTGGCGCTCCTCCTCGCGCGCTCGCTCTCGCTCGGGCTCGCGCACGCGCGCACGCGCGTCCTGCTCCTTGCGCGGGACCTCGGCGCGTGCGCCGCAAGCCCCCTCGCGCGCGAGCGCGACAAGCTCGCCGCGCGGCGCTCCCGCCTCGCGCTCGACGCGACGCGGACGTTGGAGTACGCCCGGCGCGTTGGCGCGCAAGCCCACGCGCGCTTGCTCGCCGGCGCGCCGCGGCGCGTGCGGCTCGCGGCGGAGCGCCTCGCGGCGCGGGCCGCGCGCGTGCAGGCGGCGGACCCGCGCCGCATTCTCTCGCGCGGCTTCGCCTGGCTGCGCGATGCGGCGGGGCGGTCGCTGAAGAGTGTGCTGCGTATCGACCGCGGCGCCCGAATCGATGCTCTCCTTTCGGATGGCGAACTCGGAATGCGAGTCGAAGAAGTCCGGGAGCGCGGACTAACGTAGCCGAATCGAACATGGGCTGGCGGATCGATGCTGCCGTGCTGTCGGTTTACGCGCCGAAATCCGCGGCTAGAACGTCCGAATGAGACTCCGGATTTACACGGATACGTCGGTGCTAGGCGGCTGCGAGGACAATGCCATCAACCTCAAGAACGGCTACCCGCTCCTCGAATTCAGAACTCCACGCGAGGTTCCTAGCGATGACTAGACCTTCCTCGAAATCGTATGACTGTGTTCAAAGCTCGCGGCAGATCCGAGACAGGTTGAGTGCAGAGATTGCACACATGAGCTACGAAGAGCTCGTGAAGTGGTTACGGGGACACCGCTACGCGGATCCGTTGCTACAGCGGCTGGCAAGAAGAGCATCCGAAGCGGCAGACGATGCGGATCGGACCGCGTCCGGCCGCCAAGATTCTCGCGAATAATTCGGGCTAGCCTCATTGGCTTTCCAGTCCGGCGACACGTCGCATCGGCTCCCCTTGCGCGTGTACCCGTCGCTCTACGTCTATGCCAAGTCGCATGCCTTGACTTGGCCGACGGGCTCTCAGGCCTGAGAACGAGATCCGCCATTTCGGCAGGACGCCGGCAGTGGCAACATCGAAAAACCATTGAGCCGCAACAACTTACGAATCTGGTGGTGGGCGGCCATTCAATTGCTTGCCGCTTGCCGTCCGCGCCCGTTGACGGCTGCGCGCGGAAAAGAACTATCTTCGTCATTTGAACCGGGCAGTGCGCGAGAAGCACTCGAGGGAGGACTCAATGAATCTGAATCGATTCACGCAAACTTGTCAGGAAGCGATGCAGGCCGCGCAGGCCCTGGCGCTCAAGAACGGTAATCCCGAGGTGGACGTCGAGCACCTCTTGAGCGCGCTGCTCGCGCAGTCGAACGGCTTCCTCCCGCGCCTGCTCTCGCGCCTGGAGGCGGCGCCCGCCGAGATCCAAGCCCGTCTCGACGACGAGATGCGCCGCCGGCCGAAGGTGAGCGGCGGCGGGCTCGAACCCGGCCGCGTCTATATCACGGGACGCCTGCAAAGCACGCTCATGCGCGCCGAGGAGGAAGCGGAGCGCCTGAAGGACGAGTACGTTTCCGCGGAGCACGTGCTCCTCGCCATGCTTCACGAGAGCGACACCGGTTCCGCGCGCAAGATCCTCGAGCAGCAAGGAGTATCGCGCGATCGCGTGCTCGGAGTGCTCAAGTCCATGCGAGGAGGCCAGCGCGTCACGAGCCCGACGCCGGAGGCGACTTACGAAGCGCTGGAGAAGTACGGAAGCGACCTCGTCGCGCTCGCGCGCCGCGGCAAGCTCGAGCCGGTCATCGGCCGCGACGGCGAAATCCGCCGCGTGATCCGGATACTCTCGCGCAAGACCAAGAACAATCCCGTGCTGATCGGCGAGCCCGGTGTCGGCAAGACCGCCATCGTGGAAGGCCTAGCCCAGCGCATCGTGCGCGGCGACGTGCCGGAGTGGCTGAAGGACCGCGCGATCTTCTCCCTCGACATGGGCGCCCTCATGGCCGGCGCAAAGTACCGCGGGGAATTCGAGGAGCGATTGAAGGCGGTGCTCGGCGAGATCAAGCAGAGCGAGGGGCGCATCCTCCTCTTCATCGACGAGATCCACACGATCGTCGGCGCGGGCAAGACGGAGGGTTCGACCGATGCGGGGAACATGCTGAAGCCCATGCTCGCGCGCGGCGAATTGCACTGCATCGGCGCGACGACGCTCGACGAGCACAGAAGGCACATCGAGAAGGATGCGGCGCTCGAGCGCCGCTTCCAGCCGGTGATGGTCGAGCCGCCGAGCGTGGAAGACACCGTGTCGATCCTTCGCGGATTGAAGCAGCGCTACGAAGTGCACCACGGAGTCAGGATCCAGGACCACGCCCTCGTCTCCGCAGCCACGCTCTCCAATCGGTACATCTCCGATCGCTTCCTGCCCGACAAGGCGATCGACCTCGTCGACGAGGCGTGCGCGATGATCCGCACGGAGATCGACTCTATGCCGGCGGAGCTCGATGAGGCGACGCGCCGCATCATGCAGCTCGAGATCGAGGATGCCGCGCTCAAGAAGGAGAAGGACAAGGTCTCCAAGGCGCGCCTCGAGGACCTGCGCCGCGAGCTGGCAGACCTGCGCGCGCGCGCGGGCCTCATGCGCACGCAGTGGGAGGTCGAGAAGAAGGCGATCGCCGAAGTGCGCTCTCTGCGCGAGCAGATCGAGGACGCGCGCCGCGCGATCGAGCGCGCGGAGCAGGCATACGACCTGGAAAAAGCGGCGGAGCTCAAGCACGGCCGCCTCCCGGAGCTGGAGCGCAAGTTGAAGAAGGCGGAGAGCGAGATGGAGAAGCCGGGGGGGCAGCGCCTGCTCCGCGAGGAGGTCACGGAGGAGGAGATCGCCGAGATCATCTCGCGTTGGACCGGCATCCCCGTCACGCGCCTCGTCGAAGGGGAGCGCGAGAAGCTGCTCCGTCTCGACGAGATCCTGCACCGGCGCGTGGTCGGCCAGAACGAGGCGGTCGGGTTGGTCGCGGATGCCGTGCTGCGGGCGCGGTCGGGGATCAAGGATCCGCGCCGCCCAGTCGGCTCGTTCATATTCCTCGGGCCCACCGGCGTCGGCAAGACGGAGCTGGCGAAGACCCTCGCCGAAGCGCTCTTTGACAGCGAAGCGAACATGATTCGCATCGACATGAGCGAGTACATGGAGAAGCACTCCGTCGCGCGCATGATCGGCGCGCCACCCGGCTACGTCGGCTACGAAGAGGGAGGGCAGCTCACGGAGGCGGTGCGCAGGAAGCCCTACGCGGTGCTGCTCTTCGACGAGATCGAGAAGGCGCACCCGGACGTTTTCAACGTGCTGCTGCAGATCCTGGACGATGGGCGCGCCACCGACTCGCAGGGGCGCACGGTGGACTTCAAGAACGCCGTGATCATCATGACCTCCAACATCGGCGCTCACCACCTCGTCGAAGGGGTGACGCCGGATGCTGAGATCCGCGAGAGCGCGCGCCACGCGGTGATGAGCGAGCTGCGCCGCCACTTCCGCCCGGAATTCCTGAACCGCGTCGACGACGTCGTCCTCTTCAAGCCGCTCTCGCTCGCCGAGATCGAACAGATCGTCGATCTCTTGACCGACGACTTGCGGAAGCGCCTGCGCGACCGCGAGGTCGAATTGTCGCTCAGCCCCGAAGCGCGACGCCTCGTCGCGGAGCGCGGGTTCGACCCCGTGTTCGGCGCGCGCCCCCTCAAGCGCTACTTGCAGCACCATCTCGAGACCCGCATCGGCCGCGCGCTCGTCGCGGGTGAGGTCGCTCCCGGCTCGGTCGTGGAGGTCGACAAGGAGGAGGGCGACCTCGCCGTCCACATTCGCGGCCCCAAAGTCGCCGCGCGCTGACTATGATCGTGGGCATGGGACAGCGCCCCGCGACATCGCCGCCCCCCGAGATCCACGCCGCCGCGGAGCGCGGCGATATCGAGGCGCTGAAGGTGTGCCTCGCGCGCGGGGACGACATCGACCAAAGCGCCGATCTCGGTGACTTCCCGAGGGCGGCGGGCGCGGGACTGACTCCCCTAATGGCGGCGGCCGCATCGATCGATGGCAGGACCGCGCCGGCGATGCGCCTGTTGCTCGACCGGGGTGCTGACGCCGCTGCGCGCTCGACCCGGGGCACGACGGCCCTGTGGTACGTCGCGGCGCGGTCGTACGTGCACTCCCGCGCGAGCAGTTCGCCCGGCGCCGAGCTCGATCTTGCGGAGCGCCTCCGCCTCCTGCTCGCGAAGGGTCTCGACCCCGCCGAGTGCGACCGATGGGGCAACTCTGCGCTCACGTGCTTTTGCCGCGATGGGCATGCCGACTGCGTGCGCATCCTGCTCGAGCATGGAGCGAGACCTGGTCCGTCCGTTTCCCCGGAGCGCGCGCGACAAGACGAGATCCCGCTCTTCTGCGCGGTTGCTTCCGGATCCCTCGAGATCGTGTCGATGCTCCTCGCCGCAGGTGCCGAGATCGGCATTCGCGACAATCACGGCGAAACGGCGCTCTATTTCGCGCGCGCTGCGCCGATGATCGACCTGCTCCTCGACGCGGAAGTGCCAGTCGATATGGAGAACTGGCATGGCCGCGACGTGGTCGGACACCTACTCGAGCAATTCGATCCCTACCAATGGAGCGCCGAAGAGAGGGCCGCGGCGGAAACGCTCTTTCGCCGCGTTGTTCCGAAGTTGCCTCGCGAGGCCCCACAGAAATGGCTGTTCGATGCCACCTCTTGGCATCATGCTCCGGCGGTGGAATTCCTCCTGGATCGTGGCATCGCGCCGGGGAAGCATCGGGATGGGGGATCGCTGCTTCACTGGGCGTGTTTCAATTCTGAACCCCCGACCGAGAAGGCACGCGCCCGCTATCGCCGCATCATCGAGCGGATCTTCGCCGCCGGAGTCACTGTCGATGCCACAAATGACAAGGGAGAGACTCCTCTCCACGAAGCGGTGATGGGCGATGGACCCGCGCCGACCGCGGTGGAGACGCTGCTTCGTCTGGGCGCTGCAGTCGATCGCCGCGACGGCGACGGCAACACGCCGCTCCATCTCGCGGTTAGGTACTACGAAACCCAACGTCACTGCGTCTCGGTGCTCCTCGCGGCAGGCGCGGATCCCATGCTTCTCGATGCGGAGGGTCTGAACGCGCTCATGATCGCGGCGGACAAATCGCAGGAAACCCATCTGCGCCTCCTGCTCGCTGCGGGTATCGACGCCGCCGCTCGCAATCCGCTCGGCAAGTCGGCGCTCGACTATGCAAGAGAAACTCTCGCGATTTGGGAGGAGATTTGCGGGGAAGACGCCGTGGCGGGCGACCCTTGCAAGCACGGCGACACGCTCGACCGTTGTCGGCGCATCGTCGCGCTCCTCGACGCGCAACGCCGCCGCGGTCCTGAGTCGCCGCGCCGTCGTCCTGCCAAGCGCGGCGGCTCGACACGATCCGCTGTTCCTGCGGGCCTGGTATGTCCGTCCGGGAACGGCGAGAATGCGCGCATGCCTGCGTACGAGCCGCGTTCACGCCGCCCGATCTCGGACCTCGCTCGCGGCACGGCGAAGGGCGCGGTGCGATTCTGCGTGCGGGCGAAGATCCATCCTGACGTCGTCTCCTACTCTTCCATCGCGGCTTCTGCCGCCGCCGCCGCCTGCTTCTGGTTCTCGGGGGCGCAGCCCTGGTTGCTCCTCGTGGGACCGCTCTTCGGCCATCTCCGCCTCTGGTTCAACATGCTCGACGGCATGGTCGCGCTCGCGGCGGGGAAAGCGAGCCCGCGCGGAGAGATCATCAACGAGCTGCCCGATCGGATCTCGGATGTGCTCGTCTTCGCGGGCGTTGCGCACAGCGGCTGGTGCGCCGTCGCGAGCGGCTACTGGGCGGCGATCCTCGCGCTATTGACCGCCTACGTGGGCGTACTTGGCCAGGCGGTCGGCGCCAAGCGCGAATTCGGCGGGATCATGTCGAAGCCTTGGCGAATGGTAATCCTGCACGCGGGCGCTTGGGCGGCCTTGGGCGCGGCCTGGTGGGGCGACCCGGAGGCGCGCTGGTGGTCCCTTCGCATCCTCGACTGGACCTGCTTGGCAATCGTGATCGGGTGCGTGCAGACCATCTGGGTCCGCCTCGCGCGGATCTTGTGCGCGCTCGGCAAGCGAGGCGCGATCGACGAGAGCGTGAAGAAGTGACGCCGGAAGAAGCGCTGCGGAGCGAGGTATTCCAGTTCTACGCGATGTTGGCCGGCGGCGTGCTTGTCGTCGCCGGCTGCGTTCTGGCGCTCCTTCGCTGGGTCGCGAAGAAGGACATCCGCTCCGTGTGGCTCACCTACCGGGGCTGGCTCTTCATCGTCCCATTCTATTTCGCCGTCCTCCTCGCGGGCCGCATCGTGTTCATCGCGGCGGTCACATTGATCTCGATCTTGGGATTCAAGGAGTTCGCGAAAGCGACTGGGCTCTACCGCGATTGGTGGATGACCGCGCTCTGCCATCTCGCAATCCTGTCCGTGGGAGTGATCGCGTTCGTGCCCGATCCGAACCATGGAGACGACGGATGGTACGGCCTCTTCATGACCGCTCCCGTATTCTTCGTGGCGGCGATCGTACTCGTGCCGATCATTCGCGATCGCCCCGCGGGCCAGATACAGAACGTCTCCCTTGCGATCCTTGGCGTCGTCTACATCGGCTGGATGTTCGGGCACTTGGCGTTCCTCGCGAACTGCGAGCACGCCTACGGGTATCTACTGTACCTCGTGTTCGCCGTCGCCTTGAACGACGTCGCCGCGTTCCTGTTCGGCAAGACCTTCGGCAAGCACAAACTGCGGCCGCACACGAGTCCGAACAAGACCTGGGAAGGCGCGCTCGGCGCGCTCGCGATCTCGATGGCGCTGCCCTGGGCGCTCGCGTTCACCATGCCGCACTTCGGCGCGCGGGAGCTTCTCCTCGCGGGGCTCATCGTCGGCATCGGCGGGCAGCTCGGCGACCTGACGCTCGGTTTCATCAAGCGCGACCTCGGCATCAAGGACATGGGAGCGATTCTCCCCGGGCACGGCGGCGTGCTGGACCGCATCAACAGCCTGATCTATTCCGCGCCGCTCTTCCTCCACATGGTGGACTACTGCCACAAGCACTGGTGAGGCGCACGCGCGATGGAGAGTTGGCGCTACGAGACGTTTCAGGATCTCGAGAAGCCCCTCGTCGAGCGGCTCCGTGGCTTCCCGCGCGAACCGGACATGCTGATCTATGCGCTGCGCTCGATCGCGGCGCTCGCGCTGCGCGCCTGGCTCAGGATCTATCACCGCCTCCGCATCTCGGGGTGCGAGCACCTCCCGCGCGACGAATCGTTCGTAATGGTGGCGAACCACGCGAGCCACCTCGACGCCTTGTGCCTGCAAGCGGCGCTGCCGATCCGCAGGCTCCACCGCGTCTTCCCCGCGGCCGCGGAGGACTACTTCTTCGTCGACCTTCCGCGGACCGCGATCGCGGCGATCTTCGTGAATGCGCTGCCGATGTCGCGGCAGAGGAACATTCGCCAAAGCCTCGATCTCTGCCGCCGCCTGCTCGCGAATCCCGGCAACGTGCTGATCCTATTTCCCGAAGGGACGCGCACGAGGACCGGCGAGATCGGCGAATTCAAGGCGGGCATCGGCGCGCTCGTGGGCGGGACGTCGATTCCGGTGGTGCCCTGCCGGATCGAAGGCGCGTTCGCGGCGTGGCCGAAAGGAAGAGTATTGCCGCTGCCGCGCAAGGTGCGCATCCGCCTGGGAGCGCCGCTTGCCTTCCCGGAGCCGATTGCGGATAAGGGCGCCATGCAGCGCATCGCAGAGACCCTGAAACGCGCGGTCTTGGAATTGTGAGGGTCGTATGCTCGCGGAAGCGGTCGCGTCGGAAGAGACACTCACGCTCGCGGATGGCGCGGAGATCTTCTACCGCGCGTGGCATCCGCCCGCGGCAAGCGACCGGGCGCTGCTCGTATTCCATCGCGGTCACGAGCACTCGGGGCGGATGCTGGAGCTGATCGAGAAGCTCGATCTCGATGGTCTCCACGTCTTCGCTTGGGACGCGCGCGGGCACGGGCGCTCATCCGGCGCGCGCGGCTTCGCCGAGAGCGCGGGGGTCCTCGTCCGCGA
>JAKEFC010000213.1 GCA_022616235.1 Planctomycetota bacterium
ACCGCGCGCGCGACGGGGGAGGCGCGCTGGATCCTCCTCCTCGGCCCGCAGGGAGTCGGAAAGCGGCGCTTGGTAGCGGAATTTCGCGCCCGCTTCCCGGAGACCCCCGTCGAGATGCGGGGGGAGCTGGAGCCGCCGAGCCCCGGCGCCCAGGGCCTCTGGATCACCGTGCTCCCGGCGACCCTCCCCGACGATCCCCCGTTTCTCGAAGCTTACGGGCGCTGGCTCCGGATGGGGCGCGTGCACGAGCTTTACCTGAAGCCTTTCCTCAGGGGGCAGGAGGTGCGGCTCGTCGAGCAGATCGTCCGCCACGCCGAGTCCGCGCGAGACTTCGTGACGGCGGTGCAGGACGAGACGGGCGGTTATCCCGGGCGCATGCTCGAGGCGCTCCGCCGCTCCTTCGCGCAGGGGGCGTGGTCGCCGTGCGGCGGGAGCTATCGCTTCGAGCGCGCGAAGCATCTCACGTTGGAAGCCGCTAACGCGACCTTGCTCCAGAGCAGGCTCGGCGGCGAAGAGAAGGGCTTCCGCGATCTCTTGAGCGAGCTTGCGGTGCTCGGCGCGTGCGTCGACTACGAGCTACTGCTCGAGGCGACCGGCCGCGAAAACGCCTCGCTCTACTATTTGCTCAATCATGGGCAGCGCTCCGGCTACCTCCGGCGCGATGCGAACGGCACGTTTCGACTCGCGAGCGAAGCGCTGCGCCCGGCCCTCGCCGCCGCGATCGAGCCGGAACAGAAGCAGCGCCTGCTCCGGCGCGCGCTCCCCGCGATGATGCGCAAGGTCGAAGCGGGCGGCGCGCCCCTCGACACCTGCCACGACGTCGCGGTGCTCGTGCGCGAGGAAGGAAGCCCGGAGCGCGCGTTTCGTTGGTACCTCGATGCGGTGCTCGCCGCGCGCGACGCCTACGATCGAAAACGCTTCCTCGAGTTTCTCGATGAAGCCCGCGCTTGCTATCGCGAAGTCGAGAACGCGCGCGCCGCGCGCCGCATGGCGGATGACATGGAGAATCTGCTCGGTCCGATGGGGCGTGGGCTGGGAGGTCTCGATCGATTGCGGCGGCTGCCGACCGAGGTGCGCGCGAAGATCACGGACTTCGGGATCGCGCGCCGCTGGCAGGAAGAGGACGATCTGCTCGATCACCCGCGCGGCACGCCGCGTTACATGTCTCCCGAGCAGGCGCGGCTCGAGGAGTTGACGCCGGCGAGCGACATCTACGCGCTCGGAATTCTCGCGCGCGAGATGCTGGAAGGGCGGCACCCTCTCCGCGAGTTGCGCGGGCGCGCTGCGGTGCAGGCGATCCGCGACGGGGTTGCGGCTAGCGCTCCGGCGCCGATCCCGGCGCTGCAAGCGGAACTACGCGAGCTGATCGCCGGCATGCTGGCGCCCGCGCCGGCGAAACGGCCCACGGCCCGAGAGGTCGCTCAGGCACTGCAGCGTTTCCAGCTCCGCCAGGCGTACTAGGGACCATCACACGGCAAGCTCTTGGAAGGCAGGTCTCGATTCTGCCGCAACTTACCGGACTTCTCCCTCCGGACTCCACAGCGCGGGGCCGATCCCTATAATGGCGCCCGAAGCAGTAAGGTGGACGGAGGAGAAGCCAGCCCAGTGATCCCCAAGAAACTCGGGTCTACTTGGAGCGCCACGCTCGCGCGGCGCTTCCGCGGAGCATTGTTGCCTGCGAGCGCCGTTTTCATCGCCGCGCTCCTCTCGCCTGCACCGGTCGACGCCGGCGAACCGCTCGCCCGTGTCCGCTATCGCGTCGGCGATCGCGAGGCGACGGGGATCGGCGAGCTGATCCTCGACTCCACGACGCAAATGAAGCTGCGCTTGTTCGCCGACTCGATCGCGGCGGAGTACTCGCTCTATCTCAGCTCGGATGATCTGCTCGAAGTCGAATACCTCGGGGCCGCGGAGACCGAGTCGGAGTTGAGCCGCCGCGAAGAGATCCGGCGGCAAGCCGAGGCGCGGCGCGCAGCGCTCGCGGCGGATGCCGCGCGCAGGCGCGCCTTGCAGCCGGAGCAGAAGCCGAGCGCCGCGAAGACCACGAAGAGCGCTACCGCCGCGAAGAGCAAGAAGGAGAAGGGGAGCGAAGCGCGCGCCACCGGTGCGCGGCCGCCGCGCAAGGGCGAGGTGGCCGTGGCCAGCATCGAAGAGACGATGCGCGAGCTTGCCGCGGCGATCGACCTCCTCCGCGCGCGCCTCACCACCGTGACGGATTGCAACGACAAGCTGCTCGACGCGGTACGAGCGATCCAGGCCGCGGGCTCGCGACGTGAAGCGCACCGCTGGCTCGATGAGCTGGAAGGCCTGAAGGCGGAGCTGAAGTCCGTGAGCGAGATGCTCGAGCGGCGCGTCGGGGACGTCGAGCAGCTCCGCGCAACGATCGAGGAAGGCGAGGCGACCCGGCGCGAAGTGCGCGACGAAGCGGATGTCGTGCTCAGGCTCCTGATCCCGGTCGAATCGAAGCTCGCAAAAGCGGAAGCCAAGTGCGAGACCCACAAGACCGTCCTAGAAGCGATGCCGGCGGCGGGCGCGGAGGTGCGCGCCATGGCGCCGCTCCCCGAGGAGATAAAGGCGCATGCGAAGGGCGGCGCGGCGACTTCGCCCGCGGCGGCGACCTCGAGCCGATCGAACTGGAAAGCGCGGCGCGCGGCGCTCGCCGTAGCGCCATCCCCGGAACCCGCGGCGGCCGTGGCAAGTGCCGAGCCGGCAGGGGACCCGACGCGCCGAGACGGCACGTCAATGACCGCCACCAGCTTCGTCGTCTTGGAGGCGGAAGGCTCGCACCCCTCGAGCGAGCCCGCGCCGACTTCGGATGATCTGAGAGCAGAGCCCGCGAGCGCTACCCCCGCCGGAGAGGACGCGCCGAGTTCCTACGGTTACATGCTCTTCGCCATGCTCGGTGTCGCCGCCCTCTTCGTCACAGCCGTCATCTCCAAGCTCCGTCCCCCGCGCGATCCTCTCGCCGCATCCGACTAGCATCTCGCGGAGCGCGCGAGAGGCATCGATCATCTCCATTCGCATCGAGTCTGCATCAGAGGAGGCGCTGCCTTCCATCCGTACCTCGACACCAGCGGCTTACACCAGATATGCGGCAACGCGGTGCACGCGAGAGCCTCGACACCAGGGGGGCTGACCG
>JAKEFC010000214.1 GCA_022616235.1 Planctomycetota bacterium
ACGATCGAGGACTCCAAGGTCTCGTTACACCATTGCAGGATGAGCGCCAACGTGGCGACGGGAGGCGGCGCCAAGGGTTCGGCACTTGCGGCATTTGCCGGAGCAACTCCCGGCGTGGACCTACTCGTGGTGAACAACCTGGTGGTTCAAAGCGATGCGATCGATGCGAGCGGCCCCGACGCGAATCTCTGTGCGATTTGGCTCGCCACCGAAGCCCAGGACATGACGCTCGCTAGCAAGTTGGTCAACAACACGATCGCGGGGAATTCCGACCGAGCGATCTCGACGTCGGAATTCGCATCGGGGCCGTCAACTTCGACGCTTACGCTCGATGTGCAGAATTGCATCCTCTGGAGCAATGGCACTCAGCTACAACCTTCCATCAAGCCCGATGCGGGAGCCGGCGACGTGACGCCGGCCGTCACTTATACTGACAGCGAACAGTCATTCACGGGTGTCGGCAATTTTACGGCGAACCCCTACTTCGTTGGCGGAACAGACTTTCACTTGCTCGGCGGGTCGCCATGCTTGCAGGCTGGGCTCGATTCTTACTACACGGACGCGTCGAGCACGGACCCGAGCATTCTGAATCTCGACCTGGATGCCGAGGAGCGATTCCTCGGGCCCATCGATATGGGGGCATACGAAATGCCATGAGCCGCAGGAGCGAGAGGCAGTGGTTACGATCAGATCGTGCGGCGCCACTCGGCGCGCGGCTTGCGCCAGACGGGGACACCGCAGTAGCGATCCCCTTCGGGACAGATCGGCCGCGAGCCAGCGAGCGCGCGGAGCGAGCAGGGCGGGAGCAAGTAGCGGCCGATGCGCGGATTGATGGCGATGATCTGGTCGGACTCATCGCGCGACGCGCGCCAAATCTCCTCTTGCGCGTTGTAGCAGAGCCGCAGCGCGTGCTTGTGGCGCAGCGCGAGCAGGTCGCTCGACTCCGTGAAACGGATCGCCACCGCGTTCGGCAACAGATAGCTGCGCGCCTCGGCCGAGGCCCCGAGCCGCTCGAGTCGTGCGATCGCTTCCCACGTTCGCGCCATGCTCTCATCGAAGCGCGCCCGCAAGGTCTCATCTTCCGCGTAGAGCGCCGGTCGCACGAAGTCGGGGGCCGGCGGCAGATTCGCGGTCAAGACCGGGCGCGAGGCCGGCGTCATGCGGTGGCGTTGATCCTGGCTGTCGGCGGTGTGCGAGAGTCGCTTTCGAAAGGTGTAGCTCGGGTGAAAGAGAGCGCGCGTAAGCTTGGAGTGAGTCGACAGATTCAGCGTCTCGCCCAATAGGTGATTCTGCCCCGGGTCGAGCGCGAGCGCGATCGCGGCGTCGTCGCTCAGTTGCGCGCGTCCCGCCCCGAGCACCTCGCGCACCGATAGGGCGAGGATCTCCTCGTTCTTCCCCTTCCAGTCGATGAGCTTCGATACGCGTCCTTCGAGCGACGCATCGAATTCCGCGACCAGTTCCGCCGCCGGAGCGCGCCCCTGCTCGAGCGCGCCGAGGAAAGCGAATTCCGGGGTCGCTTCGAGCGGGAGAGGATCCGCGACCAGCTTGGCGAAGTCGGGGTCGTGCTTTTGAACCTCTTCCACCATCGCCCCGACCACGGCGCGTTGCTCGGCCAAGGTGTCGAATTGCTCGAGCAAGCGTTTGTAGCGGAGCAGCGTGATCCCGCTCACGGTGTGGTAGAGATACGCCGTCGTCGCGACCGGGAGCACGTAGCGCGCTGCCTCCTGCGAACGCTTCTCGATGTCGCGCTCCGCGCGCTTGGTTCCGCGCCGATTCCGGAAGCGCTCGAAGTACTCGCGCGCGACGGCCGCCTGCCCTTCCTGGCGCAAGAAATGATAGGCCTCCATTTGGGCCTCGGCTGCCGCGAGAAAGACCTCGCGCGCGGCCGCAGGGAGCGCCGGCACGTAGAGCGCGTCCTTCGCCACCTTGACGTAGCGCTGGCTCACCTGCTCGGAGTTGTAGAAGGGATGCGCGTGGAGAAAGGACCAGATGAAGTGGCGCGATACGCCGGAGAGAGCGAATTGAAAGGAGACGTGCTGGAAGGGCGTGTGATGTCCCGCCTGGAAGATCGAATCCGCGAGCGCGTCGCGGCGGGAGCGCGCCGTCAGGCGCTCCGCGGGCTCGAGATCGTCGCCGCCGACTTGGCGCTCATCGATGATGCCGGCCGCGGAATAGCAGGTGCGCGCAGTCGCGACCGCGTTGTCGAACGGGCGGCGAAACGCGTTCACGAGGCGTACATCGAAGGCGGTCGTCGCGGCGCTGATCATGCGGACTTCTGCTTTTCAGCTCCGAACCTACCCCACCCGATCGCGCATGGGTCCGCGCGGCGAACCGCGCATCACGCGACATGGGCAACCCACCGGCATTCTATCCGCACGGAGAGCCGTAACCCCCCTCTAACTCGCTAATCGTCATCCGCCGGGAACCAGGCCGTCGGGTGCTCGCCGTCGCCGCGCACCGCTTCCGTGCGCAACTCGGACTCGATCGGCGCGGCGTTGATGTGGTCGATGAGCTGGCGCAAGCGCCCAAAATTCCGGCGGTTGAATTCGAGGCCGAGCCGCGGCAGGTGCAGCGACTCCGGCTCGTTCGCTTCCGCGGGCAGCGGAGCGGACTTCTCGATCTTGCCGCTCAGCAGGATATCTCCAAATTCCTCGTTCAGCTCCTCGACGGCCTCATCGGAAATCTGGTGATTGAGCCTGAGTACCAGGCGCCCGCGCACCCACCGGCAAGAATTGTAGACGCGATAGAAGCGGAGGATCTCCTCACAGGCGGCATCGTTCGAGTCCGTCACCAAGTAGAGGGATCGATCTTCCTCGGAGATGAGACCCCGCTCCAGAAGATGCTCGCGAATGTACTCGTTCCATTCGTTCCAATAGTGGCTCTCCGGTCGATCGATGAAAACGAGCGGTTTGGGATCGGTCTTGCCGGTTTGCACGAGCGTCATCGACTCGAAGCCCTCGTCGTGCGTGCCGAAGCCGCCGGGAAAGAGCACGATCGCGTCCGATTCCTTGACGAAGATCAGCTTGCGCGTGAAGAAATACTTGAAGTTGACGAGCTTCGGGTCATCGCGAATGAACGGATTCGCGTTCTGCTCGAAGGGCAACCGAATGTTGACGCCGAAGGAGCGCTCGCGACCGGCGCCCTCCTGCGCGGCCTGCATGAGCCCCGGACCCGCGCCCGTGATCGTCATGAAGCCGAAGTCCGCGATCTTCTTCGCGAATTCACGCGCCTGGGAGTAAATCGGCTCGTCGGGGGTCGTGCGCGCTGAGCCGAAGATCGTCACCTTGCGGCGCCCTCGGTAGGGGCGGAAGACCTTGAAGGCATAGCGCATCTCGCGCAGCGCCGCCCGCATGATCTTCAGGTCGCCGCGGCTCGAGCCGTCCCCTACGAGCTTCACCGCGGTCCGCATGATGTCGGCGATGATGTCCGAGTGCGGCGATCCCCCTGCCTCGTCGATGATCCGCGCGAAGACATCATCGAGGCCATCCCAAGCTTCGTATTGGTCGTTATTTGCCATGATTGCTTTCGTGGAGCGGCGGCAGCCCGTAGTGCGCCGCAGGTGGCGCCCAGTTGCGCGCAGGATCAGACAGGGAGCGGCCGCTTCCGGCAAGGCATTTGAGCGAGCGGAATTTGCTCTTATGCAACTCCATAGTTTGACACCGCTAAAGTTTACCTTGACGAAACATTTTGGCCTATTTACCTTCGGCCCACGCGGGCCGATGTAAGGAATCGGCCAGGGAGCACGATTTGCTGATCGTTACAGGCGGTTTTTCGCACGAGGTGAACTCGTTGTCGCGTTTTCTAAGTTCTTGGCAGGAGAGCATGACGTCGAACCAGGATCGTGACCGAATTGCGCAGAACGCGCTGGTAGCGCGCGCCGCGGCGATCGCGCTGCTTTCGTTGGCAGCCGCGCTGGCGCCCGGCTGCGATGGCAAGACGAGCGGCGCCGAGGGGGAACACTCGGCGCGGAGCCGCGAAACGGCCCACGTTTCCCTTCGCGGCGCCCCGCCATTCAACGTGACGTGCACCGTCGGGATGCTCGCCGACGTGATCCGGCAAGTCGGCGGCGAGCGGCTCGCGGTGACCGCCCTACTCGGTCCCGGCACCGATCCGCACCTCTACGTCGCCACCTCCGGCGACCGGGAGCGGCTCCTCTCGTCGCAAGTCGTGTTCTTCTGCGGCCATCACTTGGAAGGAAAGATGGGAGACGTGCTCCGCGCGCTCGAGCAGCGCGTTCCGACTCTCGCGGTCTGCGAGAAGATCGACCCAACGTACTTCCGCCATCCGCCCGAATTCGAAGGCGCCGTGGATCCGCACCTTTGGTTCGATGTACGCCTCTGGATGCGCTGCACGGAGATCGCGCGCGACTACCTCTCCGAACTCGATCCCGCCGGCGGCAAGGGGTACGAGGCGAACGCCGCCGGCTATCTCGCCGAGCTGGCCAAGCTCGACGAATACGTGCGCGCGCGCATCGCCGAGATTCCGGAGCGGCGCCGCGTGCTGATCACGGCGCACGATGCGTTCGGGTACTTCGGCGCCGCCTACGGCATCGAGGTGCTCGGCATCCAAGGCATCTCGACCGAGGCGGAAGCGGCGGTGAGCCGCATCAATGCCCTCGTGCAGTTGATCGTGGAGCGCGGCGTCCCCGCGGTCTTCGTCGAGTCCACGATCTCCGAGAAGAACGTGCAGGCTCTGGTCGAAGGCTGCGCGGCGCGCGGCCATCGCCTCGCGATCGGCGGCAGCCTCTTCTCGGACGCGATGGGAGCCGCGGACACCCCCGGCGGCAACTACACGGGCATGGTGCGCCACAACGTCGACACCATCGTCGAGGCGCTCAAGTGAGTCGCCCCGGCGACATCCAAACGCCCCCCGCCGTCGAGCTTCACGACCTCACCGTCGCCTATCACAAGAAGCCCGTGCTCTGGGACATCGATCTCGCCATTCCCGAAGGGGAGATGGTGGGGATCATCGGTCCGAACGGCGCCGGCAAGAGCACGTTGATCAAGGCGGTGCTCGGCTTGGTGCCCGCGGCGACGGGCTGGGTGCGCGTGTTCGGCGAGTCGTACGCGAGCCGCCGGCGCGAGGTGGGATACGTGCCGCAGCGCGAGAGCGTGGATTGGGATTTCCCCGTCAGCGCGCTCGACGTGGTGTTGATGGGCACCTATGGCCGTCTCGGCTGGTGCCGGCGGCCGGGTGCCGCGGAGCGCAAGCAAGCGCTCGGCGCGCTCGAGCGGGTCGGCATGCAGGACTTCGCCCGCCGCCAGATCAGCCAGCTTTCGGGCGGGCAGCAGCAGCGCGTGTTTCTCGCGCGGGCGCTCGCGCAGAACGCGCGCCTGTACTTGATGGACGAGCCGTTCGCGGGCGTGGATGCCGCCACGGAAACCGCGATCGTGAACGTGCTCAGAGACCTGAAGCAGCAAGGGCGAACGCTCCTCGTCGTCCACCACGATTTGCAGACCGTCGAAGGCTACTTCGACCGCGTCGTGCTGGTGAACCTGCGCCTCGTCGCGGCGGGACCCACGCGCGAGGTCTTCACGCGCGACAATCTCCTCGCGACCTACGGCGGGCGCCTGACCATTCTCGACCAGGCCGCGGAAACGGTGCGCCGCTTCGAGGACTGGCTGCCCCAGACCGGCGCCGAGCCCCCCCACTCCGCGGCGCGGGCCGCGGCGCCGCAGCGCCTCCTTTCGCCGCCGGGGGCGCCGCCGCCCGCGCAGCCGCAACATGGCGCCGCCCCGCAGGCCGCCCGCCGCCCGCCGGGAGAGAATCATGCCCTTCCTTGAGTACAACACCGCGATCGTCCTCGGCGGCACGACGCTACTCGGGTTCGCGAGCGGAGTGATCGGAGTCCTGGGACTCCTCAGACGCCGCGCGCTCCTCGGCGATGCGTTGGCGCACGCGACCCTGCCGGGGATTTGCCTCGCCTTCCTCCTGTTCGGGCGCCAGTTCGGCGCGCTCCTCTTCGGGGCTCTCGTCACCGGGATCGCGGGGGTCGCGCTCGTCGCGCTCCTCAGCCGCTACACGCGCATCAAGGAGGACGCCAACATCGGCATCGTCTTGAGCGTCTTTTTCGGCGGCGGCCTCGCGTTGAGCACCTACATTCAGAAGAACTCCGTGGATGCCGCGCAAGCGGGGATCAACGGATTCATCCTCGGTCGCACGGCGGGAATGGTGCAAGCGGATCTCATTTTCATTTGCACCGCGGCGGTCGCCGTCTGCTTCGTCGTGCTGCTCTTCTACAAAGAGTTCAAGCTCCTCTGTTTCGACCCCGATTTCGCCGCGGTCGAGGGGTGGCCCGTAGTGCGTCTCGACTTCCTACTCATGCTGCTGCTCGCCGTGACCGTCGTGATCGGCCTCCCCGCCGTCGGCATCGTGCTCATGGTGGCGATGCTGATCGTGCCGCCGGCGGCGGCCCGTTTCTGGGTCGCCGGGCTCGCGCCGATGATGTGGCTCGCGGGAGCCTTCGGAGCGCTCACCGGGGCGGCGGGCAGTTTGACGAGCACGTACGCGGCGGATCTTCCGGCGGGTCCGGTGATCGTCCTCTGCGGGAGCGCGCTCTTTCTCATCTCGCTCCTGTTCGCTCCGCGGCGCGGCATCCTCGCGCGCGCGCGCGATCGACGCCGCTGGCGCAAGCGACGCGCAATCCGCGGATTCCTGCGCATCCTCTACGAAGCGAGCGAGGCGGCGCTCCCCGAGCGCGCGGCCCTGCCCATCGCCGACCTCCTCGGGCGCTTTCCCGGCCGCGCGCGCGAGGCAGAAGCTCTGGTCGCGCACGCGGCGCGAGCCGGCTGGCTCGAGCGCGCGGAGAGCGAAGAGCGCGCCGCGCTTCGCCGCTCGGCGCCGCGGGCCGCCGCCGCAGCGGAAGGCGATGACGCGGTGCGCCTCACCGCCGCCGGCCTCCAGAAAGCCGCCGAGGCGGCGCGCATCCATCGCCTGTGGCAACACTACTTGCGCACGAGTGCGCACATCGACCGCGACATCGTCGATCCCGATGCGGAAGAGATCGAAAGCATCCTTCCGCGCGCCGTGCTCGCGCAACTCGAGGAGGACCTGAAGAACGCAGGGACCCTTCCGGGGGGCGGAGCGCCGGTGCGCGCGCTGGCCGGACTCCCGCGGGAGCTTGCGACATGAATTGGCTCGCCGAGCAGTTCGCTGCGCTCTCGCCGGCGGTGCAAGCGACGCTCTGGACCGTGCTC
The DNA here is from genome assembly GCA_022616235.1 of Planctomycetota bacterium. GTDB lineage: Bacteria > Planctomycetota > UBA8108 > UBA1146 > JAKEFC01 > JAKEFC01. The sequence continues at coordinate 7,197 of JAKEFC010000214.1, forward strand.
ATCGCGATGGCGGCGGCGACCAGCTCGGCGCTGCTCGGCAGCTATCTCGTGCTCCGGCGGATGGGCCTCGTCGGCGATGCGATCAGCCACGCCGTCCTCCCCGGCTTGGTCGTCGGATTCCTCATGAGCGGCACGCGCGAACTCTGGCCGATGCTCCTCGGCGCGGCGATCGCGGGTCTCGCGATGACGTATCTCGCGGAGTGGCTGCGGCGTCACGCCCAAGTGGAGGCAGGCGGAGCGCTCGGAGTGGTGTTCACTTCCTTCTTCGCGCTCGGCGTCATCTTGATCAATCTCTACGCGAGCCAAGTCGACCTCGACCCCGGCTGCGTGCTCTACGGCGCGCTCGGTACTTCGGCGCTCGACACGATTCGAATCTTGGGACTCGACGTGCCGCGTTCCTTCTTGTCCCTCGGCGCGGTCGCGCTCCTCGACCTCGCGTTCGTGGCCGTGTTTTGGAAGGAGCTGAAGATCTCCTCCTTCGATCCTGCGCTCGCCACTACGCTGGGGATCTCCGCGATTGTCATGAACTATCTCTTGATGGGCTCGGTGGCAGTCACCGTCGTCGCGGGGTTCGAAGCCGTCGGCTCCATTCTCATCATCGCGATGCTGATCGTGCCCGGCGCCACCGCGCACCTCTTTACGGATCGCCTCGCTACGATGCTGGTGACCGCGGTGCTCGTCGGCTGGATCGCGGCGGCCGGTGGCTGCCTGCTGGCCGTGCACTTCGACACGAGCGAAGCGGGGATGATCTCCGTCGTCGCGGGCGCCGAGTTCGCGCTCGCGGCGCTCGCCGCGCCTCGCTACGGCATCGCCGCGCGGATCCTCCGCGGCTTCGCATTCGCGTTTCGTATCGTGCAGGAGGACGTGCTCGCGCGGCTCTACCGGCTGGAGGAGGGTGTGGCGGTGCGCGATGCCGGGGCGCTCGCGATGCATCGCCCCGCCGCGGAGAGGCTCGCGCGGATCTACCTGCGTGCGCGCCGCCAGCTCACGCGCGCGGCGGGAGGCTGGGCGCTCACCGAGCGAGGCCGCGCGCGCGCGCAGGCGCTCGTGCGCTCGCACCGCTTGTGGGAAGGCTATCTGAGCGAACAGCTTCGCTTGCCGCTCGACCACCTCCACGAGGCGGCGCACCGCATGGAGCACTACATGACGCCGCAGTTCGCCGAGAAGGTCGAGGAGCGCCTGGTTCAGCGCGATGCGGACCCGCACGGGCGCAGAATCCCGCCGCAGCCATCGCCTTGAGCGGACGCGCGTCATGCGCTCGCCGCACTACCGATGCGGTCACTCTTTGGAGGGCAACACTTGGACGCGGCGCGCGAGGTCGTTGCCGAGGTGGACGCTCTCCCCGGAAACGCGCAAGTGGATGGGGCCTTCGAACGGCTCTTTCGCGACCAGCTCGATCGGCGTCCCGGGAATGAGTCCGCGCTCGCCGAGGTAGGCGAGGGCGGCGGCCGCCGCATCGGCAATCCGCGTGATGCGCCCCTTCGCTCCCGGCGACAGGTCCAAGAGCGAGACGCTGCCGTCGCCTTGCGGCAACACGCCGTGGCGATCCGGAATCGGCGAGCCGTGGGGGTCCAGCTTCGGAAACCCGAGCGCCTCTTCCAAGCGATTGATGAGCTGTTCGGAGACGGCGTGCTCGAGCCGCTCGACCTCCGCATCGACTTCGTCCCAACCCATGCCGAGGACTTGCGCGAGATAGGTCTCGAGGATGCGGTGATTGCGTATCACGCGAAGCGCGCGCTCCCGGCCGGAGTCGGTGAGGCGTACGCCGTGATACGGGTGGTGCTCGACCCACGACATCTCGCCGAGGCGCTTGACCATCCGCGACACCGAGGGGGGCGACACCTTCAAACGCTCCGCGATGTCTCTGTTGGCGACCCACCCTTCTCCGCGCTCTAACTTGTAGATCGCCTTCAGGTAATTCTCTACCGACTCGCTAGGCAATGCTCCTCCTCGGCGCCTGAGCGCCGCGCGCTTCGCGAACTCCGCGTCGCGAGTCTGCATTCTAGCGCGGCCGGCGGTTGGTTTGCATCTCCGGGCAAGCGCGCTCGCTCGGCGCAGGCGCACTCTGCCGCCCAATTCTTGTGCCGCGCTCTGCGCGCATGCACGAGATTGGTGCCACGCGGGAACTTTGGAGGAACATTGGGCGTTACGCGAAGCGATTGCCGGAGTTCGGCGGCGCGAGCGCGGCACGACCGAGGCGGGCCTCGTCATTGGCAGCCGGCGGCCGCACTCGAGCAGTCGAGCCCATCCGCGGAAGCATCCGCGCCGCACCCCAATCCGGGAGGCAAGAGCGCGTCGCCGAGGAAGATGGCGTTGAGCCCGCTGAGCACATCGGCGAGCCCGAGCGCGCCATCGTCGTTCGCATCGCAGGCATCGTCGCATGCGGGTACGAGCCCGACCCCGCCGAAGAGATACTCGAGCAAGAAGATCGGGTCCGAGATGTCTAAGGTCGCGCTCACGTTGCAGTCTCCGCGCACGAACGCCGCCTCGGGCGGCGCGCAGGCGAAATGGGCGACCGTGAAGTCGTCGATGGCGGCTTCCACGAGCGATGGATCGGCGAGGTCCGACGCGATGAAGCGCACGCGAACCTCCGCGGAGGGCACGATGTAGTCATCGACGCGGAAGAGGTGGTAGATCCAACCCCCGCCCGTCCCCGCGCCTGCCGGACCCACGGCCTCGACTTCGATCCAGGTTCCCGCCGCTCCGTCGGCGTCGGAGATCTCGACCGTGAACACGTCCGCGTTCGGCGAGGCGCCGGTGTTGTTCGAGTACCAGCGCCAATAAGCGATCTCGTAGTGGCCCGCCGCGGACAGATCGAGCGCGGGAGATACGAGCGTAGTCTTGCCAGCGTCCACGTCCGCCTCGCCGAGGCCGCCGCCGATGCTGCCCTGTCCCGTCACGAAACAAAGCGAACCGGGATCCTCGGAATGATCGAGCGACGGCTGCGCCGCCGTGCCGTTCGGAACGACGCGCGTCCAGATGCCGGTGGCCGCCGTATCCGGGACCGCGCTGTCGCCGACCGTCCAACCTTGGCTGCCCTCGAAGTCATCGGCGAACGCCGTCACGACGCTCTCCGCGACGCGGCAAGAGTAGGATGCCGGCGGCGCTCCCACCGGCGATGTCGATTCCGCGCCGGTCGTGTCCTCGGCGCTGAAGTAGAACGCGAAGAGGTCTCCGCAGGCGCTCGCCGGGAGCGACGCGAGATATTGATTCGGAGCGACGACTTCGAGCGCGATCTCCGAGAATGCGCCGCCGTTCAGCGAGTAGTGCAGGGTGCCGGTACCTGGCTCGGGCGTGCCTTCGAGCCCCACGACGTTTACGGCGAATGCCGTGCTCCCGTCCGCCGAGGCCACGTTGGGTATGCCATCCGGGAACTCGAACGCGATCGGGTCGAACGGCGGGCAGTCGATCCCGTGCGCATCGAAAGCGGCGCAGATCTCCAGGTAGTTCGGGGTACCGTTCGCGATCATCCCGTCATCGTCATCCGCCGCCAGCACCTCGATCGCGGTCTCGGGATAGGCGCTGTCGCTGCCGCTCCCGCCCAGCGTGATCGCCGACCAATCGACGAAGAGCTGGCGCGTGGCCTCGAGTCCGGGCTCCGCGCCGAGGGTCGCCTGCATCTCGATCTTCAGGTCCCAGAAACAGCCCGCGAGCACTTGGCCGCACATGTGGATCTCGCCGGCGCAGGGGTACTGCTGGTTGGCGGCGACGATGTCGCGCACCGGGTCGTCGGGCCCGAAGAAATCGTAGCCGATGATCGGATCCTCGAAGCGGAGCAGGCTCAAGGCATCCGCGAAGCCCTCGCCGAACGCGCCTTGCGGAACGCCGTGCTGGTTGAGGACGAAGTGCCCGTATTCGTGCGTGATCACGGACGAATAGGCCGTGTTCGGGCAGGAGAAGAGCACGCCGTTCGAAAGGATCGTTCCCGCATTGAAGAAGTTGATCGAGACGAAGAACGGATCGAAGTAGGCGTTGCAGGCGTCGGCGATGTTGACGTAGCAATCGATCGGGAAGTCGAGCCCGGTAAAGCTGGAGAGCCGCGCCTTGTAGAAGTCGTGCGTGGCCTGCACGTGGAGCAAACCGTTCAACTGCGAAGTGTCGAATTCCGCGGGCGTCGCATTGAATTCGAAGTCGACGGTCTCGGGCGGCGTCACGACTTCCGAATCGGAAAGGGGCGAACCCTGCGAAACGAGCACGGTGGCCCAGCGCCCGAGCATGTCGGCGGACAGGGTCTGCGCCGCGCCGGAGAGGCCCGTGATGACGTAGTCTCCCGCCGCATCCGTGTACGCCGCCGCGGCGGGTACGCCGACGAGCAGGTCCGGGAGCGGCGCGGATTCCGCGGCGTTTCCGCTCTGATCGGGGTAGAGCCCCGGCGTCGCGAGTCCCGTCACATTGCCGGAGACATCGGCGTGCAGGATCTCGTCGCGGACATGCGCGAGTTCGCCGGTCCGCGCGTCGACGAAGAAGGTGAAGGATGCGGGAGCCGCGCGGTCGCCGTTGTGGCCGGCAACCTTCCAGGCCAGGCGAGTCTCGGCTCCGGCGCGCTGCGGAGGCAGCACGGCGAGGAGCGGCTCACCCCAGAGGGCGAGCGCGCGGTATTCGGGCAGCGCTTGGATGCGCGCTTGTACCCCCTCCTTCGCGATCGCGGGCGGCGGCCAGCCGCCTGCGGACGAAGGGGCCACATCGCGGGCGGCGACGTAGACGACGCGCGCCTCCTCTGCGTGCAAGACGAGTACGCGCACGCGCGCCTGCTCCACGAGCAGTTGCTGCCGCACCTGCGCATAAGCGAACAAGTGAAAACGCCCGCCGGCTACGTCGAAGTCATCGATGAGTACGAATTCCGCGGCCGGGGCGCCGAGCGCTCCCGCGTGCGAGGCGAGCCAATTCGAGGCGGCGGCCGCCGCCGATTCCGCGCCCGTCATCGGGACGCCGTAAATGTGGACGCGGTCCCAGCCGCGCGCGATGAGCACCCCGGGGAATTCGCGCCGCAGCGCTTCTTCCGCCGCAGGCATCGAGACTGGCGCGGACTCCTGCGCCCCCGCGGCGGCGATTGCGGGAGCCCGAAATAGATAGAGCCCGCTGCACAAAGCAGCGATCAATGCCGCCGTACGGCCGAAAGAATGCTCCGAAAACATGCGGGGCGTACTCCGTTTCCGAGGGCAGTCGGCGACCGCGCCAAACCGGTACCCGAGGCGAACTCCGAATTTGGAGTCGCAAAGCATCGCGAAGCGCATTGTCGAATTCCAGCCCGAACGAGGCGCTAATTCTACCGCCTGAAGCTCCAATTTCGCATCCTCCTTTGCCGCCAAGCGGCGGCGCGTCCGAAGATTCCAGTCCTTGGAATCACCGGCTCCGCCCGCCGGAGCGATTTTCTCGAAGTCGCCGTCCTCGTCACATCACGCCGCAGTGGCACGGCGTCCCACGCCCGCCTTGCAACCTCCAGGCCGAGAATCAACAGCGCGCAAGATTAGTTATGACCTGAACATCCGTTTCGCGCAGGGTAATGTATCGCGCGTTGCCGCCGAGCGTTGCGGTTCAGCCGTGGGTGGCGCGGAGCGAAACCGGGAAGCAGGAAGAATGCGCGGAGTCGTGCTTGCAGTTTGTCTGGTGGCGAGCGCGCTTCGGGCGCCGGCCTGCGGCGAAGATGCGACGGAGCCGGGCGGCGCGCGCACGGGAGGCTGGCGCCTCGCCAAGGAGAAGAGCCTCTACCTCCGCGAGCACGCCGAGAACCCCGTCGAATGGTATCCCTGGGGAGAAGAAGCGATCGCCGCTGCGCGCCGCCTCGACCGCCCGATCCTCCTCAGCATCGGCTACTCCTCTTGCCATTGGTGCCACGTGATGCGGCGCGAGTCTTTCGCGGACGACAAGGTCGCGGCCGCTCTCGCGAGCACGTGCGTCGCGATCAAGGTGGACCGCGAAGAGCTGCCGCACGTCGATGATGCCTACATGGATTGGGTGCAGAGATACCGGGGAGGGGGCGGTTGGCCGCTGACCGTCTTCTTGACCCCGGATCTCAAGCCGTTCTTCGGCGGAACCTACTTCCCGCGCGAAGAGTTCCTACGCTTGGTGGCCGCCGTCGGCGAGAAGTGGCGCACGGAGCGAGACAAGCTCGTGCAGGGCTCCGCCGAATCGGTCGCCGCACTCGCCGCGGCAGACCAGAAGCGCGGCGAGCCCGTGGCCCTTCGCGCGCTGATCGACCGCGGCGTCGCGAAACTGAGCGAGCAATACGACGCGGCGAACGGCGGGTTCGCCATCCCACCGGCGTTTGCTCCGAAGTTCCCGAATCCGCGCGCGATCGCGCTCTTCCTCTCGCTCGCGGCGCTCGAGGATCGGACCGATCTCCGCGAACAGGCGCTCCACACACTCCGGCGCATGGCGAGCGGCGGCATCTTCGACCAAGTCGGCGGCGGCTTCCATCGCTACGCGGTCGATCCCGCATGGGCGGTGCCCCACTTCGAGAAGATGCTCTACAACCAAGGGATGCTCGCGGAAGCCTATCTCGAAGCGTACCGCCTGACCGGAGAGGAAGGGTTCCGCGAAGTAGCTTGGCGCACGCTCGACGCGATGCTCCGCGATTTCGCCGTAGAAGGCGGCGGCTTCGCCGCGTCGTGGGACGCGGACAGCGAAGAGCGCGAGGGGATCTACTACGCGTGGGATCCCGCGCAGGTCGAGAGCGCGGCGGGCGCGGCGGCGCCGCTCCTGTGCGAATTCCTCGGCGTCAAGAAGCCAGGCAATTTCGAGCACGGGCTCAGCGTGCCGTCGCGAGCCGCGGAGCCGGAGGCGCTCGCGAAGAAGCTCGGCCTCGCGCCGGAGGAGTGCTCCCGCCGGTTGGAAGCGGGACTCGCCGCGCTGCTCGCCGCGCGCGCGAAGCGCATCGCGCCGAAGCGCGATGACAAGGTAATCCTCGGCTGGAACGCGACCGCCGTGAGCGCGCTTGCGCGCGCCGGCATCGTGCTCAAGGAGATCCGCTTCCTCCGCGCGGCGGAGCTGGCGCACGCGTTCGTGGACAAGCATCTCGCGCCGCCGAGCGGCTTCCTGCGCCGCTACGCCGGCGGCAGCGCGGATCACGGCGCCGCGCTGCAAGACGCCGCGCTCCACCTGAAAGCTTGCCTGGATCTCTACCACGCGACCTTTCGGCCGCAACACGTGGCGCGCGCGATCGAGCTGGTCGCTGCGATCGAGCGCGAGTTCGGCGCCGCCGGGGAGCCGGCGGGCGCGCTCTTCGAGATGGCGGAGGGCGCGCAGGTGCTCCTCCCGCGGCGAAAGCTCTTTGCCGACGATGCGCTCACTTCGGGGAACGGCACGCTCGCCGGGTGCCTCTTGCGGCTGCACGGCCTTACCGGCGAAGCGCGTTATCGCGAGCAAGCGCTGCGGATCCTCGAAGATGCATCGCGTGCGCTCGGCGACTACCCGCACGCTGCCCCCGAGATGCTCCTCGCGGCCCTCATGGCGACCGCGCCCATGCCGGAGGTCGCGATCGCGGGCGACTTGAACGATCGCGCGACGCAGGCGCTCATGGACGCGGTGATTCGGTGTCCTTTTCCGTTCGTCGTCTACGCGCACCGTCCGGGAGGCGAGCCGGGAGAGTTCGCCGCGCGCACGATCCCGCTCCTTTCGGCGCGCACGCCGATCGATGGGAAGCCCGCGGCATACTTGTGCGTGAACTTCAACTGCCTGGCACCGGAAACGGACGCCGCAAAGCTCGTGAGCGCGCTGGCCGCCGCGGCGAAACCGCGGCGCGAAGAAGCGAAGCAAGCGAAGTAAGCCGGGCACCGCGTCCGCAGGCGCGCTTGCCGGCGGGCGAAGAACGACAAGGAAGAACGATGGCGAAGCAGGCGCTGTGCATCGGCATTAACGACTATCCGGGGACGGGGAGCGACCTGTCTGGTTGCGTGAACGACGCGAACGACTGGTCGCGCGAGCTCGAGCGCCGCGGGTTCTCGGTGCGGCGGCTATTCGACCGCCAAGCGACGGGGAAAGCGCTGCGCGCCGCGATCCGCGAAATCGTGGGGGGTGCGGCGCCGCGCGATACGGTGGTCGTGCAGTTCTCCGGGCACGGCTCTTTCGTTCCGGATGTCGATGGAGACGAGCCGGATGGCACGGACGAGTGCATCTGCCCCTACGACGTGGAAGCGAAGGGGCCGATCACCGACGATGAGCTTTTCGAGCTTTATTCCGCGAAGCAGCCGGGCGTGAAGCTCGTGATCCTCTCCGACTCGTGCCACTCCGGGACCGTGGCGCGCTTCGCGCCGATCACGACCCCCGCGACGATGCGCGGTGGCCGCGCACCCCAGCGCAAGGTACGCTTCCTGCCCCCCGGCGCATTCCTGTCTCGGCGCGAAGCGTCGAAGCTGGGCCTCCGCCGGCGCGCTCGCGCATCGAGCCCGCCGGGCCGCTACGCGAGCTTACTCCTCGCGGGATGCCAGGACACGGAATACAGCTACGACGCTTGGTTCCAGGGACGGCCGAACGGAGCGTTCACCTTCGTCGCGCTACGCGCCCTCGCGCGCCTCGGCAACTCGGCGACTTACGCGAGCTGGTACCGCGCGATCCGCGGCGTGCTGCCCTCGCAGCAATACCCGCAGTCGCCGAACTTGTATGGATCTACTTCGATGAAGCGGTGGAGGGTCTTCGCGTGAACAGCGTCGCGCGCCCAAATCGGCGATCGTTGTCCCGCCCGGCAGGGCCCGAACCTGCAATCTGCAGACTCGAAGTCCGTTTCTCCGCCCCATGAGCGACCTATTTGGCGCCGGCAACGAAGCGTCTATTCGGGTTTGGACGCCCCGTCGTCGCTCTCCTTGGATCCACTCTTCCTCGTGGCACCGCGGAGCAGAACCCCTACTGCGTCCGCAAGCTGATCGAGAGCAATAGGCTTTGTAGATGCTCGATTGGCACCAAGAAACTTCATTCCGCCACGATGGAACTCTTCACGAGGGCCCGTGATGCCGATTATTTTAACGCGAGGCTGTTCACGGCGGATGAATCGAAGCAGTTCGATGTAATTCCGATTTGGCATCCACAGGAGCGCGACGGACTACTCGTCACGTCCTGTTGAGCTGCTTCATGACAAGATTGTGGCGATTCATGAGTTGGAGTATGTCGCTGAATGCTGACGCGTGTCTGTAACACTTCAGAACGCTGCGGCCATGCGCGGGAGCAGTTGAACCAAGCACGTCTCACGCGCGCAAACCGCCAGATTTACGCGCTTTTACAACGCCACCACCACCAGTGACGAAGTCAATTCGACACTCCGCGCGAGTCAGTCACTGCAGTCGCAATCGTATTACGCTGATTCGAAGCGAGGACATCTCTTTAGGCCCCGTCGCAAAAACGTCGTTACTAGCGACACCTAACTCACACGTGCTCCCCAGCTGTCGATATTCTAGGGTCCCGCCCAGGTATGATTCAAGCGCCGAAATGCCTGATCGCTCCATTTGTAGTTCATCGAGCTGCTTTGGAAAGCGATTCTCCTTGCAAGAATACTCTCGTAGCAAAAGTGATAAGATCGCGATGTTACGAAAAGCGGTCGCCTTTTCGACACAAACCAATCCGTCGGGAAAGACTGGGTTCTGTGCAATTATCGATCGTGCTACTAGTACACTCTTGCCATGCCGCTTCTGAGCAGAAGATAAGACGAAACCGCGCGCAACGCGCAGTAGAATTTGATCGGAAACCGACGTTCGCATGGACTCTATGTTCGACAAGTGAATAGCGTTTGTCTGGCGTAGTCGAGTCTGGAGGTCTTTTGTGCTTGCTGCAGATGTAAGTTCAGCAAAATACTGGTTGATTGTCCTGAGTACGACGTTTATGTCCAGAACACAGTTCGTCATTCCAAACTTACGAATTGCGGCGTCAAGGAGCGCAAAGTGCTCTCTGTGAATGGCTTCTCCCAATCCGGAGAACTCTGGCAACGTAGCCAGGAAGTAGGCGGCGTCACGCGCTGACTGCCAGTCGAGTCCCGGTTCACACGCAATAACGGATAAGGCACGATATGCTGATTGCTCGACGTGTGCCCAAAACGCCAGCGACGACACGGGCGCTGTCATTTCGAGAAGTCTACAAAGTTCAATCACAGATCGAATGTCGTTTAGACTGAATGGCCGACCGCGTTCCAACGATTGCGCCAAGCTACCTAGGCAGAGTTCGCCCAGAAGCTCCCAGTTAGTGACGTCATGTATATCAAGTACGGGGATGTAGAAGGCTGCGTTTGGACCTAATCGCATGAGAGAAAACGCCTCGAGTGCATTGGTGTTTTGGCGCAGCCAGTCTGCCAACACTGGCAGATTTGAGCTCAGCCAACGTTGGCTCAATGCTACTTGAAGCTCCTTAGTACAAGACGTGCTGTCTCCTTGGAGTAAGTGAGATTCGGAGAACTCTGACGTTGTAGTAAAGAGCAGTGCGGGTTCTAAAGAAGCCGAGAGTCCCAGTCTCTGGATCGCGACTTGTTGGTGCGCAGGAGCAATAATTCGAGGTCCAAAGAGCCGTATGAGATCGACAGCGACATTGTGACGACCCGCAACATGGCCACGTATGGTCTCATCAATGATCGCCGGATAGTCAGGAGCCCCGGTGGATGTAAGAGGAGCAAGTGCGACCGTGGTCTCCGTGGACAGCTGAAGGGAAACGGGACGCACGGGCAAATACGCCCTCAGCGCCACAAGGAGAAAGAGGACAACGAAAACCGTGGCCAGCGGCCACCAGAACCGGATGGAGCGCGACGGGCGGCTGTGTTGGCATCGCGGAGGATAAGCAATGTGGTGCGTTCGTATGTGTTTCATCCACATTGTAGAAGCCTGGCCGGAAGCTGCGGACGAAATGTAACGAACTGCACTCGAAGCACTGCTGGAGAGCACAACGCAGCAGTTGAGGTCGCGTGTCGCCAAAACCTGTTGGGAATGGGTATGGCGGCGGTCATTGGCATCCGCCATTCAGAACTTCCGTGACCGCATCTTCACTGCATCTTTGGACGGCCCGAGCGTACTCCCTACTGTTAATGTTGGTCCATCCAAGCGCCGGAGTGCCGGGACTTGGTTCTTGTCTGAGGCAGCGCTTCTTGTGCGGTTCTTGATCTACCCACGCCTGTTGGTCCCAAAACACCCAGCAATCGACAACTCTGCAGCACTGGTAATGAACACTAACTCGAACATCAGCACCGCCTGTACGATACACATGTGCGTCGTGGATCTGTTCCAAGACACCGCTATTCATGATTTCGTCAACAATACCGTGATTGACAGCAGCAAGGAATGCTGAACCAGCGTCTCCGGAGGCTACGGCTGTAGCAAGATTGTGGTGTTCAGGAAATTGCTGCGCTTTCTGGTGCA
>JAKEFC010000215.1 GCA_022616235.1 Planctomycetota bacterium
AGCCTGCTACCGAGTAGCCTGCTACCGAGTAGCCATTACGTACGGAAGGGCCACCTTGGGTAGAAAACTCCAAAGCGGAACTGCCGGTGTCGATTCCCATTCCGGCCTCGCCTTCTGCCTCGAGCCCGCCCCTCTTGGCGCCGACCAGCCCCACGAACTTCAAGGGCCGGCGACACGGCGAGAGAGCGTCTCAACGCTATAGGGGAGGGAAGGTGGAGTCAACAACGAGGTGGGGTCGGCCGTAGGCAAAGCTGGCCGCCGGCGTGTCTTAGCGACATGTCGGCGGCTCCGAGAGGGCGCTCTTACAAGGCGATCGGCATGAAAACGGCGGGGTCTGTCCTTCTCCTCGTTTGTCACGCGCGTCGCACGGCTTCATGCGGCTTCCCGCGATCTAGCGGCGCGCGGGCCTCCAGGTCCAGACCCCGCCTGGGGCGTAGCCCCCCAATCACGTTTACAGCGACACTCGACCCGCAAGCGCCATGCCCTGGAAGGAGTGCGGGAACGAAATTTGTAAGTCGCTGTCCTGGAACCATTAACGGGCGTGCGCTTCGGGCTCTTTTCACGCGCCGTACGGATTCTGTGAATGGGATGCGCCGGGTCGCCCATACGACTGAGAAATGAACTTCCCACATTTCAGCGCTTGGGTTGGAGGTGCTTCAAGACTCTGAGCGCTAGCGCGGCTCGCGGCCTCCCGGGCCTTTGGAGCGGAGCCGATCGGGAAACTTCTGTCGCACCTTGTCCAGTTTCGGCAGGGCGACCGCGCGCACGTAGCCCTGATTCGGGTTGTTGCAGACGAAGTTCTGGTGCCCGCTCTCGGCCGGGTAGAACGCTTCGAGAGGCTCCAGGGTCGTCACGATCCTCCCCGAACGAGCCCCGGCGGCGGAGCTTTTCTGCAAGAACTTCTCGGCCGCAGTTTTCTCCGCGTCGTTCGCGTAGAAAATCGCCGAGCGGTATTGCGTGCCGTGATCGTTGCCCTGCCGATTCAGCGTCGTCGGGTCGTGGGTCGCGAAGTGAACCTCGAGTAATTCCTCGAACGAGATCTTGGTAGGGTCGTAGGTGATCTGCACCGCCTCGGCGTGGCCGGTGTCGCCGCCGCACACGGCTTCGTAGTTCGCGTCTTCCTTCTTGCCGCCGGCATAGCCGGAGATGGCATCGATGACGCCCTCCAACTCCTCGAACACCGCTTCCACGCACCAGAAACAGCCGCCGGCGAACACGGCTTGCGCGATGCGGCCGGCTGGCGGCGCGTTGCCGCGCGCATCCAGCTCGGCGAGGCTGCGGATCTCTTCGCGGCGCGTGAAGGCCAACGACTCCGAGTTCAGGCAATAGCGGAGGCCCGTCGGCCGCGGCCCATCCTGAAACACGTGGCCGAGGTGCGCATCGCAGCGCGTGCAAAGGATCTCCGTGCGGACCATGCCATGCGTGGCATCGCCCTTCTCGGTGATGTTCTCCTTGCAGATGGGTCTAAAGAAGCTCGGCCAGCCAGTGCCGGAATCGAATTTGCCGTCGGAGGAGAAGAGCGGCAGGGAGCAGCACACGCACGCGTAGACGCCCTCTTGCTTGTTGTCTAGCAGGGTGCCGCAGAACGGCCGTTCCGTTCCTTTGCCGCGCGCGATCGCGTATTGAGACCCCGTGAGCTGGGCGCGCCATTCTTCGTCGCTCTTCACGACTCTGGCCGCTCGAACTGGGCCGGAGAGCACGCCCTCCGCCGTGAACAAACGCACGAGCACTTGCATGGCTTCTCCTTCGGGACCGTTCGCTGCCAACCTTGCCGCGGCATCGTTCGATGGCGCTCCTTGACCGTCGATCGGCTGCGTCCGCGGATCGCGCGGGGAGCCGGAATCGGCCCCAAAGCAACCGTAGGCGCCAAGACAAATGCAGGCGGCGGCGAGAGCGCGCATTCTTCCCGGTTGCTTCACCGTCTCCAACCTCTCCCTATCACGGATCCACACAACGAAAAGACAGCCGTGAGTCAGATTCCGCTTCGCCCCCCGCGGTTACCGGGCACTGCTTCCGTGGCCTCGCGCCTCCCGCGCGGCGGCGCAAGACTCGGCGCGGCTCAGCTCAACTCCAGCTTGGCGAGCAGATTGTGGAGTTGGCGCCGGCTCAAGCCGAGCATCGCGGCAGTGCGGCTTCGATTCCAGGCGTGCCGCTCCAGACATTCGAGGAGAAATCGCCGTTGAAAGCTCCGCATGGCTTCCCGCCAAGGTGCCCCTTCGATGGCGGCGGCAACCGCCGCTTCCGCCGCTATTCCTTGCTGGTCCGGCGCGGTTCCCTCGGGGAGCGCGACCGCCTCGGTGACGCTGCGGAGGCGGAGGAGGAGCCAGCGGAGCACGAGATTGGAGAGTTCGCGGATGTTGCCGGGCCATGGGTAGGCGCTGAGCCGCGCAAGGGCAGCCGGCTCGATGGTTGGAATCGGAAGCTGCAGGCGCGCCGCGTGCCATTCGCAGTGGCTCGCGATCAGCGCTGGAATCTCTTCCGTCCGCGCGCGCAGCGGCGGTACCTCGATCGCGATGCCTTGGAGGCGATAGAACAGGTCCGCGCGCAGCCGCCCGGCAGAGAGCGCGTGCTGCGGCGTGCTGCGGCAGGTGGCCATGATGCGGAGGTCGACGCGGACCAAGTCGCCGCTTCCGAGCGGGCGGAATGCGCGCTCCTCGAGCACGCGGAGCAACTTGCCCTGGACCTCGAGCGGCACTTCGTCGACTTGATCGAGCACCAACGTTCCGCCGTCGATGTGCCGGAGCAGTCCCGCGCGCTCCTTCTCCGCGCCGGTAAACGCACCGGCGCGATATCCGAACAGCTCCGCCTCGAAGAGCGCCGCGGGGAGCGCCGAGCAGTTCTCGATGTGGCACGGCTTCGCCGCACGCGAGCTGCGGGCATGAACGCGGCGCGCGAGCGTGTCCTTGCCCGTCCCGCTCTCGCCATGGATGAACACGGGCAGGTCGCTTTGTGCCCAGCGCGACAAGTTGCGCTCGATCTCCTGCATCGCCGGCGCCGCGGCGATCCACTTCGCGTGGTCTCCCGGCGCCGGACCGGCGCCGCGGCCGCCCTTCGTGCGCTCTTCCAACGCGAGCCGCTGCGTCAGCATTTCGGTGCGCACGCGCTCTCTGTCCGCGAGGCGCTGCTCGCGAAGTCGATCCAGCTCCAATCGGAGTCCGCGCAGCTCGCGCTCCTTTTCGTCTCCCGCCGACTTCGCGATCACGGGCAGCGCGCGGGAAGTCAAGCCGGCGATCTCCTCGCGGCTCAGCACGGGCGCCGCGGCTCCAGCCTGCGCTTCGAAGATCGCGACGGTCTCCGGCGCGCCGCTCCAAAGCGGCAGGGAGACCCTGAGCGCGCTGCCAGCGGCGGCAGCGGGGGCGCCCGCGGCCTCCGCGCGCGCGACGACGATCGCGGCTCCCGCGGGATCCACGACGATGCGCGCCGCGCGCGCTCCCGAACGCGCGAGCGCCTGCTCGAGTGCGGCTTCGATGTCGGCATCCGGTTCGAGCGAGCCTCCGTCATCCGGCGCGGCGCTCGCGCCGGCGTCGCGATTCCAGCGCGCGAGGGGAACCCCGAGCCGATCTTCCAGCGCCCGCAGCCCCTCCCCATCGAAGCGCCGCAGCATCGCCCGCGCGAAAACCCCCGCGCCTTCCGGGAGCGGCAGTCGAAACCGCGCGGCGTGCTCCGCGTAGAGCGTGAGAGCGGCGAGCGCCTCTTCGCGCAGGCCGTGACCGCGTGCGGCGTGATAGAGAGCGCACGTCTGTTCGAGCGTCTCCCTTGCCGGGGGCGCAGCGCGCAGCTCCACGCGCAGGCGCTCCCATTGCAACGGCACTCGCGCGAGTGCGGGAGTCCCCACGGAACGCGCCCATTCCACCGCGCGCGCGAGCAATGCGCGCGCTCTCGCTTCGCGGCCCCGCGCGGCGAGCACGCTCGCCATGCCGCCGATCGCTCGGCATACGTAATGGATGTTGCCGCTGCGGATGCCGTCCCGGCTCGCGCGCGCCCAGGCTGCGAGCGCCGCTTGTTGGTCGCCGAAGTGGCGATGAACCTCGCCGAGAAACGCGTGGGTCATCGAGGTGAGGCGACGGCCGTCCCCCGGCGCCGCGGTCGCGAGGGCTAGCTCGAGGAGCCGCTGGCCTTCCCGGTAGCGCCCGCGCCGCACCAGCGCGGCACCGAGCGCGAAACGGCCATGGCGAATCAACTCGGGATTGCGCATGGCGCGCGCAATGCGCAAAGCGCGAAGGCGATGCGCGTACGCGGAGGCGGGATCGCCCAAGAGCAGATAGATCTCGCCGAGATTGCGCTCGATGCCGAAGACCGTGCCGTCGTCATGCAGCCGCTCCGCGTCTCTCTTCGCGCGGTGGAGCCTGCGTAGCGCGAGGAGGAGTGCGCCTCGCTCGCGATAGATCGTGCCGACGCCGAGCCCGATGTGCGGGAGCAGCCGCCAGTTGCCTCCGCGCCGCACTTCGCGCTCGAGCCGCTCGTAGCACTCGAGCGCCGCGTCGACCTTGCCCGCGCGGTAGAGGACCGCGGCGAGGTTTCCTCGCAGCGCCTGCATCTCAGAGCGATGGTCCCGCGCATGCCGGGAGATCTCTCCGTAGCGTAGCGCGAGGCGCAGGCGATACTCGGCGTGCGCGAGGTCGCCGAGCGCTCGGTCCGCGAGCGCGAGCCCGCCCAGCGACGCCACGACGGTGCCGCTCTCGCGCTCGCCGCCGCGCCGGGCCGCGGCGAGCGCGGCGCGGAATGCCGCCGCCGCCCGCTCGTGCTGGCCGAGCTGCAAGAGTAGGCGCGCAAAACGCTGCGTGACGGCGGGAGAGGCGTCGCGCGCAGCCGCCAGGCCGCCGGCGCCGTTCCCGTCCAACTCGCGCACGACGGCTTCGGCACGCGAGCGTTCTCCGCACGCGAGCGCGACGCGCGCCGCCTCGATCGCGAGGTCGATGCGCTCGACCGGATCCTGCATCGACGCGGCGGACGCGCGGAAGAACTCGAGCGCCGGCGTCAAGGCGCCGCAATCCGCGAGCAGCCGCGCGATGTCTGCCGCCGCCGGCGCGGGCACGGCGCCCGGGTCCGGCGCGAGCACGCTCAGCCGATCGAACGCCTCCGCGAAGCGTCCCTCGCGCCAGAGCGCCCGCAGGAGCAGCCACTCCATTTCTGGGAATCGGTCCGCGAAGCACGCCGCGAACTGCGCGAGCGCGCGCCAGCGCTGCTCCTTGCTGAGGCGCTCTCCGAGCGCGACGATCTCATCGCGCTCCACGGGCAGTTGCGCGGAGGAGCGCAAGCAGACGGGCGCCCAATCGCGCTCGCGGCTCGCGGTTCCTTCCCACGCCTGCGCGAGCGCGAGCAGGCGGTCGCGAGTGGGACTCGCCGATGCCGGCGCGCGCGGCGCGAGCGGGTGCACGACGATCTCGGGGTGCACCCCTTCGAGGAGCGGGGCACGATCGCCGGCTGCCGCCATTTCGCGGAAGAACTTCGCGCGCGTCCAACCGAGCGCTGAGATGAGCGCCGAGACGGGCGCTGGCGCAGGGAGCGTGCAGAGCAATGCGGCGAGATCGGGGGCGAGCGTCGCCGCGCGGCAGGTGGCGGCGAGAGCCGCACCGGCGCCGCTCAACTCCACGATGCGCCGCGGAATGCCTGCGCCGGCATTCGCTACGCGCTGCATTTCCGCCGCCGTCGCCGGCGCTCGCGCGCACTCCTCGGCGAGCGCCAGGGACGAGGAGAAATCGATGGGGCCGAGGCGGCGCCGTTCGACGGCGAACCCCGCCCGCTCGAGCTCCGCGTCCAATCCGGCGAGAGCCTTGCCGTCGGAAGCCGCATCGATCGCGATCAGCGCGCGCGGCGGCGAATCGGCTCCGGGCCCGGCCCGCTTCAGCCAGCGCACGAGCGAGCGCGCCTGGCCCTCGCTTCGCGCCAGGTAACCATCGACGAAGATGGCGCTGTAGCGTGCGCTACCGAGCTGCGGCGCGGCGTCGCCGCCGCCACGCGCCGCGCGCGGAGCGAGCGGCGGGTCGCCTTCGAGCACGAGGACGGTGGAACCGCGCACTTGCGCCGAGCGGGCGAGCGCGCGCAGGACGCGGCTCTTGCCGATGCCGGCGTGTCCTTCGAGCAAGAGCGCGCGCGGTACCGCGGGGCCGGATTCGAGACACCAAGCTTCGAGCGAGCGGAGCGCGTCCGCACGGCCGACGAGCGCCGGAACGAATTCGCCCTGCGCGATCTCGATCCTTGCGGGGGGGAGGCGCGCGAGGAGTGCGCGAGCATCGCGGGGCCGGTCGGCGGGATCTGGCGCGAGACATTCGCCAAGGAGCGCGAGCAGCGCTTGCGGCGGACGGAGCGCGACTTGTTCGAGGACGCGGCGGCGATCTCCGCCGAGGTGCCAATCGCGCCATTCTGCCGCGCTCGCGCACGCCATCGGAAGTCCGCCGCAGAAGACTTCGAGACAGGAGATGGCGAGCGCGTAGAGGTCGGTGTTGCGCCCCGGCTTGCCGGCGCCCCAAAGCTCCGGGGCGGCATACGCCGGAGTCCCCGCGTGCACGGCGCTCGTGTCGTCCAAGCGCGCCGCGTGCCCGAGATCGATGATGCGCACTCCCAGCGCCGGGGCGGCCGCGAACAGGATGTGGCGCGGTTTCAGATCGCCGTGCCGATAACCTGCATCGTTCAAGTAGGCGAGGACCTCGCAAGTCTCTCGGAGGAGCGCGAAGAACAAGTCCCACGAGAAGGGCGCGGGCAGCGCGGTGAGCGGCGCGCCCGCGAAATATGCGGTGGTGAGGAAGCGCGCGCCGGAACCGGGGAGGACGCCGGCGTCGAATACCTGCGCGAGGGAACGGTGCCGGAGCCCGGCGAGCTTCTGGAATTCCGCGGGGGCTCCCGCGGAGGCGCCGCGGAACACCTTGAGCGCCGCGAGCCTGCCATCGCGCCTGAGGTCTTCTACCAGCCAAACGTCCGCTTCGCCCCCGGACTCGAGCGAAGCGAGCACGCGAAAGCTCGCGCCAAGATCGGGCGTCGCGGCCGGTTTCAATGAGGCTGGATTCGCAGCTCGGATCATGGCGCCGAAAATTGCCGTTCGCTCGCTCGCTGCCTCGAGCGCCGACGGATCATCGGCCTCGATCGGCTGCAAGCCGGACAGGGCGTGCGGGTTTGTCCCAGCCCCCGTCTAGGGTTATGCTTCGATGATAGAGTGTAGCGTCGCGCATAGTTTATAGGCCCATCGATCCGGCGGATTTCGCAGGCCAATTCCATGCAAGAGCTGCTGCAGCGCATCTCCATCGAGCGCGCATCCGACGGCATGCAGGCATCCATCCGCCCGCTGTGCGGGATCGGCGACCTTGCGCCGAGTGTGGATGAGATTTGTAACCTATTGCAATCCTGCGGGATCCGCCACGGACTCTCCGAGGAGCAGATCTCGCAATTCCTCGCGGCCTGGAAGCGTGGAGAGCTGGCGGGCTCGTGGGTCATCGCGCGAGGCACTCCGCCGGTCGCCGCGATTCCCAGCATCGTCCGGCGGCTCGATCCCGCGCGGCGGAGCGGACGCAACGCCGTGGAACTGCTCCCGCTCTACGTGCGCAAGGGCGAGGCCGTCCTCTACCGCGAAGAGGGCGAGCCTGGAGTGCCGGGGCGAGACGTGGGTGGTGCGGCGGTGCCGCCTCCCGGCGCGGACCAGATCGTCGTTCCCGGGGAGGGGATCGCGGAAGAGGGACAGGTTTGGCGCGCGACCGAGAGCGGATTCCTCTGGCAGGAAGGCGGCAAGATCTCGATCGGCGCGACGCTCCGGCATCGCCAGGATCTGCCTCCCGGAGATTATCATTGGCCCGGCGACGCGCGCATCTCGGGGGGGATCCCCCGCAATACGAGGCTGCGGCTCGAGGGCAGCCTCTTTCTCGGCGGGGACGTCGGCGATGCGGTCACGATCGAGGCGGATGGCGACGTGCACATAGGCGGCGTGATCGAGGGTGGCAAGA
This sequence comes from Planctomycetota bacterium, assembly GCA_022616235.1. GTDB lineage: Bacteria > Planctomycetota > UBA8108 > UBA1146 > JAKEFC01 > JAKEFC01. The sequence continues at coordinate 7,932 of JAKEFC010000215.1, forward strand.
CGACGCGCGTCGAAGCGAGCGGCGACATCCGCGCCGGCGAGGTGCATCACGCCGCGCTGCTCGCGGTGGGAGACATCTACGTCGCCGGCGGCTGCCTCCATGCGTCCTGCCGCTGCCGCGGCAAGTTCATCGCGGAAGCTTCGCGCGGCCGCTTGGTCGGCGGGCGCGTCGAGGCCGTCAGCGGCGCCGCGCTGCAAGAAGTGGGGGACCCGCAGGGGGTGCGCACGCTCGTCACGGTCGGGCGCGCGCGCTGGATCGAGGAAGAGATCCAGACCCTCGATCAAGAGCAGCGGCGGTGGGTGGCATACACCGCGCGCCTCGTCAAGGAATACGAGGAACGCTTCGCTCCGATCCTCGCGGATCGCGCCCGCATCTATCGACTCCCCGAGGCGGAGCGGATGGAATTCGAGGAAGCGCGCGAGGAGGTATTGCGCGAGCAAGCGCGGATCGAATCCAGGATCGCGGAGCTGCGCACTTTGAAGGAGCGCCTTGCGGAAGCGCGGCCGCGCGACAAGCACGCCGTGATTCGCATCGAGCGCGCGCATCGCGATTGCCTCTTCGCGATCGCGGACAAGACTTTCGAAGTGACGAAGCCGCTCGTCGAATCGCTCGTGCTCAGCGTCTCGACGCAGACGCGAAGAATCCTTCCGATCCCTCTCGCCGTATACGACTCTTCCGACATGGCGAATCCGAGCACCAATCCCGTGGAGGCGTGACGCCGCGCGCCGCGCATTGGCAACGCTCCGCCCGTGTGCTAACGTGCGCCGCGCGTCCGAGCCGCTCCTTCCCAGCCGCGAGGCTCGGCACACGAACGCGAAGAAGGAGTGCGCAACATGCCGCGCGCCTTGATCACGGGCATCACGGGGCAGGATGGCTCGTATCTCGCCGAGCTTTTGCTCGCTAAGGGCTACGAAGTCTACGGCATGGTACGCCGCTCATCGGCGGAACACTTCACGCGCATCGCGCACCTGCGCGACAAGATTCAAATCGTGCAAGGCGACCTCCTCGATCCGTCGTCTCTGCAATCCCTGCTCAAGGAACACCGGCCGCAAGAGGTCTACAACCTCGCCGCGCAATCGTTCGTGCCGACCTCATGGCAGCAGCCGGTGTTGACCGCTGAATTCACGGCGCTCGGCGTGACGAGGCTCCTCGAAGCAATTCGCTCCGTGAGCCCGGAGATCCGCTTCTATCAAGCGTCGTCGAGCGAAATGTTCGGCAAGGTGCGTGAGGTGCCGCAATCGGAAGAGACGCCGTTCTATCCGCGCAGCCCTTACGGCGTAGCGAAGGTGTACGGGCATTGGATCACCGTGAACTATCGCGAGTCGTATGGGCTCTTCGCGTGCTCGGGAATCCTCTTCAATCACGAGTCGCCGCGGCGCGGCCTCGAGTTCGTAACACGCAAGGTTTCGCACGGAGTCGCGCGGATCAAGCAAGGCTTGGCGCACGAGCTTGCGCTCGGCAATCTCGAGGCGAAGCGCGATTGGGGACACGCCGCGGACTACGTGGAAGCGATGTGGCTCATGCTCCAGCAACCGAAGCCGGATGACTTCGTCATCGCCACCGGCCAGACGCACTCCGTCCGCGACATGGTTGCGGTCGCCTTCGCGCACGCCGGACTCGACTGGCAGCGCCACGTGAAGACGGACCCTCGCTTCGTGCGCCCCGCCGAGGTGGATCTCCTCGTTGGCAACGCGGCGAAGGCGAAGGCACGCCTCGGTTGGAGCCCGAAGATCTCGTTCGAGCGGCTGATCCGCGAGATGGTAGACGCGGACGTCGCTCTGCTCGCCAAATGCGGATCCTGATCACCGGCGCGGAAGGCTTCGTCGGCCGCGTTCTCTCCGAACGCTTCGCTCGATGTGGGGCCGAAGTCTTGGGAACCAGCCGCGACGGCAGCGCCGGCGTGCTCTTGGACCTGCTCGGGGAGCGGCGCCGCGCGCAGGAGCTTTTCGCGGATTTCCGACCCGATGCGGTTCTCCACCTGGCGGCGATCTCGGCCGTGGGCGCCGCGGAGAGCGATCCCGCGACTGCCTACACGGTGAATGTCGAGGGCACGCGGCTGCTCATGGAGGCGTCGCTCTCTCTCGCCGCGCCGCCTCACTTCGTCTACGTGTCGTCATGCGCCGTGTACGGCGTCGTGCCGCCGTCGCGGCAGCCGATCCGCGAAGACTTCGAGCCGCTCCCCGTGAACGTGTACGGAGTCACGAAGCTCGTGGCGGAAGCCGTGCTTCGGGCCGCGCCGGAATTGCGCTGGACGATCCTCCGTCCCTTCAATCACACGGGCCCCGGCCAGAGCGCGGATTTCGCTCTCTCCGGTTTCGCGCGCCAGATCGCGCGCATCGAAGCGCGGGAGGAAGCTCCGCAACTCCGCGTAGGCAACCTCGCGGTCGAGCGCGACTTCCTCGATGTGCGGGATGTCGCCGACGCCTATTGGCGCGCGGCGAACCTTCGCGGCGAAGGGCGGACCTACAACGTTTGCTCCGGCAGCGCGCCGCCGCTTCGCGAGCACCTCGATGCGCTGCTCGCGCTGGCAAGCGTGCGCATAGAGACCGTCGTCGACGGCGAGAGGATGCGCAAGGCCGACGTCACCCGCCTCGCCGGCGACCCGCGCGCCTTTTGTGCCGCGACCGGCTGGAAGCCTGCCATCCCGATGCGACAGACGCTCCGCGATCTCCTCGAGTACTGGCGCGCCGAAGTCGCGAAGGTCCGCGGCGCCCCGTGAGCGCGAGCCGGCGTCAGCGCCCAACGCGCGCCGGATAGATCACGAGCTGCTCGTGGCGGCGCGGGTTTTCGAGCGGCGCGAGGAACGGGATTCGATGAAGTCCGATGCCGAGCACGATCCCGATCGACGCGAGCGACGTGAGCAGCGATGAGCCGCCGAAGCTGATGAAGGGCAGCGTGATGCCCGTCACGGGCGCGAGCCCGGTGGCGATGGCGAGATTCATGAGCGTTTGCGACGCGAGCTGAACGGTGATACCGATCGCGACGAGGCGTCCGAAGGGCTCCCGCGTGCGGTAGGCGATGCCTGCGCATGAGAGATAGAGCATCGCGAACAGCATCGTGACCAGGATCGTGCCGGCGAGCCCCCATTCCTCGCCGATGATTCCGAAGATGAAATCGTTGTGCTTTTCCGGCAGCCGGTTGCGGACGTTCTGCGGACCCTGCCCGAGCCCCTTCCCGAACAGGCCGCCCGAGCCGATCGCAATCAGAGACTGGTTCGGTTGGTAGGCTTCGTTCATCGCGTACTCGGGCGCTTTGCGGTCGAAGAAAGCGAGGATGCGATTCTTCTGGTAGCCGCGGAGCCCGACATCCGCGAACAATGCCGCGCACAAGACGAGGAGCGCGCACGCGACTCCCGCTCCCGCGTAGGAGGCGACCCGCTTCGTCGATGCGCCTCCGACCCACAGCATCGCGAGCAACACGGGGGGAAACGCGAGCGCGGTGCCGAGATCCGGCTGCGCGGCAATGAGGAGCGCTGGGATTCCGGTGATGAGTAGGGGACGCAAGTGCTCCCCGGCGTTCGCCGCACGCAGCGTCGGCTTCAGCGCGCGTGCGAGCAACAGGATCGTGAAGAGCTTCATCAATTCCGCGGGCTGCAGAGCGAATCCGGGAAGCTCGAACCAGGAGCTTGGCTTACCGCCGCCTCCTCCCAACTTGACGGCGAAGAGCGCGCAGAGGAGCGCGATGCCGAAGCCGTAGAGCGGGAGCGCCCACTCCTCGAGCGTGCGATAGCGCACGCCGACCAAGAATACGAACACGGCGAGGCCGATCGCCACGCGAATCAAGTGGCGCTCCGCGGTCGGACTCGGAAAGCCCTGCGCGCTCCCGCCGGTGGTGGAGTGGACGAAGAGGCAGCCGATCGCGAGCAGCGCGAAGAGCGCGATGATCAAGGTGAGGAACGGCAGGCGCCCGATCGATTGGAGCAAGAAGCGGTTCATCGCGCGTCGCTCCGCCGCTCCGAATCGAAGCGGTAGCCGCGCTCCGCTTCGAGCCACTCGAGCGCACGGGCGGCGATCGGCCCCGCGGCGTCGCCTCCGTGCAGGGACGTGTGCTCTACTTCGACGACGAACACGATCTCGGGCGCCTTGACCGGAGCGAAGCCGGCGATCCAGGCCAGATTCGAAGTCGCGCCGTTCGAGGTCCACTCCGCGGTGCCGGTCTTCGCCGCGCAGGCGAAGTCGTGAAGGCCGATCGCCGAATCGCTCGCGGTGCCGTATTCCACGGCCTCCACCATCCCCGCAATCACCGCTTCGATCGAGTCCTCGCCGAAGTCCAGCCGCTCGGCATCCGCGCGCCGCTCCGCGACGAGGATCGACGGGACCGGCGCGGCGCCGCGGTTCGCGAGGGCGCAGAAGAAGCGGAAGAGCTGCAGCGGCGTGGCGGCGAAGCGACCCTGTCCGATGGCGGCGAGTTCCGGCCACGCCGCGGGCAGGATCCCCGCTCGTTCCCCGACCAGCTCGATGCCGGTGGGGGCGCCGAAGCCGTAGCCGGCGAGGATCCCTCGGATGCGATCGCTGCCGAGGCGCTTGCCGCCGAGGTGGTAGAAGAAACAATTGCAAGAGCGCGCGAGGGCCTCCGAGACTTCCAGCGTGAGCGGCAGGCGCGCGTTGTGGTTGTTGCAGCGAAGTTGGGTGGGAAAGCGCGGATCGTAGACACCGTTGCACGTGTAAGGCGTGCCGCGCTCGATGACTCCCGCGTCCAGGGCGCCGAGGGCGAATACGACCTTGATCGTGGAACCGGGGGGAAGCTCGGCTTGCGCGGGGCGGTTGAGGAGCGGCGAGAGGTGGCGGATCGCCTCGAAGCGCTCCCAGTCGCGATGCAACGTCGCGGGGTCGTAGCCGGGCACCGTGATCCACGCGAAGATCTCGCCCGTCTCCGGCACGCCGACGAGCATGCTGCCGGCGACCACACCTTGTTCCGCGAACACGCCGTGCAGGTACTCGGAAAACGCGAGATCGATGGAGAGCGTCACATCCTGCCCGGGGATCGGAGCCTCGCCGTCGCGAGGCACGCCGACCGGAACCTCGAAAGCATCGAGTTCCTGCTGTACTGCGCCCGCGATTCCGTGCAGCCGCGCTTCGAATGCGGCTTCGACGCCGCGTGCTCCGATGTAGTCGCCCCAGAGATAACCTTCGCCGCGCAGGTCTCGAAAGGTGTAGAGGTCGCGAAGGCGCGGCAGATCCCGCGACCCGCCGCGCCTTTCATCGAGGATGATCAATGCCGCGGCGGCGGCTTCCGCGCCCTGCGCGGCGGCGGCTTCCGCACGCTCCTCCTCCGCTTCGACCCTGCGCGCGACGGGCTCCACGAATCCGACGAGGTTGCCGATCGCCTCCGTGCGCCGGTATTCTCGCCGCAGCGACTCTCGCACGCGGATTCCCGGATACCGCTCCGGGTGGCTGACGACGTCGGCGACGAGATCGAAAGGAATCGCGCCGGGGCGGAGAGCGGCGGGAAGCTCCAGGAGGAGATCGCGCTTCATGTCGAGGGCGCGCTGGCGCGCGTCGCGATCGGTCAAGGCGCGGGCGCGGGAGAGGCGCGCCGCAATGCCGGTTGGAGCGCCGCGCGCCGGCGGGGCGCCGCCGAACAGGGAGCCGGCCGGAAGAGCGAGTCTGCGCTCGATGCGCCGCGTCCCCGCCTCGCCGGCGTAGAGGACATCGGGCTCGATCCAGATGGTTCCTCCCTCCTGGTCCACCGCGACCGAGATCCCCGGAACGCGGCCGTAGCTCGGCAGTTTCTTGAGCCAGCGCGCCAAGTGATGCGCGAGCGGCGGCTCGAGTTCGGAGATCCAGGGGTGGGGCGGGATCGAGACTCCGCTGCCCAAGCGCTCGCGGTAGAGGCCGCGCAAGCGATCGAGGGATTCTTCGAGGAGGGCGGCGGGGAAGTCGCGGGCGAGCCCGCCGTCCCAGGCGCGGATGGCGCGAGCGATTTGCGCGGCGACGCGGCCCACGTCATCGATGCCGCCCAGCGTATAGACAAAGAAGTGTTGCGGGAGGTCCTGCGCGAGCACTTCCCCGGCGCGCGCGAGGATGTGCCCGCGCGGGGCGGGCAGGTAGCGCAATGGACAGCGGTGCGTCTCTTCGCGCGCCGCGTATTCGTGCCACTGGAAGCCTTGCAGCCACGTCAAGCGGAGCGCGATGGCGCTGAACCCGAAGAGAAGGCCCGCGATGAGCCAGACGATACGGCTGCGCGCCAATCGATCCCCTCCATGCCGTTCGAAGCATGCCTTTCGAAGCGGGCCGTTCCGAACGGCCCGCGGCAACGCGCGCGGCTTCCCCTGGCAATACCTTGCAGCCTACCCCGCCGGCGCAGGCGGGCGCCGCCGGCTACAACGGGTAGCGCACGCTCCGGAGCAGCGGTTTCGCCGCGTCCAGTATAGGAAAGAGGAGGAGTGCGCTCAAGGAAGCGAGGACTCCGCCCCAAGCCGCGCTGCGTGCGAGCGTGAAGGAGATCGCGAAACTGGACATCCACGCTTCGATGAGGATCGCGGTGAAGGAGAGCAGAGCGAGCGATGCCGTGCGCGCATAGAAAGAGCGCAGATGCACGAAGGTCCTCGCGCCGAGCATCAACTCCGCGGCGGAGGCGAGAGGGAGCCATGGGATGAGGAGCGAAACGTCGTCATCCCAAGCGCGATACAACGCGACGAACAGCACGGCGAGGTGTATGCGCGGGCGCCGGTCGGAGATCGCCAGCCATAGGATGACGAGCAGCGGGAAATCGATAGAAGCGACTCCGAGTGCCAGCGCCGGGCGGTAGACCCAGTCGGTGGCCACGCCGAGGAAGAGCACGAGGACGAGCCAGAGCGGCTTCATGGCGTGCGATCCATTGCGGAAGTGGGCGCGCGCAGGACGAGCACCTGGTCAAAGAGGCGCGGTTCGCACGCGGTCGCGATACGCGATGAGAAGATTCCCCCATCCGGCTCGATCACGGTGCCGATCACGATTCCGCGGGGGAGAACGCCGTCCCCTCCCGCGGTGACGAGGAGCGCCCCCTCTTCCAGGCGAAATAGGGAGGCACGAACCTCGCTATGCAGCTCGCCAGGGCCCGGTCCGCCGCCCACGACCCCCTCCCCATCCCCGGCGGAGAGCCTGTAGCGCACGCGAAACGCGGGATCGTCGACCAGGATCACGGACGCGGATTCCTCTCCGGCTTCGTGGACGTAGCCGGTGAGTCCGCAATCGGAGATCACCCCCTGGCCTGCGGTTACGCCGTGCGCCGTGCCGGCGTCGATCGTCGCGAAACGGCGGCGCGGCGACGCGCTGCCCATGCCGATGATCGTGGCAGTCAAGCCGGCGTAGCCGTCGAGCCTCTGCGGCGAGTAGGCGCCGAGGAGCGCGATCTGCTCTCGGAACGCGTTGTTCTCCGCGCGCAGCGTCTCGTTTTCTTGGCGGAGGAGCGCCGACTCATCGATGTCGGGTTGGGGGCGCTCCGACCCCCGAGGCAAGAGCAGACCGGCCGCCAAGAGGAGCGCCCAGGCGCCCAGCGCGATGAATGCGTTTCTCTGCCGTTCCCTCGCCACGCGCACCGTTCACGCGAATCGGGGCGGCCGCGCCCTCGGTCGTGAACGAGCGGCGCGTTCGCGGGACTCGCTAGCTTTCCCCAGGTTCCCCGCGGCAGCTACGTCCTAATAGTCGTCGTCGATCGTGTCCAGGACCGAGGAATACTGGTCCAGCTTTTCGAGGAATACCTCGGTGCCGCGCGCGACGCAAGTCATCGGGTCATCGGCGACGCGAACCGGCAATCCGGTCGCTTCGCGGAGGAGTTGGTCGATGCCGCGCAAGAGAACGCCGCCCCCGCAGAGCACCATGCCGCGCTCGACGAGGTCCGCGGAGAGTTCTGGCGCCGTTTTCTCGAGGGTCTCCTTGACCCCTTCCACGATGGTGTTCACGGGCTCGCGCAGACCCTCCCGGATCTCCTCGCTCGTGATCGTGACCGAGCGCGGCAGCCCGCCGATCAGATCGCGCCCGCGCACTTCCATCGTCATCTCCTGTTTGAGCGGGTAGGCGGAGCCGATCTCGATCTTCACGCGCTCCGCCGTGAGGTCTCCGAGCAGGATGTTGTAGGTCTTCTTCATGTATTGAATGATCGCCTCGTCCATGTGATCCCCGGCGACGCGGAGCGAAACGGAAGTGACGACGTCGGCGAGAGAGAGCACTGCGATCTCCGTGGTGCCGCCGCCGATGTCGACCACCATGTTCGCGACCGGCGACTCGATCGGCAGGCCGATGCCGAGGCCGGCCGCGCGCGGCTCCTCCACGAGATAGACCTTGCGCGCCCCGGCGCGTTCCGCGGAGTTGTAGACGGCGCGCTTCTCGACCGCCGTGATGCCGCTCGGTATGGCGATGACCACGCGCGGGCTGAAGAACCGCTTCCTGTTGTGCACCTTGGTAATGAAATAATTGAGCAGCGCTTCCGTGACGTCGAAGTCGGCGATCACTCCATGCTTGAGCGGGCGAATCGATTCGATGGAGCCCGGCGTGCGGCCGATCATCTCCTTGGCGACGCGTCCGACCGCGTTGCCGTTCAAGAGCACCTGATTGGTCCCAGCGCGCACGGCGACGACGGAGGGTTCGTTCAATACGATCCCCTTGCCGCGCACGCAGACGAGCGTGTTGGCGGTGCCGAGATCGATTCCCATGTCCGTGGAAAAGAGACCGAATGCGCGGTCGATGATGTTGAAGAGTGGAATCGTGTATGCGAGCAACGATGACCGTCCAGCGTACTTCGACGATGCGATGCCCACGGCGCGATGGGCGGCGCCAGAGCGAGTGCGACGCATCCCGAGATTTGCGTATGAGGTCCCGACCGCTGGGGGACCGTCCCCCTGGAATTCCCCGACCAGTCCGATGCGGAGAGCGGCGCATTATAGCCACGTTTTTGCCGCGGCCGAAAGGCTTCGCGCGAGATGAGCGAAGGAGATGGACGGGGCAGGCGCGCGGCGTCGCGACAAGCGTCGAGCCTGCCGCCGCTTAGAGCCTGTCCAAGAATCCGCTCCGTTGGCCAGTGACCTGAGCCAATTGGGGTCGAGCGAGAGGTGCGCTCACAAGGAGAACCCAAGAGCCGTAATGATGGAAGATTACGGCGATGAGGTTCGACGCCGTGGGCGCGCCTCGCAGCCGACCGAAGCCAGGAGAGGTCTTTTGGATAGGCTCCTAGTGAGCGACGCGCCTTCCTAGTTCGAGGAATGGAGCCTCGCGCGGGCACGCAGCGATCCCGAGATGACAGCAGGGGCCGGAAAGTGCGCTGCGCGCGCACCTTCTGGCCCCTGTTCAGTAGGCTCGCTGCTCCTACTCCTTGACCTTGACGTGGGGTGCGAGCATTTTCGCGGAATAGACCTTGCCTGCATCCAAGATGTGATCGTCGTGCTTCAACTCCCGCAGCTCGAGGATGTTGAAGGTGATCGCCCCGATCAGGCAGAGCGCCGAGATCGCGAGGAGGCTCGTCGCCAGCGGGCTCGAAGGCTTTTTCTCGATGATGTCCTGACTCATGGTGCCTCCTTAGTGGGACAGCCGAGTGGTGGCTTTGTCGCCGGTTTGCACCGGACCGCCTTGGAGGAAGACCACCTTGGCAGCCGAAAGGTCGGTCGTCACGCGCTCCACCTTGGCCTTGGCGACGAAGACATCGCCCCGGTAGATGGTGAGTTCGTGCCCTTCCTTGATCCCATCCTCGTCGCCGCAGGAGAGGATGACCACACTCGCATCATCCGGGCTCACCTTTACGACCTGCGCATCGATCGCCGGAGGGGGCTCGCTGACGATCAGATCGCCCATGCCGGCGCCCCAACGCTGTTTGGCGCGCTCGATGATCTCGATGGCGCCGTCGCGGTCGCGGGTGACCTCGGCGAGCTGCTTCTGGGTGTCGCCGAGCTGCTTCGCCGTCTGATTGAAATCGAGGGTGATGCGGGTCGCGGATTGCGTCGCCGCGATCGCTTCCTTCACCGCCGCGTCCGTCTGTTGGCGCAGCTCGTCGTTACGCTTCGTGAGGGCGTCCCGCTCTGCCGCGATCGCTTCGAGCGTGCGGGCGTTTTTCTCGTTCGTCGCCAGCTCGCGGTCATAGTTGGACTTGAGCGTTCGATGTTCCAGATCCAACTGTTCTTTTGCGCTAGTGAGTGCGGCGTTTTGCACTTTCAGGTCATCGCGATGGCGCTCGAGCCCAGCCTTATCGGTCTCGAGGCTCGCGATCGACGAGTCGCGCTCGCGGATCGTTTCGGTGTATTTCGCAACCGCCTTGGACCACGCCTCAGACATGGTTTCGATTTCCGTTTTGTACGGCTTGCGCGTGCTGAAGAGGGCGGCGGACGATGCGAGGAAGCTCACGGACAAGAACAAGACGAACACGACGAACACCTTTGCCAGCGGACTCATGCCGGTTCTCCTCCCTTCCGAGGGGACGACGGAGCGCTCGTGTTCCGGAGCACCCACGAATCGTGAAAGCGACTAGGCGGTTCTATTCTCGAATCTCAGGACTGCCCATGACGCGGGCAGCGATCGTTTGTCGAGGTGCAATTTCGATTGCAATGCTCTCGGCGCGGGACGCCAACCCCATTGGCGCTGATGCCCCCGTGCCCAAGTTCATTGCAAGCGCCAGGTGGCGACTTACGGCGCACACGACGGACAATGGCTCTTGCGCAAGGCGATGGTACTCGGCGCTGTTGCTCGGCGACGTCTCTAAACGTTCCTGAACTGGATCGAAGCATCGCGTAGCGCCACTAGCGCCGATGCACGCGGCGATTGCCGCCAACTATCGCCAACCGCGCACGACCGACTTCCGCGATTGCACTTTCGCGCGTTGCTCTTGGAAACGGTCCTGCGACTTCTTTCCGAGGCAACAGTTGGCGAGTGGGGCGATTATACAGGGGGCCGAAGTCAGGTCAACCGCGGGGCGCCGCCGGCTGACGACGCGCCGCAAGCGGCAGCGTCCGCACCGGCGATTTTCCTGCCGGCGGCAGTGTGGAGTCGGTCGAGCCGAATGGCTACGATCGCGCCCTTTTCCGCGCGTCCTCCGGTCGAAGAGGCGCTCCGAGCAGGGCGCGGACCCGAAACGACCTCGAGCTGGCGCTGAAGGTGGAGGGGATCGGCATTGTTTACCGGGATCATCACGTGCACCGCCCGTATCGGGGGGTGGCAGGAGCGCGACGGGGGGTCGCGCCTCGCATTGGATTGGCCCGGAATGCAGCACGGCGCGGGGGTGGTGGGGGAGTGGTCCGAGCTCGCGGCCGGCGAGAGCATCGCGGTGAACGGTGTCTGCCTCACGCTCGCGGGCACAGGCGACGGGGGCCTCCAATTCGACGTGATCCCCGAGACGCTGCGAGCATCCGCGCTCGGCGACCTCGCCGCCGGCGCGGTCGTAAACCTGGAGCGCTCCTTGCGTCTCGGCGATCGCCTCGGGGGTCACATGGTGTTCGGCCACGTCGAGGGAATCGGCCGCCTGCGGCGCCGGAGCGATGAGCCAGGGCAGAGCGTGCTCGAGATCGAGCTGGAGCGCGGGGATGACATTCGCGTGCTGCCGAAGGGCGCGGTCACGGTCGATGGCGTGAGCCTCACGGTCGTGAGCGCGGCGCCGCGCGTGTTTACGGTGGCGCTCATTCCCTACACACTGGTCGCGACGAATCTCGGCGCGCGGCGCGCCGGCGATCGCGTCAATCTGGAGATGGATCCGATCGGCAAGTGGGTGTCCCACCTGCTCGAATCGGATCGCGCCGCGCGCGACGCGGAAGCTAGGAACCGATGAGCGAGCAGCCGCCCCGCGTGCGCATCGCGCCGAGCCCGACCGGAGACCCGCACGTCGGGACCGCCTACGTCGCGCTCTTCAACAGCACGTTCGCGCGCGCGAACGGCGGCACCTTCCTCCTCCGCATCGACGACACGGATCGCACGCGCTACCGGGCGGACTCGGAGCGAGCGATCATGGAGTCGTTGCGCTGGCTTGGAATCCGCTGGGACGAAGGTCCCGACGTGGGGGGGCCGCACGCGCCCTATCGCCAATCCGAGCGCGGCGACATCTACCGGCGCCGCGCCGAGGAGATGGTCGCGCGAGGCGCGGCCTATCGCTGCTTCTGCACGGCGGAGCGTCTGGAGCGAATGCGCGCCGCGCAGCGCGCGGACAAGCGCTTCGCCGGCTACGATCGCGCCTGCCGGGGGTTGTCCGCGGCGGAGGTGGAGCGACTTCGCGCGGAGGGGAAACCGCACGTGATTCGCCTGCTGGTCCCGCTCGACGGCAGCACGGCGGTTCACGACGAGCTGCACGGCCAAATCGTCGTCGCGAACGCCGAGATCGACGACCAAGTGCTCTTCAAGTCGGATGGATTTCCCACCTATCACCTCGCGAATTGCGCGGACGACATCGCCATGGGGATCACGCACGTCATTCGCGCGGAAGAATGGATCATCTCCACGCCGAAGCACGTGCTCATCTACCGGGCGCTCGGCGCGCCGCTGCCGCGCTTCTACCATGTGCCGCTCCTCCGGAACGCGGACAAGTCGAAGATCTCGAAGCGCAAGAATCCGGTCTCGCTCGACTACTACCGGCGCCAAGGCTATCTCCCCGAAGCTCTCCTCAACTTCCTCGCGAACATGGGATGGGCCTCGCCGGAGGGCAAGGAGATCTTCGATCGCGAGCACTTCGCGCGCCACTTCCGCCCCGAGGATATCCACCTCGGCGGCCCCGTCTTCGACCTCGAGAAGCTGCGGTGGATGAACGGAGTCTATATCCGAGCGCTGCCGCCCGCGGAGCTGGTCGAGCGCTTGCGGAGCGAAGGGTTCCTGCCCGCGGCCGCGGACGCGGCGAGCGTCGGACGCGTGCTGCCCCTCGTCGCGGAGCGGCTCCATCTTCTCTCCGAATTCGAGGAGCTGACGCGCTTCTATTTCGCGGAGCCGGGGGCGATCGCGGTGGCCGAACTCGGTCCCTTGAAAGGGGGCGCGGCCGGCTGCGCGCGACTGCTCGCCGAGGCCGGAGCGGCGCTCGCACGGGTCGGGCGTTGGGAGGGGGGGGAGATCGAGCCCGTGCTCGAAACGGCGCGGGCCGCGCTCGCCGCTTCGAAGCCGGAGCTGTTCATGCCGCTTCGCCTCGCGCTCACGGGTCGCAAGGACTCGCCGCCGATCCTCGAGGTGATGCAGGTCTTGGGGAAGGACAAGGTCCTCGCGCGCCTCGCGCTCGCCGCGCGAAGCCTCGCGGAGCCCTCATCGTGATAGTCCGAGACAATGAGCGGAGCGCGCCGGATTTGGGGCTAGGAAACGCCGTCCGGCAACGCTACTCGCGCAGCGACCAGCCGGAGGACTTCGCGTCCACGAAGCGGTAGAACCCCGAGTCCTTGTTCAGGTTCAGGGTGCGGTCGGTGAGATCCATCGAAGCCGCGCCATCCGCGAAGCCGGTGACGGCGCGGATCGCATCTATGTTTTCCGGGATCACATCGGACTCCTGGTGCACCGCCATCTTCACGAACAGCTTGTTGTGGCCGTGGCGGTTGTAGATGCCGACGGTCTGCTCCCAGACGCAGATGTCCATCATGTCGCCGCGGCTGTTCTGGCCGAGGTCGCGCGCGAAATCCATGATCTGCGCCGTCGAGATCATCTTGGCGCTGGAAGGGATCACACGGACGCGCCGCGTAGCGCGCAGCGCGTCGAGGACGCCCTCGACGTCGGTCTGATCCCGCATGTTGATCTGCAAGTCGTGCACGTGCATGAGCGTGGTCGGCACGACGTAGGCGGACGAAAAGACATCGATGTCCGGCATGACGCTGCGGACATCCGGACCGTGGTGCGAGGGCGCTTCGAGCGACGGGATGATCGCGTTGATCGGGCCTTCCTTGTGATCGTTCGAGTCGGTGCCCCGGCGGATCAACGTCGCCGTGGCGAGCACCATCCGATAGCGCTGATGGATCGCGTGGAGCACGCGTACGAGCCCAGTCGTGTTGCAGGAAACGACGCGGACGTGGTCCTTGCCGACCGCCTGCTCGAAATTCGCTTGCGCGACGAATGAGACGTCGCCGACGTTCGCCTTCTCGCCCCCTTGATAGATCGCCTTCTTGCGGAAGGACTGGTACATCGGCTTGTTGATCTTGCCGTAGGGCTTCGGCGTGCAGTCGACGACGACGTCGCAGGCCTCGAGCAAGTCGTCGATGCCGCCCGCCAGCTCGATCCCTTGTTCCTTGAATTTCTGCACGTTTTCGTCGAAGTCGCGCGGAGCGAGGTGGGCGTTCAGGTCGTTGATGCGCGAGATCACCTTGTCGGTGGCGACGCGCCGCTCGCCGAAGGGGAGATCGAGGATCTTCTGCATGTCGTCGATCGCCGCCTGGGTGTTCTCCTGATGCATGTTCTCGTAGGTCTGGTTGCGGCGGCGATAGGAGTAGGTATAGATCGGAACCTTGCGCAGCAAGTGCGCCGATTGGATCCGGTAGTTGTTCGTGTGCGCGCTAACGCCGACGAGTTCCATGTCCGGCTGCAAGAGGATGGCGTCGGCGACCCTCTTGCCGATCGTCCCGAGGCCGTTCACGGCGACTTTGATCTTGCGCCGGCTCCCTGAAGTCATCTTCGACTCTTCTAGCACTCGCCACTTTCGGCGAAGACGCGCGTAACGGCGCCGCTCTGGCTGAATCCGCGCGTCGCTCGCGCGAGCGATCGAAAGCCCAGTGGAAACCCAAACCGTAGCCAGCGGTGCGGCAACGCGCAAGGCATTCCTGGGCTCCCGCCCGCCCGTGCGACTTCACGCGCGCGCCTCGCAGCCGACCGAAGCCAGGCGGCGTCTTGAAACGTGCTCTAAGCTTGCGAGAAGGAGAACAGGAACTCTTTGTTGTCCTTGAAGTTTGCGAGCCGATCCTTGAGCACCTGCATCCCCTCGATGGGGTTCACCTTGTTGAGGACTCGGCGCAACTTCCAAATCTGCTCCAGCTCTTCTTGGGAATAGAGCTTCTCTTCCTTGCGCGTGCCGGAGAGGTTTACGTCGATTGCGGGGAAAATGCGCATGTCGGCGAGCTTGCGGGAGAGCACCAGCTCCATGTTGCCGGTGCCCTTGAACTCTTCGAAGATCACTTCATCCATGCGGCTGCCGGTCTCGATGAGAGCCGTCGCCACGATCGTGAGGCTGCCGCCGCCCTCCACGTTCCGCGCCGCTCCGAAGATCGCCTTCGGCTTTTCCAGCGTGCGGGCATCGACGCCTCCGGAGAGCGTGCGGCCGCTGTGCTCCGTCTCGAGGTTGTAGGCGCGTCCGAGCCGCGTCAGGGAGTCGAGGAGGAGCAGCACGTCTTTGCCCGCCTCGAGGAGACGCTGGCAGCGCTGGAGAACGATCTCCGCGACGTGCACGTGGGTTGCAGAGTCCTCGTCCGAGGAGCTCGAGTAGACCTCCCCCTTGGTGTTGCGCTTCCAGTCGGTGACCTCTTCGGGACGCTCATCCACGAGGAGCGCGATGATCGAGACATCGGGGTGCGTATGGCTGACCGCTTGCGAGATCTTCTGGAGCAGGATCGTCTTCCCGGTCCGCGGCGGGGCGACGACGAGCGCGCGCTGCCCGCGGCCGAGCGGCGTCAAGAGATCGACGAGGCGCATCGAGATGTCGGAGTTGTATTCTCCCAAGTGAAAACGCTGCTCCGGGTCGATGCTGGTCAAGTTCTTGTAGTAGGGATTGCGCGCCGCGTCGAGGGGCGGCTCGCCATCCACCGTGCGCACGTCGTGAAGCGCCGGTCCGCGCCCGCGCTGGTTGCGCCCGAATGCGAGGACGCCCGCGATCATTTGTCCGGTGCGGAGCCGATAGCGCTGCAAGAGGTGTTTACCCACGAAGACATCGCTTCGCTGGGGGCGAAAGCTCTTCGAGGGATCGCGCAGGTAACCGAAGCCCTGGTTGCCAACTTCCAGAATTCCGGTCACCGATTCGGTTTGGCGGCCGCCGTTCTGGCTGCCGTTCGGAAACGTGTTTCGTGTCGGATCCCTAGGGACCGAGTCTTCTCTCATGGTCTCGCGCATCATCGATCGGGCAAGCGCGCCGGCAACCGCGACACCCACGGCGAGGTGGCGCGCGGCGCGTGCCGCATCCCTCCATCCAACAAGTACGGTAGAACGGTTCTTGCAGCCTGCACGATGGGCCTTGCCGTCCGCGGCCCGGTGCAGATTTCGTAAAATTTCATTCTTCCGGTGCGCGCTGCGCTCGAGTCCACGCGCCGTGTCGAATGGGCGGTGGGGGAGCGGCTGCCCGCAATGGATCGGAGCGCTTGCCCAAGAACGAGGCGCGCGCGTGTAGCGCTCGCCGTGCTGGACCTCGCTCCTCGCGCCGATCGATCGACCGACATCGACCTAGTGCTTTGTATCTAGTGTCGATGCGTATCTAACGTCGATCGCGCCGGTACCGACCGCGGTGGCCGCATCGTGGCTCCCCTTCGGAAGGCCGGGATCGGCGTACCCCGAGGTCGTATTCATCAGTTCGCAGGAAGTGCGCTATTTCGTGCTCTCTCGAACGGACCCCGCTCGGAGGGCTTGCTTGCAAGGACCTCGACACGGCGGCGAGCGCCTCCGGCGGAGCAAGGCCGCTCGGAGTCGCTGCACTCTATGCTTTCGTCCGCCAACCGGAGAAACTATGGCCAGAGAAACTACTGCCAGCCTCCATGCGCTCTAGTTCGGCGGTTCTAGTTCGGCGGCTCTAGTTCGGCTCTCGTTCTAAAGACCCGAATCCACAAACACGGCAGGTTCTGCGGGGGGTTCAGAGAGCGGCTTCGAACATGGTCACGGGGCGGATTATAGCCGCCTTCCCGCAGCGTCCAATCTCTTTTTCGGTTTTCGAAGGGTTTCCATGAGCGGAATTTTCGACCCGCCTTGGATTGCAGTCGCAGCCAGCGCCGCGGAACTGGAGCGCGCACTCGCTGCTTGCGGCAAGAACGAAGGTGCCGCTGCAACCGTTCGGTCCTCGGGCGGCGGCGGCGGCGCGGAGCCACGCCGGCCGATTGCCGGCGGCGTCGAGCTGCGCTTGGATCAGTGGCCGCATGCGGAGCGCGCGTCTGTGGAGCTTCGACGTGCGGCAGCCGCGGCGCGGGCGCGGGGATCGGAGTTGATCTTCGCGTGGCGGCGCGAGGAGCATGGCGAAGGCGGCGCGGAGGGCGCGCGCACGGATTTCGCGGCGGCGGCGGCGGCGGGGGACTTCGGTCCCTGTTGGCTCGATTTCGACGAAGGGGATCCGCTCCTCGCACGCTTTCTCGATCGCGGCAAGCGCGCCGCATCGACTCGCTGGATCGTGAGTGCGCATTTCGCGCGTCCTTGTTCCGACCGCGAAGTAGAGGCGAAGATCCGCGACTTGGCTTCGCGGCACCCCGATGGAATCAAGATCGTGCTCGAGGCCGAGCACGCTGCGGCGGCGATGGATCAGAGCGCGCGGCTACTCGCGGCGCGCCGCGGCGAAGCGATCACGATCTTCGCGCGCGGCCGCGAGGGGAGCGCTTCCCGGCTGGCCGCACTCGCGGCGAGTCCCGGGGCTTGGGGCTATGCGCGCGTGCGCGGCGCCGCGGGCACGGACCCGGGGCAACCGGCGATCGAGGCGCTCCTCGCGCGCTATGCGCTCGACCCGCGCGAGCCGCTGCCGATCCATTTCGCAGTGATCGGCGCCGAGGTGGCGCGAAGCCTCTCGCCCGGATTCCACAACGCACTGCTCCGGCGAAGCGGAGTTGCGTCGTTGTTCGCCGACATCTCGACGGGAGCGCCGCACTCGCTCCTCTCGGCGCCGCACGTCCCGCTTCGCGGACTCGCGGTAACGGCTCCTCACAAGACGTGGGCGCGCGGTGTCGCCGCGCCCGGCGATCACGACGCGGCGAGATTCCCCGCGTGGAACACGCTGCGCCGCGAGCCGGATGGACGGTGGGTGGGCTTCAACACCGATGGCGCCGCCGCACTCGAGATCCTCGCCGACGCTGGGATCGCGAGCGTCGCACCGGTCGCGATCCTTGGGGCGGGCGGCGCCGCCCAGGGGATCTCTGCCGCGCTCCGCCACGCCGGCCATCCGGCGGCTTGCATCGCGCGCGGCGCCGCGGCAGCGGCGGCGAGCCATGCGCTCCGCGCGGCGCGCGTGCTCATCAATGCGACCGGCGCGGGGCGCGGCGCCGGGGACCCGCTCCCGAAAGATTGGTCCCTCGACGAGTTCCGCGGCGAACTCGCCATCGAGCTGGTCTACGACCCGCCCGTGACGGCATTTGCGCGGCGCATGGAGTCGGCCGGCATCGCGGTGCGCGGCGGACTCGAATTTTTCGCGCGTCAAGCGCGACTGCAAGCGCGGCTACTTTACGGCGCGGAAATCGACCACACGGCGGCGCGTGCCCTCGCGGAGAAAGCGCTCGCGGACCTCTGCGAAGACGCGAGCCCCGTGCAATCCGGCGCCGCGCGAAAATTTCCCGGTTAGGAGCGCAGATGCTGCTCACGTTGACGACGACCCACTCGCCTGCGACGGACCTCGGGCACTTACTCCGGAAGAACCCCGCGAATGCGCACACGTTCGAGCTGTCGTTCGGGAACGCGCATGTTTACTACCCCGAGGCGAGCCCAGAGCGGTGCATGGCCGCCCTGCTCGTAGAGGTCGATCCAGTGAGACTCGTGCGCAAGCGCGCTGGCGCGGCCGGCGAGGCGCGGCGGCTCGAAGAATACGTGAACGACCGTCCCTACGCGGCGTCGTCCTTTCTCAGTGTGGCGATCGCGCAAGTCTTCGGCAGCGCGCTCGCGGGACAGAGCAAGGAGCGCCCGGAGCTGGCGGCGCGGCCCATCCCGCTCGCCGCGACCTTGCCCGTGCTGCCTTGCCGCGGAGGCGAAGAGTTCGTCGCGAAGCTCTTCGCGCCGCTCGGGTATCGCGTGACCTCGGCGCGGCTGCCGCTCGATGCGCGGCACGCCGATTGGGGGGAGAGTCCCTATTGCCGCGTCACGTTGGAAGGGACCGTCACCTTGCAGCGTCTCTTGAGCCATCTGTACGTGCTCGTGCCGGTTCTCGACAACGACAAGCACTATTGGGTCGGCGACGACGAGGTGAAGAAGCTGCTCCGGCGGGGGGCAGGGTGGCTGGCGGAGCACCCGGAACGGGAAGCGATCACGCTCCGCTACCTGAAGTATCAGCGCGGCTTGGTGAGCGATGCCCTGGCGCAGCTCGCGGATGAGAGCGACCCCGATCCGGATGCGACCGCGCGCGCGCAAGCCGAAGAGGAAGCGACCGTCGAGCGTACGCTGAGCCTGAACGAACAGCGACTCGGCACGGTGCTCGCGGCGCTCAAGGCGAGCGCCGCCCGCAGCGTGCTCGACCTCGGCTGTGGCGAAGGGCGCCTCTTGCGGATGCTGCTCAAGGAGCGACAGTTCACGCGGATCACGGGCGTCGATGTCTCGCAAATAGCGCTCGAACGCGCGGCGCGCACGCTGCGCTACGAGCGCATGCCGCCGCTCCAGAAGGAGCGCATCCGGCTCTTGCACGGCTCGCTCCTCTATCGCGATGCGAGGCTCGCCGGCTACGACGCCGCGGCCGTCGTCGAAGTGGTGGAGCACCTCGACTCCGCGCGGCTTGCCGCGTTCGAGCGCGTGCTCTTCGAGTTCGCGCGGCCGCGCAGCGTGGTGCTGACGACACCCAATCGCGAGTTCAACGCGACTTGGCCATCGTTGCCCGCCGGCAAGTTCCGCCATCGCGACCATCGCTTCGAGTGGACGCGCTCGGAATTCCGCGAGTGGGCCGCCGGGGTCGCCTCGCGGCGAGGTTACGCCGTGCGATTCCTCGCGGTCGGGCTTGAGGATCCCGAGCTGGGACCGCCCACGCAGATGGGCGTATTCACGAACACGGCGCCGGCGCCCGGCGCCGGCGCCCAGGAAGAAGCGCGGGGAATCTCCGAGGATCTCACCGCGTGACCACGATCAAGATCCCAGAGCTATCCTTCGTCGTCTTGGTCGGAGTTTCGGGCTCCGGCAAGAGCACGTTCGCTCGCCGCCACTTCAAGGAAACCGAGGTTCTGTCCTCCGACTTTTGCCGCGGGCTGGTGTCCGACGACGAGAACGATCAAGCCGCCACGGCGGAGGCCTTCGATCTCTTGCACTACATCGCCCGCAAACGGCTCGCGGCCGGCAAGCTGACCGTCATCGATGCCACCAACGTGCAAGCGGACTCGCGGAAGCCGCTCGTTGCGCTGGCGCGCGAGTTCCACTGTCTGCCGGTCGCCGTCGTCCTCGATGTCCCCGAGCGCGTGGCACACGAGCGGAATCGCACGCGGCCGGATCGGGCCTTCGGACCCCACGTGATTCGGCAGCAGGCGGCGCAGTTGCACCGCTCGCTGCGCAGGCTCGAGGCGGAGGGGTTTCGCCACGTATTCATCCTCCGCTCGCCGGACCAGATCGAGAGCGCGGCGGTCGAGCGGACGCCGCTCTGGAACAACCTGAGGCACGAGCGCGGACCGTTCGACATTGTCGGCGACGTGCACGGCTGCTTCGATGAGCTTCTGGAGCTGCTCCGCACCCTCGGCTGGCGCGTGAACGAAGCTGCGTGCGCCGTCGAGCCGCGGGCGGATCGCAAGCTGATATTTCTCGGCGACCTCGTCGATCGCGGGCCGCGCACGCCGGAGGTGCTGGAGCTTGTCATGAACTCGGTGGCGGCGGGGGCGGCGCTCTGCGTCCCCGGCAACCACGACATGAAGCTCATGCGCAAGCTCCGCGGCCGCGATGTGCAGATTACGCACGGACTCGCGGAGTCGTTGGCGCAGCTCGGCGATCGCACCGAGGAGTTTCGCGAACGGGTCGCGGCATTCCTCGATGACCTCGTGAGCCACTACGTGCTCGACGGCGGCAACCTCGTCGTCGCTCACGCCGGGTTGAAGGAGTCGATGCAGGGGCGAGGCTCCGGAGCCGTGCGCGAGTTCGCCCTTTACGGCGAGACCACCGGGGAGACGGACGATTTCGGGCTCCCCGTCCGCTACGACTGGGCCGCCGAGTATCGCGGCCGCGCCATGGTCGTCTACGGACACACGCCGGTGCCCGACCCGGAGTGGCTGAACCGCACGATCAACATCGACACGGGCTGCGTCTTCGGCGGGAAGCTGACCGCGCTTCGCTACCCCGAGCGGGAGCAGGTCTCCGTCGCGGCGCGACGCACCTACGCCGAGCCGCGCAAACCGTTCCTCACGCCGGGGCTGCAAGCGCCCGCGCTTACCGCCCAACAGCGCCACGACGACGTGCTCGATCTCGAGGATGTGATCGACAAGCGGATCGTAGCAACTCGCCTCCACGGCAACGTGACGGTTCGCGCGGAGAACGCGGCCGCGGCGCTCGAAGTGATGAGCCGCTTCGCTGTGAATCCGAAGTGGCTCGTCTATCTGCCGCCCACGATGTCGCCGTGCGCGACGAGCCAGCAGCCGGCGCTGCTCGAGCATCCGGCGCAAGCGTTCGCGTACTACCGGCAGGAAGGCGTGCCGCGCGTGGTGTGCGAGGAGAAGCATATGGGATCGCGCGCCGTGCTCCTCGTATGTCGCGACGATGAAGCTGCGCGAAAACGATTCGGAGTGGTCGGAGAAGGCAGCGGCATCTGCTACACGCGCACTGGGCGGCGCTTTTTCGATGATGGGACGCTCGCGGCGAGTCTGCTCGAGCGCGTGCGCTGGGCGGCGAGTCGCGCGGGGCTTTGGGAGGAGCTGCGCACGGATTGGCTTTGCCTAGACTGCGAGATCATGCCGTGGTCTGCGAAGGGACAGGCGCTCATCGCCGGCCAATATGCGCCGGTAGGCGCGGCAGCGGCGGCGATTCTCGGCGCCGCGGAGGATTCTCTGCATGCGGCCGCCGCGCGCGGCATCGAAATTCAAGCTCTCCTGGCGCGAACGGTGAATCGGCGGCAAATGGCCGGAGACTACATTGCCGCCTACCGGCGCTACTGCTGGGCCGTGCGTTCCATCGAAGAAGTCCGGCTCGCGCCGTTCCATCTCCTCGCCGCGGAGGGCGGGGTCTTCACCGACCGCCCGCACGATTGGCACATGGAGACTCTCGCGCGGCTCGCGGGCGGTATCATCGTCGCGACTCCGTTTCGCGTCGTAGATGTCACCGACACGGAGAGCGAAGCCGCGGCGGTGCGCTGGTGGGAGGAGATCACCGAGCGCGGCGGCGAGGGGATGGTCGTGAAGCCGCGGGAGTTCACTTCCCGAGGCAAGCGCGGCCTCCTCCAGCCGGCGATCAAATGTCGCGGCCGCGAGTACCTGCGCATCATCTACGGGCCCGAGTATTCGGCTCCCGAGAATCTCGAACGCCTGCGCTCGCGCGGACTGAGCGGGAAGCGGTCGCTCGCGCTCCGCGAGTTCGCGCTCGGCATCGAAGGGCTCGAGCGCTTCGTGCGCGGCGAGCCGCTCCGGCGCGTTCACGAGTGCGTCTTCGGCGTGCTCGCGCTCGAAAGCGAGCCGGTGGATCCGCGGCTGTAACGGGTAGAACCGCGGCGCGCACAGCGAACAACGAGCGGCGAAAGTCCAGGCAATGCGGCGTGAATCGTCTCGGCGGCTCGGTCGCCCTCGAACCGCCTCTCCTAGGGATGTTCCGATAAGGTATATTATGATGAGTCGCCGCGGCGGGGGGGGATCGGCAGGGAATCTCGACCTTTGCGCCGTTTCTCGCGGTGATCTGACGTGAGCTTGGCTGGGCGGACCCGGTGACTCGGGACTTACTTCACTTCTTCGCGGGCTTCGCCGCCGGCTTGGCATCGCCTTTGGCGGCGGCCGGCTTCGGCGCGCCCTTCGCCGCGGCTGCGGGCTTGGCGCCGGCAGCGGCGCCGGCGGCCGCGGGAGCGGCTGCGGCCGCGCCGGCCTCGAGGACTGCGCCTTCCTCGGCTTTCTTTTCCTTCTTCTTCGCGCGCTTCTTCACGACCAGTACGCGCACCTTGGGCAGCCCGAATGGGCTCGTGTCGCCGGCCTTGAACTTGCCGGACCTCGTCAATTCGGCGATGCGTTGAGCGCGGCTGAGGACGTTCTTCTGGCGCGTCATGGACGCGCGCAGGCGGAGGCTCTTGTCGACGGTCATCGGGGTTCCTTAGCAAGTGAAGTCAGTGCACGCAAAGCGATGAAGATCGCGAAAGATAGCGGCTTTCTCTCATCGCCGCAAGATAGCGGCGGTATGAACACGGGTTGCTGTTCCGCGCTTGCCGCGCTGATCGGAATAGCCAGCACTTGCGGATGCGGTCCTTGTCGCCGGTCTTTGCGTCGGTGCGCGGCTCGTCCCAGAGGTGCTCGACCTTGGTGCATGGGAGCCGGTCTCGTACACCCAGAAACATCTGCGCCGAGGTCGGCGCGGTCCTCTGCGCTTCGGCGCCACCGGGCCGCGCGGTAGCACCTTCCGGGCTGAGTAGGGCGCGAGCCCTGCAACGGGCGATCTAACAGGAGCGTCCGAATGCGAACACAAGCCATGCGCTTGCGACAACTCTCGGGGGGGAACATCAGCGGGAACACCCTGGTGCGCAGAGGGGAGGACGCCCACGACCCCGAATCGGCTTGGACATCAGTCGACAGTGCACTTGCAAAGAAACTCGCTTAAAGTATCTGCGACGACTTCTACCTCTTCATCCGCGAGCGCATCTCCGGCAGCGATTGCCTCGTGCGGGATCCGCACAATCGCTGGGTCATCTCGTTTGTCGTCAAGCCTCAAGAAATATGGATCGCCCGAGCCTTCCAGACATTGGCCAACGGGTAGGTAGCCTCTTTTCACAGCCGCGACGCCAGGATAGGCAACAGTAGTCTCCTCGACTATCTGAGCCGGCGTCATCCAGCGCATCTCCACCCCCATGCCTGAAGCGTCCTCAGCCTCGGAGAGCGAGAATCGCGTGCCGGCCAGTTTGAGCCTCCGGAAAGCTACCGTAAGCCATTCTGGTGCATTGATCGGGAGGGCACTTAGGCGATCTACTTCCTCGTCAGGTTGGACGGCTCCCGTAAGAGGCAATTCTGAGATTCTTTCTAAAACGCTCATCGCTTGAGCCTCCTGCCGAGGGGTCCATCCACCGCGACAAGCCTGCTCGATCCGGGCTTCTCCCCTGGCTTAAGTTCCGCCCAATGCACACCCCGAAGGTGCACCAGTGCATGACCCTTCAGCTGATGGCACCGCCTTCATCGGGACAGTTCTGATCGTTGTCGGGCTCGCGAATCCAGCACATGCCCCAGGTGTCTGTCTAATCATCGCAGACCTCTCCAAGCATCTCCTGGACCGTGGAGGGCGGAGGAGGAAAACCGCCTTGGGCCAGCGCATGTCGCGGCCACGACGCCGCAGTGACGATGCAAAGGATGAGAAGAAGGCCGCTGGAGCAAGCAGGAAAACGACACATGGAAATAACTCCTCTCAGGCCCATGGCGCGGCGCGCGGCGAGGGATCGGCGCAGGCGGCCGTTCATGGCGGGTAGGAATAATGTCCGGATGCGGTCGATGCAAGAAAAGACTTGGAGAGATTTCTGCCAAGTCTTGGCTCGGCGAGGAGCTACGCCTCAGCAGGTTCAAGCGTCGCGTCGAGGCGGCCGTGCTCGGCCGGTGCCGCCGGCGGCGCGTCGCGGCCCGCCCCGGCAGGAATCGCGAGCGGATTCGTGAGGGCCCAGAGGCGGCCGTTGCGGCGGATCTCGGCGCGATAGATGCCGGCCGGTGCGGCGGCGAGGTCGAGGCGATGGCCCCCCGCCCGCGCCGCGACTTGTCCAGAGCGCAGGATGCGAAGCTCGGTCTCGTCGCGCTCCGGCGCGCGCAACGAGAGCGCGCCCCCGTGTGCATCGAAGCTCACGAGTCCGCGCTCCTCGTCGGGGCTGCAAAACACGTTCACGAAGCGGCCGGCGATGAGCGCGGCGCGCAACGCGGCGGCATCGCGCGCGCAATCGCCGGTCGGCGGATCGCACCAGGCGAGCAGATTGTGCGTGCGGAAAAGCAGCTCGTAGGAAGGCGTCGCGATGCGGCCGCCGAAGAGCGAGCGCCGGTGCGCGTCGATGCCGATGAATCCGACGGCGGGCGCGGGCCGCGGCTGCTCGTTGAGCCAATCCCAACGCGCCAGCGTCCGCGGGTCGGGCTCGAAGGACAGCGCCAGCGGCCTCTGAAGTCGCCGGTGCAGATTCCATGGCCGCACCGACTCCGCCCATTCGACGAGGAAGGTCGCCAGCTCGATCCCGCAGACGCGCCGATCCCACGTGCGCCACGGCCGATTCCAGAGCGCAAGCCACGGGTTCAGGAAGCCGCGCGGATGCGGCACCCACGCGGTCGCGCCGGCGGCTTCCACCGCGGACAACAGGCGCTCCTGCGATCCCCGGCACTGGAGCCGCGCATCGCCCGCGAGACCGAGCGCAAGCAGATGGTTGTGGAAGGGCGATGGCGTCAGCTCGACGTCGGCGAGCACGAGGAGCCCCTGATCGTACCCCTCCGCTTCGCGCGCGCGGAGCGTGTTGTGGTCGGTGATCACCACGAAGTCGAGCCCCGCGGCGAGCGCGGCGTCCACGGTGTCGCGGAGCGTCACTCCCCCATCGGAAAAACTCGTGTGGATGTGGAACGCGCCCCACAGCGGCGTGCGCGCGGGCGCGCCTTCGCGAGCGCCGCCGAACGCGCCTCGCTCCGCCCGCTCTCCATTGCTCTCGCTCACCCTTGCGCGCCTTCGTTGCTTGTGGACTTCATGGACGGATTCCCCTGCGCGTATGCCGATTCTACCGGCTCCGGCTCGCGATTCATCTCTTCGGTAGCGCGGGCGGCTTCCTCCAGCGCCTTCTTGCCGCGCACATAGAAATAGATTCCCCACGCCGCGCAGATCGCCATGAGGATTCGGTAGCAGAGCGCGACCTCCGCGCCATGCGTCGCCCCCATGCTGCTGAAGAGCGCCTTGTAGGCCCACTCCGCCACGCCGAGACCTCCCGGGGACACCGGCAGAGCGAATCCGAGTTGGCCGACGGGGATCAGGAAGAAATACTGATCCGCGCGCGGGTACTCTCCGATCAGCGCCCGCGCGACGATCATGTGCGTCACGACGATGCCGGCTTGCGTCACCACCGACAGGAACAACGCGATGAGCAACGCTCGCTTCTGCGTGCGGAGCTGCCAGATCGCGGCGGCGAGGCGCGCGAGGAATCGCCCCCCCGGTAGGCGCGCCGCGGCGCGCTCGATCCGCGCCTGCAGCGCGCGCGGCGCGAACAGTATGGTCACGCCGCCGAGTGCGATCACCCCCGCCGCCGCCGCGAGGGTCCAGAG
>JAKEFC010000030.1 GCA_022616235.1 Planctomycetota bacterium
CCCCTTCGGCTTGCCCTTCACGAATTGGCGAATGTCGGTACAGAACTGGCTCGCGCAAAACGTACGGCCGTCGGAGTTGAGGATCACCTGGAACTCGGGGTTGTCCACGAGGATGTCGAATTCGACCTGGCACCTGACCGTGACGTCGCCGTCGAACTCCGCGCTGTGGAGCAGGTGACCCCGCGTGTGGCCCGCGAAGGCGAAGATCTCGCGCCAATAACGCCAACTGTTCCGCACGTCGAATTGGACGTTTTCGGATGGCGTGCCCTGTTGGATCTCGCAGTCGAGCTGGAAATCGGCGGGCTTCTCGTAGACGAGCGCGAGCACGCCCTTTTCGAACTTCGGCGCGCCGTGGAGCGTCTCCGTGAGCTTGGCGGCGATCTCCGCTTCGCTCGGTCCCTGCGGCTCCTTGTCGACGCGCTCGGCTTCCGGCGCCGGCTCGGTGCCGCCGCCGCCGCCATCGCCATCGCCATCGCCATCGCCGCCTTCGCCGCCCCCGCTTCCCGCGCCCCCCGCCCGTGCGCCGTCCGTCTTCTTCCGCGGCACGAGCGCCGTCTCCTCCTCCGGCGGCCGCGCCTTCTTCGCGATCTCGAACGCGCGCGCGAAGGACGCCTCGGCCGTTTCGTAGTGCCCGAGGGCCTTCACGTACTCACGCTTCTCCCAAGCGCGATCGCCGCGCCCTTTTTCCGCCACCGCCTCGCCGTATTCGACGCTCGCGTAGCGCTCGAGCTGGGCCTCGTTCGAAAGGGAATAGCTCTCGTAGACCTTCGAGCGCACCTTCATCAGGCGATCCTTGTGTACGGAGTAATCGCGGATCGACGCGATCGCCGTCTTCAAGTCCGCCGTCGCGCGGATCAGGGACTCCTTCGCCTGGTGCGGCGCGAAGCTCGCCTTTTCGATCTGCTTCCTCGAGCGCTCGTAGGCGTTCGCCGCGCTCTTCCAAAGCTCGGGCGCGTGCTCCTCCGCTTGCAGGATCGCGGCCTCCTTGCGCAGCGCCTCGTAGTTGGCGGTGAGCCCCTCCACTTCGAGGAGCGCCACGGAGGCGTCCTTCGCGCTCCGCTCCGCGCCTTGGAACCCGCGCTCCGCATCCCGGAACGCGGCGACCGCGGCTGCGGCATCGTCGGCCTCGTAGGTGGTGGCTTCCAATTCCCGAATCGATGCGGATTGATACTCTTCGCTCGCGAGGCGCTGCGCGTTCGCTTTCTCCGCGGCGGCGCGTGCCGCGGTCGCCGCGCTCCGCGCCGCGGCGACCTCCGCGCTCTCCGCGCCCTTGGCGCTCGGCATGACGCGGGCGGCGTCGGTGTTCGCGGGCGCGAGCGATGCCGCGCCGCTTTCCGCGCTCTCCGCGCCGGAACCGTTCGAAGGCGCGGCGGCGGCGGAATCGCCGCCCGCGGGAGCGGCGGACTTCGAACAACCGAACGAGAGCGCGAGCGCGCAGATCGCCGCGACGAGTGCGGCGCGCGCGGCGCCCCGGTGCGAAGCTGTACGGAAGTCGATATTCGCCCTTGCCATGCCCCCTCCTCTGCCGGTTTGCCGATGCGGCTCGGCGCTCCGGTCGGTTCGAGTGGGGAAGACCGTAACCAGCGCGGTGCGGCGACGCAACCAACTGGTAGATTCCTGTTTGCCGCGAAGCCGCAAACACGGCGCCCGTAAAGCCTTATTGGCAAGATCCGGGGGAGTCCATAGAATCCGGCGCCGCGGCGCAGAGTTTTCCCATCGAGAGTTCGAGGTGACTTCGTGCATCCCAATCGTTTTCGCCCCCTGTTCGCACCGCTCGCGATCGCCCTTGCGGCGACCATCGGATGCGTCTCTTTCAGCGCGGGAAAGCTCCCGGAAAAAACGGCGGGCAATCTCTTCGATCGGGAGAGTTGGGATGGACTGACGATCGGCGCCGCGCTCCCGGGGGGCGAGGCGGACGTGGCGCGGCTCTACGGGCGGAACCTCCTGGATTGGGACATCCTCCCGATCGCGATCTACCTGCAGAACACGTCCGCGGATGCGCGCTTCGAGGTGCAGTCCTCGGATGTCGTCTTCGCGGGGAGCGATGAGACCGCGTTCGACTTCTTGTCGGCCGAGGAAGTCGCCGATGAAGTCGGCTATTCGTACGTGCGCTCGATCGTGCCGTTCTTGTTCGCGATCATTCCCGGGTTTTTCTCGACGGCAAACATCTCGAATACGAATCAGATGATGCTGAACGACTATCTGGAGAAATGCCTCGACGACGTAACCTTGCCGGAGAGCGACGCGACGACCTATCGGCGCGTGGCGTTTTTTCGGCCGAAGGATGGGCGCTCGCTCGACGAGGTAGACTTGGGTCAATGCAAGCTTTCCGTGCGAGCCACGCGCTTCATGACCAAGGAAAGCGCGAGCGACGCCCCCACGGAAAAGACGCTTACGATAGTTTTCAGAAAACGATAGCAACCCTACGGAGGAGCCTCCGAATGTCCGCCATGCCGATTCGAATTCCGCTCGCGCTCTGCGTCGCTATCCTGCCCTTGGGCCTCGCCTCCGGGTGCAAGAGCCTCCCCGATGACGTGCGCGGCCGCATCAACGAGGCGAACACGAATTACGAAGCGGGCAACGTCGCCGCCGCGCTCGAGGCCTACAAGGGCGCGATCGGCTCTTTGCGCGAGTTCGGAGATGAGGCGCGCCCCGAGATCGAGGTGCGGATCGGCAAGTGCCAGGTCGAGCTTGGCCAGGCCTCGGAAGCGATCGCGACCTTCGACACGATCGATCGCGACGTCGAGGAAGGCGCGTATCAGCTCACCGAGAATCTGGAATACGACAAGTTCCTCGGCCACGCGGAAGCCTATTGCGAGCTGGGGCGCCGCGCGGAGCCCGCTTTCCTGAGCGGCTCGGGATCGCGGAGCAAGCAGATCCAAGAGCAGAGGACGGCGGCGGGCGAGCTTTTCTCGAAGGCGCGTGCGCTCTTCGAGCGGGCGCGCAAGCTGCGTGCGAATGACTTCGAAGCGCAGCTCGGCATCGCATACTCCTTCCTGCGCTACGGGATCCTGATCGAGAGCGAGTCGGCGCTCGCGCAGGCGCGGGACACGCTCCGCAAGTGTCCGCGCCCGCCGCAGGCGGACGATCCGCGCCTCCCCTTCTACAACGGACGCGTCACGCAAGTCTTGCAGTCGAAGGGCGTGCTCACGAACGACGTGCTCTCGGACATGACCGCCGCCGCGGAGATCGATGCGCGCCAGCGGAGCCACGGCTACCACGAGATGTACCGCGATCTCTTCCTACAAGTGCAAGCGTACGACAACGAGCGCAAGGTCGAGCTGCTCGAGGAGTCGAAGCGCCAGCGCGTGAAGGAAGTCTTGGCGATCCTCAACAACTACCTGCAATACGGCCAGGAGCCGCGCGCTTCTTGGCCGCAGTGGGTCGATTTCCGCGGGCGCCTGCGCGGCTACTTCGACAATTACAACGCGTGGTCGCGAAAGAAGCGCGAGCGCGACGAGTTGATCCAGTCGGCGAAATCCCTCGTCTACGGCACGAGCGAGACGCAGGAGGTTCTGCGCTTTCGCCAGGCGATGGACCTCCTCCGCAAGGTGGACACCGAGTTCTTGACGGAGAAAGACTACTCGGACGTGCGCACCGTCGCGCAGCAGCAGTACATCAAGCTCCTCATCGCGAGCGCGGAGGCGCTCGGGCGCATCGAGAAGTGGGACCTCGCGCTGAAGCAGATCGACGAGGCGCGCGAGCTTTGCGTCCAGCAGCAGTTCGCCCCGGAGCACGCGGCGCTCTTGGAGCAGTGCACGAAGGCTTCGGGGAAGTACAAAGCCGGCAAGGAATGGGCGGCGCTCCAGGAAAAAGTTCGCGCGCGCGCACGCGTCGACCAGAATGCCGCTCTTGCGATGCTCGAAACCGAGCTGAAGCCCGAGCTGCGCTCGCAGCTCGATCCGGCCGAGATCGGGAAGTTCCACGACCAGATCCTCGACATCGACCGGCGCCAAGTCGAAACCCTACTGGCGGAGGCGAGGGAGATCGATCCGACGCCGCGCATGGAAAAGCTGCAGCAAGCGCGGCAGCTCGTCACGGAAAGAAAACTCGATGACCTGCGCGACGAAGTCGTGCGCCAGATCCAACGCTGCTACATTGCACTGGGGCAGCACCAACAGAGCATCGACTCCTTCAATGCGATCGGCGCGCCTACCGATGACGACAAGCTCCACACTGCCCTCGCCTACAGCAAGAAAGATGAGCACCCGCAGGCATACAAGATCTTTCGTGCGGTAGACGACACGATCATTCGCACCTCCAAGCCGGAGATCGTGCGGGCTGCCGGGGTGTCTGCGCTTCGCGCCGGCAAGCCGAGCGAGGCGCGGCCGTTTCTCGAAGAAGCATTGAGTCATGCACAGAAGACGCAAGTGGACGTCGCGGGTACCAAGGACGGCCTCCTCACGTGTTATCGTCAAATCCTCGAGTCTGGCGGCCTCGAGCCGCGCGAAGAAATCGAGATCCGCGCCGAGATCGCGAAGCAGGAGGAGGACGACACATCGAATCTTCGCAAGCTCGCGGTGCTCCACTACGACGCGGCGAAGACCTCCAACGACGCGAATGCCGGCGGATTCGAGCTGGCCTACAAGCTGTTCAAGGAAGTCTTCGTCGAGCGCGCAATCCCGCTTACGGACGATGAGAAGAAACTCTACTGCCGCCTCGCCGCGCGCTTCGAGGACTATGTTCCGCTCAAGAAGTCAGTGCGCTGGGAATACAACGTGATCAACGGTCCCGCAACCACGTACGAGGTCACGGATGGCTCCGGCGAGTTGTTCAACGTGGACTTGCAGATCGCCGGCGAGCCGAGTCCGTTCAAGCAGGAGTGGCAGAAGCTGCCCACGAGCCGCGTCCTCGAGATCCGCTACACCGGATCGAGGGACCGCCTGCCGATCGGCCTCGTCAATCCCGAAGAGAAGGTCGGAGAGCGCGCGGTTGTCGACGATTTCGGTAAGGGCAAGCGCCGCTACGAAGCTCGCGTAGTAGAAATCGGGCTCTCGATAGAGACGGGTGGACGCACCTACGAGAATTGCATCAAGGTCGAGGTACGGGAGCAGGGACGCGCGGAGCACCGCGACTTCTACTTTGCCCCTGGGGTCGGCCAGATCAAGTACACCGACTCGCAAGGCACGGTCTGGGAGCTGCAGCGATCAACGGTGCTGGACGCGACGTAGCGCGGGGGGCGAAATTGCCGAAGGGAAGAGAGGCTGCCAGGCTCCAAGTTCGCCGCTTGCGATTGTGCTATTCGTCTGCATCAGTAGCAGCAGGCGGCGTAACGGCCATCAATTGCGGGCCTCCGCACTTTGCGCATTTGGTTTCAGCAAAAGTGGGAATGGTGTTTAGATACCCGCATTCTTGGCATTCCACCTTGGCGCAATGCCTGCAGAATTCCTGCGGTAGATCCTTGCGGATGATCTCGCCGCCACTTAGCAAGTTGTACTTGTCGTCGGGGTCCAAAGGTTTCTTGCACTCGCCACACTGATTCACGTCAATCGGCTCGCCGCCGTTGCCGCGGGGACCTCCCTCGGAAATTTTGCCGTCTCCCGCGTTTGGCTGCTCTTTGTCCAGGACTCCGCGCTCGTTGCCGTTCGTCGCTCTCAGGTTATCGCGGCCGCCTGCGTTCCTTTCCGCGATCGCTTCCTTGTCTCGCCGCGGATTCGTTCTCGCGCCCGCGCCCTTGCCGAGACCCTTGATGTAGACGCCCCCGACGATGAGCACTACGAGCGCCGCGGCGACGCCGATGGCGGCCTTGCGATGCGCGACTACGTACGTGACTGCCTTCTTGGCGGCGATCGCCGGCGTGGCGGGCAGCGCGAGCGTCGGATCGAGAGGCGCGGTGCCGGGCGCTGTCAACGTCACGAATTCTTGCGGGCGGCCGATGGGTTCGCTCGCCGTCACTTGCATCCTTGGCCCGGCCAGGGTCGGCGCCGCGGCGGCGATCGTGGCGGCCGCGGCGCCGGCAGCCCCCGTGCTCCCTCCGCGCCCCGCGCCAGGCGGCGTTCCCCCAATCACCATCGTCGCGGAGTCCCGCCCCGCGCCTCTCCGCGCCTGCACCGCCTCCGTGGCGGCCGCGATCTTGGCGAGGCGCGTGCGTTGATGCTCGCAGAAGATGCAGTCCGGCTGATTCGAAGCGATCGGGGAGTGAAAGCGGTGCGTCTTGCAGTACCGGTAGGTCCCCATCTCCTTCACGTCGCGATCGGCCATCGCGATCGGCAATCCGTCGAGCTTGGCGAGCACCTCGCGGAACGACGGGAAGCGCTTCCCGGGGTCCCCTTCGAGGCAGCGAAGCACGATGCCGTCGAGCGACTCGGGCACGAGCGGATTCCGCAGCGATGGCGGCACGATCACCGGCGCCTCCGTCGGCAGGCCCTTCCCGAGCGCTTCCTGACCGGTGAGCATCCGATAGAAGACGGCGCCGAACGAATAGACGTCCGCGCGGAAGTCGGTCTCTCCGCGCATCGTCTCCGGCGCGATGTAACCCGGCGTGCCGACGAGAGTATGGAGCTGATGCTCCCCTTCGAAGACCTTGCCGATCCCCAAGTCCGTAATCTTGGCGGTGAGGCCTTGCTGGTCGACGAGCACGTTACGCGGTTTCAGGTCGCGGTGGACGAGCTTGAATTCCTCGTGCAGACACAGCATCCCCTTCGCGATGTCGCGCGCCCACGCGATCGCGTGCTGCAGTTGCGCGGGGCCCGCGCGCGTGAGATCGAAGAGGTGCGGCCCGTCGACGTATTCGAGGAAGAGCCAGCGTTCGTCTTCGTTGTAGAGGAGCGCATCCACGATATTCGGATGCCTGCGCTCCGCGGAGATGTGGATCCAGTTGTTCACTTCGTCGCGGAAGCGTTCGAGGAAATCCTCCGCATCGACGTCTTCGCCGATGCGTACCGTCTTGATCGCATAGAGGCGCTTCGTCGATGGCTGGAAGCAGAGGTATACGACGCCCATGCCGCCGGCCTTGATGTCGAATACGTGATAACCGCCTTGGAGGCTATCGCCTATGTTGTACTTCGACATGAAACCTCATGCATTCGGGCCGCGCGTGCCGGGATTTCAAACTTGAGCGTATCCATTCGGTCCCGCGCCATCGATACGGAAGCGCGGGTTTTCGCGATCCTCACGTCCACCGCCCGCATGTTCCTAGACGATATCGATCTCCGGGTGGACACGATCGCGCTCGTCGATCGGCCTCGCAGGCACGCCGACCGCGGTGACCCCCGCTTCCACGTCGCGGATCACGACCGCCCCGGCCCCGATCTGGGCGTCCGGACCGATGCAGACGTTCTGCAAGACTGTCGCGCCGATCCCGATCCACACCCGCTCGCCCGCGCGCACGCCGCCCGCGAGGCGGCACCCGGGGGCGATGTGGGCGAAGTCGCCGATCACGGAATGATGCTCGATGATCGCTCCGGAATTCACGATGACAGCGATTCCAATCCGCGCTCCGACACCGAGCAGCGCCCCGGCGAGCACCACCGACCCCGCGCCGATCTCGACGCCGGAGCAGAGATGCGAGGTCGGATG
Source organism: Planctomycetota bacterium (assembly GCA_022616235.1). Taxonomy (GTDB): domain Bacteria; phylum Planctomycetota; class UBA8108; order UBA1146; family JAKEFC01; genus JAKEFC01. The sequence continues at coordinate 7,519 of JAKEFC010000030.1, forward strand.
GACCGCCGCCAGCATGGGGATCCCGGCGGCACGCACGCGCGCGGCGATCGCCTCTCGCTCCGCGCAGTCGCCGACGGCCGGGATCACGCCCGCGACCTTGCCGGCGTAAGATGAAATCGATTCGATGCCGTCGAGGACGCACACGCCGCCGACCTTGCGGCCGACGAAGCGTCCCTCCGTTCCGCAGTCGATGAATCCGCGAATCTCCGGCGGCTCCGGGAGCGACCGCAGGAGATCGAGCACGACCTCGCCGTGGCTTGCGGCCCCGACGATCAACAATGGACCCTTCGGTGCTGGATGCCTCATGCCATGAAACTCCCCGGATCGCGCCGCGTCGCGGCAGGTACAAGTCGCGTAGGATAGCGCCAATCGAGCACAGCCCAGGCGTGGTAGTGCGCCGACTCTTTGGACTCAACTTTAGCGGCGGGCGCGCGCGCCGCCACCGGCCCGGTTGCGGGCGCGCCGCCAATTGCTGCGGCCATGCCTGTTTATCGACCGGAAATCGCTCGGGCTCCGCCGCCTTGCCTCCTCCGGCAACCGCAGTTACCTTCCCCGTTTTCGAGAGGAATAGCCCATGACAAGAATCATCGGAGCACTGCTCTTTCTCGCGATTCTCGGTCTCGGCGCCGCCGCCGGTGAGGAGCCGGGGACGGGCACGCAGTCGAAGCCCGCCGCCCCGCCCGCGGAGAAAGGCGGCGCGAAGACCGACTTCGAATGGTTTCGCTGGACGCCGCCCGCCGAGTGGAAGCCCGTGCCGATCCCCCACGGCAACAATTCGCGGAAGGAGCAGCTCTCGCTCCCCGCGCCGCCCCCCGCGGCGGCGGCCGACGCCGGCGAGCTGATCGTCCACTTCTTCGGCAAGGACCAGGGCGGCGGCGTCGAGGCCAATCTCGAGCGCTGGAAGGGACAATTCGAGAAGGCGCCCGACGCGAAGGAAGAGGATTTCGCGCAAACGAGCAAGCAGAAGGTCGATGGGCTCGACGTCACGATCTTGGAAGTGCGCGGCGCCTACACGGGCAGCGGCATGCCGGGCGCTCCCGCGGGTCCGAAGAAGCCCGACTGGATGCTTCTCGCCGCGATCGTCGAGACCGCCGGCGGCAATTTCTACATCAAGACCGTCGGCCCGCGCGCGACGCTCGAGCACTGGAAGAAAGCGTGGTATCAGACGATTCTCGGGATCAAGTCGGGCAAAGGAGCATGAGCACCGAGCCATCGCGCGACATCGAGACCTTTCCGAATCCTCGCCCGGGACGCGAGTATCTGATCGATTTCGAATGCCCCGAATTCACGTGTGTGTGTCCGAAGACCGGGCAGCCGGACTTCGCGCGCTTCCGCATTCAATACATCCCGGCGGGGCGCTGCCTCGAGATGAAATCGCTCAAGCTCTATCTCTGGTCCTTCCGCAACGAGGGCCACTTTCACGAGGCGGTCACGAATCGCATCTTGGATGATCTCGTCGCCGCGTGCGCGCCGCGCTGGATGCGCCTGACCGGCCACTTCAACGTGCGCGGCGGCATTCGCCCGATCATCGTGGCCGAGCACCCCGCCCTCGGCAGCGCCCCCGCGAACATCGATGCCCTGGCGGTGGAGCGCACTGGGGACGCCTAGCCGACGCGGCACCCCGGGCGCCGTCCGACATTCTCCCACCGCGCGAAGCGCGGTCGTGGAGTGCGGTGGCCAGGCACCGCCTTGCAAGATTCGTGTGAGAGGCCGTGGCGTCTAATTCGCGCAAGTAGCGCAACCCAATCTCACGCATCTCGCCATCACCGAGG
>JAKEFC010000031.1 GCA_022616235.1 Planctomycetota bacterium
ATCGCTCGCTTGCAGCAGGCCTACGACGGAAAATAACTGACTGACGCTGTTAAAGGAAGCAGCATGTCGCCATCAACCAAGCGCCCGCGCGGCAAGGCCGATAAACCGAAGCCCATGAAGTACGCGGTGGAGGAGGCTCTGACGTGGCTGAAGGACCTTGCCAGCAAGAAGGTCCGCGACGAAATGGGGCCGCGCTACGGCATCCACGCGCCCAAGGCGTTCGGGATTCGGATGGCGGAGATGCAGAGGATCGCGAAGGGACTGGGACGCGACCACGATCTCGCCGCCGCACTTTGGAAGACAGGCTGGTACGAAGCGCGGACCGTCGCGGCGTTCGTGGACGATCCGGAGCGCGTAACGCCGGCGCAGATGGATCGCTGGTGCGCGGACTTCGACAACTGGGCGATCTGCGACACCGTGTGCTTCCACTTGTTCGATCGGACGCCGCACGCGCTCCCGAAGGTCGCGAAGTGGTCGCGCCTCCGCGGCGAGTTCCAGAAGCGCGCGGCGTTCGCGCTCCTTGCCTCGGTCGCGCTCCACGATCGGAGCGCCACCGACGATGCGCTCGCGAAGTGCCTGCCGCTCGTCGAAAAGGCCGCAAGCGACGACCGCAACTTCGTCAAGAAGGCGTTGAGCTGGGCGCTCCGCTCCGTCGGCCGCCGGAGCGCGAAGCTCCGCGCCGCGGCGACGGCGGTGGCGCGCCGCCTCGCGGCATCGCCCGAGCCCGCTCCGCGCTGGGTGGGCAAGGACGCGCTGCGAGACCTCGCGAAGCAGCGTTGAACGTGAGCCCGAGGCAGAGGACTACACCTGAGGAGTAGCTGGCGAGTATCGTAGCGGCACGCGAAGACTCCGGGCGCTCGATGTCGAAGGCTGCGTCATGCTGATTCCATACGGTTCGAACGCTCCAATTTACTATCGTCCCTTCGCGACGGTGGGGCTCATCGCCGTCAACGTGGGCGTTTTCCTTCTCCAGTGGAACAGCAAGATGGACGCTTCGAAATGGGTGCTCCTCATCGGGGACGGGATCCACCCGATTCAATGGTTGACCGGGAACTTTCTGCATGCAGGCTGGCTGCACTTGCTTTCGAACATGATCTTCTTGTGGGTATTCGGATTGATCGTCGAAGGCAAGTTGGGATCCCTGCGGTTCCTCGGAGTCTACCTGGGACTCGGCATTCTCGAATCGGCACTCGAGCAGATCCTGTTCCTCAATACTGCCAAGAGCGCCAGTCTCGGCGCATCGTCGATCCTCTACGGACTTCTCGGAATCTCCGCCGTGTGGGCGCCGAAGAACGAAGTGCGGTTTCTCCTGTTCTTCGTGCGCGCTACTTTCATCGAATTGTCCGTGCAGACTACGGCGCTGCTCTACATCGTACTTGACTGCGTCGTTGCATTCATCGGCATGGGAATGGGGAACTTTCTCACCACATCGACAATTCATCTCGCCGGTGCTTTCTTGGGCATTGTTGCGGGCGTCGTGCTTCTCAAGCGCGGGATCGTCGATTGCGAGAATTGGGACTGGTTCAGCGTGCGAGCCGGACGTCACATTCCGGAGTCGGCGTACAACCCACGCGCCTATGCGCGCCAGAGACCGGAGGGTGAAACCACCAGCGAGGAAGATCGGCAGGTCGCACTTGAATTGATCCGCGAAAACCTGGCAGCCGGCGATCCGATGACTGCATGGGAGACCTATTTGGGAGCAGCCGGTACGACCGACACATGGCAACTCGGCGAAAAGGACTCACGAGCAATGCTCATCGGGCTCCGTGACGCCAAGGCGTGGCAACCCTTCGTTGCGCTCGCCCGCAAGCACATCACGCGCTTCCCGGCGCGGAGCGCGTCGATTCAACTCGGCCTTGCGGAGTATCTTGCATCCGATGGGAATCGCCCGAGTCAAGCGTTGCGCATCATCGAGAAACTGTCAGACACCGACCTGACACCGGCCGAGATCACGAATCGCGACCGTATCCGCGCAGACGCGGAGCGCCGCGCCAAGGGAGGTGCCCTCGAATTCGCGGACGAGTGATCGCAACGGATGCGCCGCATCCGCACTCCGTGCCTGCCCGCTGCCGGTGTTTTCGACCCATTGCAAGGCGGCCAGCGCTATGCAATCCACGTGATGACGGCAAAGAGACCGATGAACACAAGCACGATGCCGTGCTGTGTCTCGCGGAAAGTTGCTGCTCTTGAGCGAGCGCTCGCCACCGAAACGTGTCGCAGCCGGTGGTCATAGGAAAGAACTGACCGCTTGGCGGTGAGCAAGTCGTGTCAGCCTCTGCGGAGTCCGGCTGAACGGCATGCCAGCTTCACGAAGATTCTGGGAAGACGATTGAAAGGGAGGCTCTCCCCCCACTACTATGGCGAGAGTTCGCGCATGGAGCGGCAGGTTTCAATGGGACGCAGCACGGTTGTCCACAATCAGGTCTCCGGGAACCGCCGAGAATCGAAGGACCATATCCCCACACTCTCCGCGCTTACGCTCTTAACGACGCTCCAGCTCGCGGTGGCACCGTGCGCCGCCGATGAGTTGGAAGATTCGTTCTCAAAGCTCGCGGATCAGATCCCATTCGTGAACTACGGCAACTTCCTTTTCGACCGCACGTCCCGCCCTGCGCGATCCGATCCGCGCGTCGCGGCCGCCGAGTCGGTCCTGCGGGCCGCGCTGGAGGAGAAGGTCGCCTTCGCGCTGATGGCGAAGCTCGCCGATCACGCCAATCCCCGCGTCTGCACGCTGGCACTGATGAATCTCTATGCCTCGGAGAATCCCGAGGCCTTCCGGATCATCGCGAGCCATGTCAGGGACACGGCGCCTACTTTCCCGTCTTGCTTGGAATCGAGCAGCGCCATGCCGGAGCGTGAGCCGTTGCCTATGGAACCGATGACGGTGGGTGCCGTGGCGACCCGCATGCTGAACATGATCGGATATCCATCGACCTGGACGCGGGTAAGTGGAGACGATCCGACTTTCGAGACTTGGGGCGCCCCGCGTCTCGGCAATCCCGATTGGATCGGCTGGCAGGACTTCCGCTTCCGAAGGGCTACGGGCGGCGTCAAGCTCCTACCGGCCGAACGCGCCGAGAAGGTGGAAGACTTCAAGCAAGCTCAGGCCGCGCTACCCGCCGCCGTCCGCACTTGGACTTGGCTTGGTGTCGCGGACGACTACCTGATGTTGCCAGCCTACGACACTCCGCTCGCCACCGAAGCGGAGATCGTCGAAGCCGGCCGCAAGCTCGGCCCGGAGGCGCTGCTGGCCTTCTTGCGCGATGGCTCGCGGGCGGGAATGCGCGAGCCGAAGATCGACGACCCCGAACGGGGCAGGCGCTTCATCCTCTTGCACGGCAAGCAACTTTTCCGCGAACAGGATGCGGCCGAGCTGGTGAAGATGGGGCACTTCGTGGCGGCGGCCGATGCCGATCCCAAGAGTGCCTCTGCTCTGGTCCGCCAGGCAATGGAAGCTTGGCATGAGCCCTACCGGAGTTGGGAACGCGCCCGCGCCATGGCCGCCCTGCTCGATCTGCGGACGGAAGCCGAAACGGACTTCGTGGTGGAGTGGTTCTACGCCACGCCTTTCGATGCCGCCCGCAGCAGCGATCAGTCGGTGTTTCTCACCGAATTCCGTAGGCGAAATCCCGCCGGCTGGGAAGAACCGATGAAACGCATCATTGCTCATCCCGACTTCGAGCTGCTCACTGCGATGGATGTGGCTCACGTGGCTCGGCTACTGAATGAGCGCTCTGGCCGCCAAGTCATCGCGAACGATTTGATGGATCAGGTCCTTGAATCGGCGCTCCGCAACAGGCTTCGCGAACACTTCGGGATCGAGTCGGGGAGATCTGTCACGCTTTCGCTCCCCACGACTCCACCCGTGGAGGCGCTTTGGGAGTACGCGATCGAAGGCGAGCCGCAATCGCTCTCCCTGAGCCCGGATGGCATGATCACGGCAGTGGGCCGTTCCAAAGGCGCGGTGCTGCTCTTCGAGACCGCCACCGGCAAATCCATCGGCGAGCTGCCTGCTGGTGGAGGCGAAGCGCTGGTCAAATTCAGGCAAGCGGACGGGATCCTGCTGGTCCTTACCGACGACGAAGTCCTGACGGAGTGGGATGTGAAAGACCGCAAGCAAGTCGGTCGCACCGAGCTGGGCGACTTTCCCATCGATGAAGCTGTCATCGCCGGCAACGGGCGCCTCATTGCCAGCCGCGCGGCGAATGAGAAGGGGACGTCGGTTTTCGATGTCGAGAGAGGCACGCTGCGTTGGACCTATCCTATGCGGATCCGTGCCTTTGGCGCGATCGCCATTTCGCCCGATGGCAGCAAGCTCGTCATCTGCGATGGCTTCTCGAAGACGCTCCTGCTGTTCGAGACCGGCGACGCCAAACCGGTGGCGACACTGACAGGACATGCCGGCGTCCCGAATCGCGTCCGCATTTCGCCCGACGGCAGGCTCATCCTCAGCACGGGGGAAGACACCAAAGTCATCGTCTGGGACGCTCACACAGGAACGCGGCTGCACGAGTATCAGAACGCCTTGGCGCGGTACGCCGCGATCGGCTTTGGCGCCGATTCGAAGAGCGCCGTCATCCGCTTGGATCGCGAGCACTTGCTGCTCTTCGACGTCGCGACCGGCGCACCCCGCCAAGCCCTGAAAAGCAAGTGCGACTGGGTGGCGAATCTGGAGTTTGGGCCCGGCGGCCAGCAGTGCATCGGCATCGAAGTCGGCCAAGGGACGGGCATTCAGAAGCCGCACAAGTCGCGTTACCGATTGAAGTGCTGGGAGATGGCTGCGATTCGTTGACTTTAAGGCTTCGAGAATTACCAGCGGCAGTCAGGCGGCCAACAGAAGACCGTGCTGCCATCGTGCGGCGGGCATGCCGTCCGCGTCCTCCACCAGCGCCCCGAGCGTACCGCCGCAGCAGGCCAGCCCCTTCTTATCGGAGGCATTCCCGCCTGAGACCCCGAGCGGAATCGACGAGTCATGATCGAGCTGGTGCTCCGGTTCCCCATCGGGAAACGACTCGCCCATGAAGAACGGCGCTGTAAGGAACAGCAACGCGGCCACGAGTTCTAGCCCTGCGCGTCGCGACGGATGGAGCGACATGAATCCCCCTTCCTGGCAGCCAGAATGTGACTTGAATCGATGAGCCCTTTTCTCTCCTCCGAGGCGCGACGCGGTCGCCGAGGAGCAAGCGTATTGTAGCCGAATTCTCGTCCCGGCTGCATCATGGCACACCAGCGTCCCGCCTTCTGCTCGCGATGCCAAAGGACACGGACAAGTACCCGCAAACGATTGATCGAGACGACACCGTCTTCGCCAGCCGTGGAGTTGGACGTGTCTCTTTTCTTCGGATACCTCGACGCGGTGTCGCTCCGGCGGCGTACGATGCACTTTGGGCTGCAACGCGTTGGAGGTTGGAGGATCGGCGGCCTCGTCGTTCCTTGAAGCCGCTTTCAAATCCCGTTAGTATCGCGGCTCAATTTGCGGCAATGATCCCGATCGAAACTGATGGGTGGCGCTGAACAGCGGAGACAGGGATGTGCGCGATCGGTTGGCTCGCAAGAAGAAGGATCGGCGGTTGACCATGCGTCGCGACGGGAGACGTGCTCCGGAGCAACAATCGCTCGTCTTCGCCCTCGCGTTCGCGCTCATCTTCGCACCGGCATGCGCTGAAGCAGCCGCCTGGCTCCATTCGCACGGTACAGCGAATGGACACGTACATCTCCTCCCGGCGCACGCGGAATCCGCCGATCTCGCGACGCTTCACGATTGGCACGACGCTCAACACCGGCACGATCTTGAGAACGCGGCCCACGACGAAGAGGAGCACCCGCCCGAAGGGCTGCTGATCGAATTCTCGCCACTCCACATGGCTGCCCTGCGCGGCTCGACTCACGCTTCTGCGTCCGGAATCCTGGCGCGGCACATCTTCGCCGCATCCTCATGGCACCTTACGGCCGTCGCGGTCGCGCACCTGGCCCATCGCTGTCGATCCTCTTGGCCGCCCCAGCGAGCGAAACGCTCGGCAGTTGCCGTGCTCCTCCGTTCCAGTCACGCCATCCTGATCTAGCGCTCCACCGCCACTACTCGCATCGAGCCGGGCGACATCGCCTTGCAAGCACGCGAGCTTGCGGCTGTCGCCACTCCACAGAACTTACACTCCCAAGGAGCTTTCATGGCCCGGCATGGCATTCTCTGCGTCCTTCTCTCGATTCCTGTTCTCGCCGGCGGCGTTGGCTGCGGACCCCGTGCCGCCCATTACGCCGCCGGTGCGGAACCGGAGCGCGATCCGACGAGCGTCACCGTCTTCGGCGAGCGATTACTCCTCTTCTTGGAGTATCCGCACCTCGTTCGCGGAGTTCCGGCCCACTTCCTCGCTCACCTCACGGTCCTCGCGAACGGCGAGCCCGTGCGCTGCGGATCGGCGACGCTTGAAATCGGCGCCGCTCGCTTCGCCGTCGATGCGCCGAAGCGCGAAGGACTCTTCATCCCCGAAGGCAGCCTGCCCGCGCCGGGGAAGTTCGCAGGCCGCCTGATCGTCACGAGCGAGCAAGCGGAGGAAACGCTCGATCTCGGCGAGATCGTCGTCCATGCGAGCGACGGAGAAGCGGATCGAGCCGCGCAATCGGCGGCGGGCGATGAGCCGCCCAACGCAGTCCCGTTCCTCATGGAGCCGCAGTGGAAAGCGAAACTGCTCCTTGCAGAAGCAGAGAGCCGGACTCTCGAGAAGCGGTTGATCGTTCCGGGGCGCGTCGTGGCACCCGAAGGAATGTCGGCGGTAGTGTCGCCCCCGGTCGGAGGTCGCCTCGCGACTCCGCCATCCGGCGTTCTCCCACGAACGGGGGAGCGAGTCGCTCTGGGCCAGACGCTCGCCCTCGTCGAACCCTCGCTTGGCGCTCCCGATCTCGCGCAGCTCTACTCCCTCGACTTGGAGTTCGACTTGAAAGCGCTCGATGTGCTCCGCGCGGCCGGCGAAGCGGAAGCTAGGCTTCAATTCGCCGAGCGCGAGCGCGAGCGCATCAGCAAGCTCCGCGTGGAAGGGCTGAGCACGGAGCAGCAGCTCGATCTGGCCGAACAGAACCTCGCCGTCGCGAAGACGGAGCTGGATACGTCGCTCCGCATGAAGGAGTCGATCGAGCACCTTGTCGCAAAGCGCGGCGGCGCGGCCGGAAGCACCCCCGGCGCTCCCTTTCGAGTCCCGCTTGCGGCGCCGATCGCGGGCAGCGTCGTCGAAGTGGCGGGGGTGGCGGGAGCGTCCGTCGAACCCGGCGCGCCGGTCTTCCGAATACTCGATTCCTCGCGCATTTGGTTCGAAGGGCGCGTCTCGGAGTTCGACGTCGCACTGGTCCGCGAAGCTCCCGGGGCGGTCGGGCTGATCGCCGCGCTCCCCGGGCGGCGCTTCGACCTGCGCGGCGTGCGCGACGGCAGGCCCTACATCGGCCAGGAAGTGGATGCATCCTCGCGCACGCTGCTCGTCCGCTACGAAATTGAAAACTCCGATGGCGCCGTGCGCCCAGGAATGCTGGCGGAGCTTCACATCTCGACCGGTGCGCACGAGGCTTCCGTCGCGATCCCGATCGATGCAGTCGTGATGGATCAGGGCCTCCCGACCGCGTACGTGATGCTCGAAGGGGAACTATTCCAGAAGCGGGATCTCGAGCTGGGCGCGAAGGACGGAAGCTGGGTCGAGGTGGTTCGCGGAGTCGAGCGCGGCGAGAGAGTTGCGACTCGCGGCGCCTACATTGTCAAGCTCGCAGCGCTCTCCCCCGCGTCATTCGGCGCGGGACACGCCCACTGAGAAAAGGGACGAGCACATGGTCAACTTCCTCATCCGCTGGTCTCTGGCGCGCCGCGTGCAAATCCTCTTCATGGCTGGACTGCTGCTCATCGTCGGCGGCTTCGTGACCGCGAGGATGCCGGTCGATGTCTTTCCCGACCTCACGGCCCCCACCGTGACCGTGCTCGTCGAAGGTCACGGCATCTCGCCCAACGAGATGGAGACGCAAGTCACCTTTCCCATCGAGACCGCCGTGAACGGAGCCCCTAACGTCCGCCGCGTGCGGTCCGGAACTGCGGTCGGCATCGCCGTAGTCTGGGTCGAGTTCGATTGGGGCACGGACATCTATCGAGCGCGGCAGACCGTCGCGGAGAGGCTAGCCTCGGTCTCCGGAAGTCTCCCTCCCCAAGTCGAGCCGCCGATGCTCGCGCCGGCGTCATCCATCATGGGAGAGATCCTGTTCATCTCGCTCACGTCCGAGCGCCACAGCCAACTCGAGCTACGGACCGTCGCAATGACGCAGGTGCGGCGGCGCTTGTTGTCGATCGCCGGTGTATCGCAGGTCACACCCATCGGAGGCGACACGAAGCAGTACCAAGTGGTACTCGCGCCGGAGCGCCTGCGCGCCTACGGCCTCTCGGCGGCGGAGGTCGCGCGTGCTCTGGAGGAAACCAACGAGAACGTCGCCGCGGGAGTCCTCGTCAGCGGACCGCAGGAGACGATCGTGGAAGGGATCGGGCGCGTTCGCACGCCGGAAGACATCGGAAGGACGGTCGTTGCGCTGCGCGGTGAGATTCCCGTCGCGGTGTCGGACCTCGGAACGGTGGCCGTGAGCGCCGCGTTCAAGCGCGGCGTTGGCTCCGCCTCGCGCCGCGGACAGGATTGGGAGCCCATCATCGAGCCGGGCGTGATCGTCGCGATCCAGAAACAGCCCGGAGCGAACACGCTCGAGCTGACCAAGCGCCTCGATATCGCTCTCGAGGAGATCCAGTCGAGCCTCCCTCCCGGCATGCACGTGAACAAGGACCTCTTTCGGCAGGCGAACTTCATCGACAATTCGGTGCAGAACACGACCAGCGCCCTTCTCGAAGGTGCGCTCGTGGTGGCCCTTATCGTCGTCGCGTTTCTTGCGAG
>JAKEFC010000216.1 GCA_022616235.1 Planctomycetota bacterium
GCGCCCCCGGGTCCCCGCCACACTCCCGCACAATCTGGCCCTCGAGCGTCGCCCTCGACGTGCCGCAGGCGGTGTGCGCTTCGCAGGACGCTTACGCTAGCGCTGCGTGCCTAGCCCGAGAACAAGTGTGGTCACAGGGATTGCACGCTGGTTCTCGGGCTAGACGAGCCGCGTCGTCAAGAACGCGGCGAGCGTTTCTGGGTGAAGGCGTCGCGGCTTTGCCGAGACGACGAGGGGGCTTTGCGAACACCCCCTGGATGTTCCTGGACACCAACCGTGCGAATCACCTTGGAATTGGGCTTATCGGCCGAGTCGGCTGTAGCGGAAGCAATGAGCGAGGTGGTCGTTCACCATCCCCGTGGCCTGCATGTGCGCGTAGCAGATCGTGGACCCCACGAATTTGAAGCCCCGCTGCTTCAGGTCTTTGCTCAGGCGGTCGGAGACCTGCGAACGCGCCGGCAGCTGCGAGAGCTTCGTGAAGCGATTCTGGATCGGCCTCCCATCCACGAAACCCCAGATGTACTTGTCGAAGCTGCCGAATTCCTCTCGCACATCCAGAAATCGGCGCGCGTTCTCGATCGTGCCTTCGATCTTGAGCCGGTTCCGGATGATCCCTTCGTTGGCGAGGAGCCGCGCGATCTCCTTCTTGCCGTAGCGCGCGACGCGCTCCGCGTCGAAACCATGGAACGCCTTGCGGTAGTTCTCGCGCTTCCGGAGCACCGTCAGCCAGCTCAGTCCCGCCTGCGCCCCCTCGAGCACCAGGAATTCGAACAACTTGCCGTCGTCATGGAGCGGCACTCCCCATTCCTCGTCGTGATATTCGATCATGAGCGGATCGCTCGCGGGCCAGTCGCAGCGTCGTTCGTTCTTGGGCATGGTGTAATTCCTTCGTTCACTCGTGGGACTCGCGCCGGGCAGTGCGCGCGGGATCCGATACCATCTTCTCGCTGCCGCATCCAGCGACCGTACGGATTTCTACACGGTCCGGATGCGGTCAGTCGCCGCGGCGTAGTGTGTGCACGAGTTCCGCGGCGCGCTTCGAGAGTAAGGAACTCTCGCGCCGGGAGGAGTGTAAGGGCACGCGGCGCGGCGGTTGGCAGTAGCATTAGCGTCGCGAAGGTGCATCGAGGGGCCTCTGGGCATAGGGCTTCTGGCACCAATGGGCGCGCTAGGAAGCGGCAGGCTTACTCGCCATCGATGGTGGCGTAGCATTCGGCGGGACAGCCGATTTCGCGCTGGTCGTACTCTGCCGCACGCGGATCGGTGGCACGCATTGGGGCGAGCGCGCCGGCGGCCTGAGCCAAGTGGGATCCCAGGCTCCGACGTGCTCGAGGATCTTGCGAATGACATCAATGAGTTCGGAATCCGGAGTTTCTCCAGGATCGAATGAGCGCGCCGACCTCGCTCGTCGGGAATGCGCCGTCCCAGGGATGTACCTCTCTCGTCCCGCTGGCTACGATCAGTATATGTCGACGCAACGACCAACGCCTCTGCCCGACTCTCAGGGAGGCAGCGCAGAACAGGAACTGGCCCGGCGCCGGCACCGCCTGGAGCTCGCGCGGCAAGCATTCAAGGAGTTCCACGCTCAGTGCTTCTGGTCCTATAGGCCGGAGTCCGTGATCGAGTACGAGGACATTCCATGGCTCGTGCGAGAACTGCGGTACTACGGTGGCCACGAAGGCTACCGAGTCGCGGAGGAACTATGCCGATAGGGCAATTCGAGCGCGAGATCCTCCTCACTCTGGCGGCCGGGGGTAGCCCCGAGAGTTACGTGGGCGGCGCCACAGTACTGCACTTGGCGCCGAGTTCCCCCCGGACATCCAAGGACATCGCCGTGTTCCACGACACCGATCCAATCGTCGAAGGCTGTGCTGCCTTCGATGGCGCGGAGCTGCGAACGCGCGGTTACACCGTCGACGTTCTTCCGCCGCAGTTGGGATTCGTGCGAGCAATCGTTCGCCGCGCAGATCAGACCACGAAGCTCGAGTGGGTCCGGGATAGCGCATTCCGCTTCTTCCCGGTCGAGCGCGACCCGGAAACGGGTTGGCGTCTGAACTTCTGGGATGCCGCCACGAACAAATTGCTCGCGTTTGCGGGGCGGATGAAACTTCGCGACTACTTCGATGTCATGTTCCTGCATAGGGAGCACCTGCACGTCGGTGCACTGGCATGGGCAGCAGCAGGCAAGGATCCCGGACTCACGCCTGAACTGATCATCGACTGGGGGGGTCGTCACGCACGACTGTTGGACGACTCGGCGGAGGCGGAGAAGATCGGCGCGCGCGCGCCCGTTGATTTGCAGGCACTGCGCCGCGAGTGGCTTGTCGCCGCGGATGAGGCGCGGTCGCTCATCGCTCGTCTGCCTGCCAGCGAAGTCGGTTGCTTCTACCTCGATGCCGCGGGAAGGCCCGTGTGCCCCGATCCAGCAGCGCTGGGCTTCGCGACGTTGACCCGGCACTTCGGCAGTATGAAAGGCGCATGGGCGGACATCGCTGGATCGTGAGCACTGGACCGGATCCGGTCAATCTCCGCGGCGCAATCGGTGGACGAACTCCGCGGCGCGCTCCGAACGCTTGATGTCCCCCGCCGCGTTGTGCCTCCGCGCGAGCGCCCCATAGTAGAGGATCGCCACCTGCCTCGCGGCGGCATCGAACGGCGCACCCTTGCCACCGAGCGCGCTCACTTCCGCCGGCGGCTCCTCGGGAAGTTGCGTGAAGCGCGGGAACGGGACCTTGACCGCCGCCTCTTCTTCCGCTCGGTTGCCGTCGTAGGAGCGCGCGCGAAAGATGAGACCCGCGGGCTCCCAGCGATAGGGGAGGTCGAGGTGCGGAGTCGGCGCGGTCGAATAGACACGGTGCGTGCCTTCATCGATGAGAAACGGTATCGCTAGGCCCGCTTCGAGCGGCCTACCGCGCGCACGCAGGCCGTTTAGCGCTGGCAAGCGATCCCAGTCGATTTCTCCGCAGCGATCCGGCAGCTCGACATCGGGGCGCGCGCCGAGCACGCCGTGATGGTAGAGGAGCGGATAGGTAGTGAAGTCGCCGCTCGTGAAGAGGATCGCGTTTTTGGGGAGCGGATCGAGGATTGCCGCCGCAAGCTCGCTCGCGTAGCGGTAATTGGCGTAGTTGCATGCGCCGAAGTGAGAGACGAGGAGGAGGAGCGGCAGGCACGCCGCTCCCGCGTTCCACAGCCACGATTGCAGGCGCGCGGCGTTGCCGAAGCGTTGCAGCGGAGCGTCGATCGCGATCCCCGCGAGCGCGGCGATCGCGAACATCGCGGGCAAGATCCTCGCACCGATGTCGGCGGGAGGCGCACCTCCATGTTGCTCGCCGAAATAGATCGAGATCGCAGTCGGGAGCGCGATCAACCCCATGAGCGCGAGCAAGTCGGCGCGGCTCCTCTTGGCGACGAGGCGAAGTCCGAGCACGGCGAACGGTACTCCGATCCAAAGATGCTCGCGCGCCATCGCTTGGAGCGCCGCCGCGGCCTCGTCGAGCCGCGCCGGCAAGAGATCGGGCGCTCCCCAGGGCACGCTCGGAGTTCCCCGGTCGAAGAGATGGCGAAACGCATCCGCGACGCTCGCGAGCGCCCCGCTGTTCACGTAGGGCAGGTCGCGCGCCAAGTGCGGCAAGTAGAGGAGCGGCAAAAGTCCCGCGGCGAACGCGGCGGCGCATGCCGCAACGACGCGGGCGCCCGGAGACGCCGCGGGGCGCCGCCCCGCAAGCAGCAGGGCGGCGGCGGCGGCGATCCCCCAGAACGCGGGATGATGGGTCACTCCCAGCCCTGCGACGAAAGCGGCGGCGGGGAGCCTGCGCGCGCGGCCCGTCGCCGCCGCCTGCGTGACGAGCACGAGCAGCGCCGACATCAAGAAGAGCGTGAGCGCGTGCACCGCGGGCACTACCGCTTGGCCCCAGCTCGCACCGCCGAACGCGAGGAAGAGCGCCGCGATGACCGCGGCGCGGCGCCCGACGTCCTGCTGGCGGAGCCACACCGCGAGGAGCCCGCACGCGAGCGCCGCCGCAATCGCGGAGAAGAGCGCGGCACGCCACGCCTGCGTGCCGAAGGGCACTAGCTTCAGCGTAATGCCGGCGCCGAGCGTCCATAACGCATGGCCCGGAGGGTGCGGGACGCCGTCCAGCGCCGCCGCCGCGACCAATTCGCCGGCATGCTCCCCCGTGATCGCGCTTGGCAGCGTAACGAGAAACACGATGAATGCCGTAGCGGCGGGGATCAGCGCTAGCCGGAGCGCAGAGGCATCGGCGCGCACGAGCGGACGAAAACGAATGGGCGCGAAGAGGAGCGGCCGCAGGCGGTCCCCAGTCGCGCTCACGAGCGCGTCGCTTCCGCGATGAGCGCGGCCATTACGAGCGTGCTGATCACGGCGTTGGTCGCGAAGAACGCGCGGTTCACGCGGGCGAGGTCGCCCGGGCGCACGATCCAGTGCTCGTAGGCGAGGAGCGCCGCCGCGAGCCCGACCGCGACAAAGAACAAGCCGCTCAGGCGCGCCATGTGCGCGAAAGCGGCGAGCATCCCGACCATCGCGAAGTGAAGCAGCGCGGCGACGCGCAGCGCCGCGGGGATCCCGAAGCGTTCGGGTATGGAGTGCAGGCGCGCGGCGCGGTCGAAGTCGGCGTCGAGGCAGGAATAGATGATGTCGAATCCCGCGCTCCACAAGAGGACCGCCGCCGCGAGGAGGATGGGCTCGAGCGCCAGCTCGCCGCGCACCGCGACCCACGCGCCGAGGGGCGCGAGAGCGAGCGCCGCTCCCAAGAAGAAGTGGCAATACGCCGTCACCCGCTTCGCGAGCGAGTAGCCGAGGATCACGACCGCGGCGGCGGGCGCGAGCGCGAACGCCAGCGGATTCAACCACCACGCCGTTAGGAAGAACCCCACGAGGGCGAGGACGACGCTCGCCGCGACGAATCGCACGGAGAGGGTTCCCGCCGGGAGCGCGCGCGCCGCGGTGCGCGGGTTCGCGGCATCGAAACGGCGGTCCGCGAGGCGGTTGAACGCCATGGCGGCGGTGCGCGCGCAGAGCACGGCGAGCACGATCTTCCCGAGGACCGGCGCCGGCGGTAGGCCGCGCGCGGCGAGAAACGCCGCGCCGATCGCGAACGGCAGCGCGAACAGCGTGTGCGCGACCTTGATCATCTCCAGGAAGACGACCGCGCGGCGCCACGCGCTGACCGCCAAAGCGGCGCCATCCGCCATCAGATTTCTCCCCAGCGGCGGAAGAGGTCGTTCGGGATCGCGAGGTGGTCCAGGATGCGAGAGGCGATGAAGTCGAGTTGGGCGCTCACGTCGCTGCCCGGGTGCTGATAGAAGGTGAGAACCGGCGGGATGATGAGCGCGCCGGCCTGCGAGACTTCGAGCATGTTGCGGAGGTGGATCGACGAGAGGGGCGTCTCCCGCGGCACCAGGATGAGCGGGCGCCGCTCCTTCAGCATCACGTCGGCGCCGCGGCGGATCAGATTGTCGGAGATGCCGTGGGCGATGGCGCCCAGCGTCGTCATCGAGCAGGGCACGATCACCATGCCGTCGATCGGGTGGGAGCCGCTCGCGAAGGGAGCGTGGAAATCGCGCTCGCCCCACTCGCGGAGCGCATCCGTGCGCAACCCGCCCGTGAGGCCGTCGGATCCATCGGGGCTCGGCAGCTCGTCGTGGACGACCATGCGTCCTGCGCGCGAGCGCGCGAGGTGGATGCGGCATCCCGCGCCGATGAGCAGCTCGAGCACCCGCCGCGCGAGGATCGCGCCGCTCCCGCCGGTCACTCCGACGGCGATGGTCTTCCCGGCGCCGGCGGCAGGTTCCACAGGCGATTGCGTATGAGGATGGTCAGCCATGCTTGCCTATTTTCGATCACTTCCTGGCGATCGACGAGAATAGCGGAGAGATCGCCGTTGCTCCAGAAGACACGCGTCGAGCGGAACACGCGCTCCGCGGGCAAGCGTTGGATCAGGGCGTGACACAGGCCGAAGAGATTGCCGCGCCAATCGCGCGCGCGCCGCGGGTCGAGCGCCGGGTAGGTCGTGGAGAGGTCGATGAACAATATGGAATCTCCGCTCCCCAAGGTCAGGTAGAGCTGCGGCTTCGCCGTGCGCCGGTGTTCGTCGAAGGCGGCCAGTTGGCGCTCATAGGGGGGCGGGGGACCGACGTCGCTCTGCCGTGCCGCCGCGGCGATGCGGCTCTCCAGGCGCTCTTCCGGCGTGCGCTTCGATGGGCGCTTTCCCGCCGGGTGCTCGCGGAGGGGATCGAGCTTCCCGAACGCGACCAAGTCGAGGTGGGAAACATCCTCCAGCGCGAACGACTCCACGCCGGTGCCGCAGGATGCCCAGAGCGCGTCGTCGAAGGTCCAAATGCTCCGTACGCTCCGCACGCAGACTCGCTCGAGCGGCCCGTCCGCGGGCACCGTGGCCGTCTCCACGCCGAGCGCGCGCGCCACGCTCTCGATCTGCCGGGCGAGGTCGGCGCTCGCATCGCGCGCGAGAAAGCCGCCTCCGTACCGGAGCCGCTGCGCCACATCGACGGGGTGCATTGCGAGGAGCGGCGCGAGGCGGAGCGCGAGGGGGAGCGCGGCGAATTCGACTCCCGGGAGCAGGACGACGTGGTATGAGGGCTCAGGGGCGCTCATCGGCTCGCTCTTCGGCTCATCGCCGCGCCGTGTGGAGCGCGACGTTGCCCGGGAAGAGCGCGCGCCAGCTCACGTCGCGCCACTCCGAGGCGCGCATCAGCTTCGCAAGCTCCGCAGCATCCGGCCAGCGCGCGATGGAATCGTTCAAATAGCGGTACGCCCCATCCTTCGTCCCCGAGAGCAGATTCCCGATAAATGGCAGCAAGCGTCGCGTGTAGATGTTCGCAAGAGGGCGGAGCGCGCGGTTCCGAAGCGGCGTGAATTCGAGAATCACGATCCGACCATCGGCGCGGAGCACACGCCTCAGCTCTGCGAGCGCAGCCGGAAGATTCTCCACGTTGCGCATGCCGAAACCGATGAGCGCTCCATCGAAGACCCGGTCCGCGAACGGCAGCGCGAGCGTGTCGCCGGCGAGAAAGCGGGGCGCGGGCGCGCGTAGCGAGGCCGCTTTGGCCGCTCCAATCTCCAGCATCTTGCGCGAGAAGTCGCTCGCATAGATGCGCGTGCAGGGAGCCGCGCCTGCCGCCCCAAGGAGGGAGCGCGCGAGCGCAAACGCGAGATCGCCCGTGCCGGAGCACGCATCGAGATAGCTGCCTCCGGCGACCGGGCGCAGCGCGGCGACCGCGCGGCGGCGCCAAGCGCGGTCGAGCTGGAACGAGAGGAGGTGGTTCAGGAAATCGTACCTGCCCGCGATCCCGTCGAAGAGGCGTTGGATCTTGCGGCGCTCTTTGTCGAGGAATGGGTGTGCGCGCTCTTCGATCATGACCCTTTCACTATGCCCGCCGCCGAGCGCTTCCCGCAACGCCGATGTACGGCACGGCGCGCGGCGAGTTTTCCTCCCAGCGCCGACCCCTATTGCCCGGGCGGACCAGTGCGCTCCTCGATGCTTCGACGAATCCGTCAATTCTGGGCCGCTTGCCGGACGATAGATGACGACATCCGGCCGCCCGGGGTCGATGGACGGCGCACTGCGGCGCTACTCCGAGATGCTAGTTCAGCTTCCGGCATCGTCGCTCCGCGAGCGAGCAGTGCAAATCGAAGCGCACCGAAAGGCTCCCTATGCAAGTCGAGACTTTTTCCTACGACCCCCACAATGGTTGGTCCGTCCCCCAATTCCCCGCGCTCGACTCCGACCGCACGCTGGTCCTCGTCTTCGGCGCGTCGAGCTTCGCAGAGCATGGCGAGCCCATCGCCCAGCTTGCAGCCCATTTTGCCAAGTCCACGATCGCAGGTTGCTCGAGCGCCGGAGAGATCCTCGGCGCGACGCTGCTCGACGGAAGCCTGGCGGTCGCCGTGGCGCGATTCGCGGCGACCACGCTCACCTCCGCGCACACCGGCGTGCAATCGACCGCGGATTCCTATCAAGCGGGGGCCGAACTTGCGCGCCAGCTCGCGAACCCGCAGCTTCGCGGCGTGCTCGTCTTCTCCGACGGCCTACAGGTGAACGGCAGCGAGCTTCTACGCGGTTTGACCGCCAACCTACCGCTCTCGGTCGTGATCTCCGGCGGGCTGGCCGGTGACGCCGACCGTTTCCGCAGCACGTGGGTGATCATAGGCGGGCGCCCGCATCAGGGAGCTGTCGCGGTCGTCGGTTTGCACGGGAACGCGATCCGCATCGGCCATGGATCCAAGGGCGGATGGGACGTGTTCGGCATCGAGCGCACCGTGACTCGATCAGCGGGCAACGTCCTGTACGAGCTCGACGGACAGGCGGCGCTCCAAATCTACAAGCAATACCTGGGGGAACGCGCGGCAGGATTGCCGGCGACGGCGCTCCTCTTTCCGCTCGCGCTTCGACTCCCCGGCAACTGCGACAAGACGCTCGTTCGTACCATCCTCGGCGTCGATGAGGCCGCCCAGTCCATGACCTTCGCCGGCGACATTCCGCAAGGCAGCCGCGCGAAGTTCATGCAAGCGAACTTCGATCGGCTCATCGAAGGGGCCGCTGGATCCGCGCTCATGACGCGCCACACCGCAAACGCCGGCGAATCACCTTGCTTGAGCATCGCCGTGAGTTGCGTCGGGCGCCGCCTCGTTCTCGGAGAACGCACCGAGGAAGAGCTCGAGAGCGTTCTCGACGTGCTCCCGCACGGCTCGCAGCAAGTCGGATTCTACAGCTACGGCGAGATATCGCCGTACGCGAGCGGCGGCTGCGACCTGCACAACCAAACGATGACGCTGACCACTCTCGTCGAAGTGTAGGCATGCTGCACACCCTGTTGCTCAGGCACTTGAAGAGGACCGGGCTCGCCGAGTCTCCGCCGCCCGCGGAGCCGGCGCAATGGCAAGCGCTGCTCGAACGAATCAGCCGGGCCTACACGGAAGCGGATGAGAATCGCTACCTTCTCACTCGATCGCTCGAGATCTCGTCGCGCGAGATGGGGGAACTCCACGCGAAGCTGGCGGCGGAGCGCGACCGCCTCGATACGATCGTTCGATCTCTCGGTGAGGGTCTCTGCGCGCTCGACCACGCCGGCAACGTGATCCTCATGAATCCGCAGGCGCAACGGTTACTGAACCTCGAGGAGAGCGCATGCCTTGGGCAACACTTCAGCCGCTACTTCCAGCTTTGGAATGCCGAGAGACAGCCGCTCGATTTCCAGGTCTCGACCGGAGCCGCGCGCGCCTCCGAGGAAGGGCTGATCGTGAGCCGGAGCGGCAAGGCCACGATCATCTCCTTCTCGACGAATCCGATTACCACCGCGGAGAATCTCTCCGGCACGCTGCTCAGTTTCCATGACATTGGCGATCGCAAAGGCGCCGAGGCGGCGCTCTGCGAGAGCGAGCATCGCTTGCGCTTGTTCGTAGAGCACGCTCCCGCCGCCATCGCGATGTTCGACCTCAACATGCGCTACCTCTCGGTCAGCAAGCGGTGGATCTTGGACTATCATCTCGATGGTCAGGAGTTGATCGGGCGAACGCACTACGAGGTCTTCCCCGAGATTCCCGAGCGCTGGAAGGAGATTCACAGGCGTTGTCTCGCCGGAGCGAGCGAGGAGTGCGAGCGGGACCGTTTCGAGCGCGCCGATGGCAGAGTCGAGTGGTTACGCTGGCAAGTGTTGCCCTGGCGCGGCGCGGATGGGACGGTCCAGGGCATCGTCATGTTCACCGAGCTGATCACGCAGCGAATCGCGGCCGACGAGGAACTGGCGCGCGCGAAAGTGGCGGCCGAGGCGGCGAGTCGGGCGAAGAGCGAATTCCTTGCCAACATGAGCCACGAGATTCGAACGCCGCTCACCGCGTTGCTCGGCTACGCCGACTTGCTGGCCGGCGACGATCTACCCGCCGTGGTTCGCTTGGACCACATCCGAACGATTCAACGAAACGGCCAGCACTTGCTCGCGCTGATCAACGACATACTCGACTTGTCGAAGGTGGAAGCGGGCCAAATGACGCTCGAGCGCGTGCCCTGCTCCCCCGCGCAAGTCATTGCCGACGTAGCGGACTTGATGCGCGAGCGCGCCAACGCGAAGGGTCTCGCCTTCTCCGTTCAGTACTGCGACTCGATTCCGCACACGATCGTCACCGATCCCACGCGCTTTCGCCAAATCTTGATGAACCTCGTCGGCAACGCGATCAAGTTCACGGAGAGCGGTGAAGTTCGCATCTCCGTTGCCATCGAAGAATCCGAATGTACCGACTCGATCGGTCTCGTGCGGCTGCTCCGTCTCGAGATCGCCGACACCGGAATCGGCATGAAGGACGAGCAGGTCGCTATGCTGTTCCATCCGTTCACGCAGGCCGATAGCTCCGTTTCGCGCCGGTTCGGCGGCACGGGACTTGGGCTCGCGGTATCCGCGAAACTGGCGAAGCTGCTGCACGGGTCGATTCGAGTCCAATCGACTCCTGGCCGCGGATCTCTCTTCACCCTCGACCTGACAATCGAGGAGCCGCAGCGCGCGGGCAGCAGCCACGATTCCCGCGTTGCGATGGCCGAAGCGTGCATGGAGAGCGTCGTGCCGGCCGCAGTTGACGAGGCGGGGGAGCGCGCGCTCGCGAATGCGCGCGTGCTCGTCGCGGAAGATGCGCTCGACAACCAGCGTCTCATCGCCTTTCACCTACGGCGCGCCGGAGCCGTCGTGTCCGTCGCGGACAACGGGCGGATGGCACGCGACATGGCTCTCGCCGGCGCCGCGGCGGGGGAACCGTTTTCCATGATCTTCATGGACATGCAGATGCCCGAAATGGATGGCTACAGCGCCACTCGCGAGCTTCGCCAGTCGGGGTATACGGGCCCCATCATCGCTTTGACCGCGCACGCGATGGCGGAAGATCGCATGCGCTGTCTCGAGGCGGGCTGCAGCGGCTATGCCACGAAGCCGATCCAGGCTTCGGCGCTGCTCCAAATCGCGCGAAACTGCTTGCGAGCGGCGGTCGCCGCTCCCACCGGCGCCTGAACAAGTCGATTCCGGGGGCCGCGGTACGCCTCGGCGCCGTGCCGACGCCGCTTTGCGAGCATTACAACCGCGCGCGGCGCGGCGTAGAATAGCGGGCCTCCTGCGCGGACCCCTCCCGCGGCAAGGGAAAGAAGCCCGAGATCATGAGAGCTTCCGTTAGCCGCCTGCTCGTCTCGTTCGCATTGACGCTCGTCCTGTGCGTCTTCCCCGTGTTCGCCGCATCGCTCGCCGCCGAGCCGCCGTCCCCCGCGAACCCTCCCCCTTCCGAGGAAGATGGCGCGGCGAAGAAAACGGCATGGTTGACCCCATCCGCCGGCCTCCAGCTCGCCGCGAAGACCGCGAAGCCCCTCATCTTCTTCTGGCCGGGAAAAGAAGCGGAAGCGGCGTGGCTCGCGTTCGAGCGCGAATATTTCGGCGCGACCGCCTTTCAAAGGGAGATGGAGCGCTTCATCGCCGTGCGCGTGGAGAAAAGCGACGACGCGGCGATCCCCGCGGGCATCGGCTCGCTCGAAGACGCGAGCGCGATCGTCCTCCTCGATTTTCGCGGTGAAATCCTGCACCGCTGGGATGGAGAGCTGCCGCCGCGCGTCGAGGTGACGAATCGAATGCGGAAAGCGTTCCGCCGCTCGGAAGAGGTTGCCGCGCGCTACGCATCGGTCACGCGGCTCGCGGAGAAAGCGAGCTACGCGCTCAAGCTGGGGAAGTGCCGGGACGCGGTGTTCATGCTGCTCGAGGGGGAGAAGGTCGGAGTTCCCGCCGGCTCGGCCCCGGCGGAGGATCTGAAGCGCCTGCGCACGGCGATCGACGCGGCCTACACCGAGCGCGCGGAAGAGGCGAAGAAAGCGGAGGATGCGAAGAAGCTCGTGGAAGCGCTCGAGATCTACCAGAAGATGCGCAACGACTTCCCGCTCCCCGAGCGCACGCAGGAGCTGGATCGCATCATCGGCCGCATCATGCGCCAGCTCGGATTTCAGCAGTGACCGCGATCGCTGGTACCGGATGAGCGGAATTCCCAGGGGAAGCGGGGCGGACGGCGCTCGCGGCAGGGCGGCGGCTCCGTCCCAGACTCCGGACGCGCTCCTCCCGGGGAGCGAAGCGTTGCATCGGCTCGCGCCGGATGAAGTGCTCGCTCTGTTCGAGCGCGAGGATCGCCGCCTGCTCGAAGCGGTGCACGGCGCGCGCGCCGCGATCGCGGATCTCGCGGGCCGCATGGCCCACGCGATGGAGTGCGGAGGCCGCATGATCTACGCCGGCGCAGGCACGAGCGGCCGCCTGGGTGCGCTCGATGCGGCGGAGTGGGGGCCCACCTTCGGCGTCGAGCCGGGGCGAGTCCTCGCGATCGTCGCGGGCGGAAAGCGCGCCCTTTCCCAAGCGGTCGAAGGCGCGGAGGATCGCCGCGACGAGGCGGTCGCCGCGCTCGACGATCTCGATCTCGCGGCGCGGGATCTCGTGATCGGCATCACAGCCTCCGGCACCACGCC
>JAKEFC010000217.1 GCA_022616235.1 Planctomycetota bacterium
AACATCAAGGCGCTGTAAGTTGGCGCGGCACAACATCCGCCGCTCCGCGAAGGGGCCAAAAATCGCCAAGATTTCACCCAAACTGCGCAACCTGGGCTAGCTCGCGTAATCCCTACGAGCCCACCCGTAACCGCTACGATCGGCGCCGCGCTTGCGCTCGTTACCTTCCGCAACGGCGAGTGCTGGAATCCCCGCGAGCGACAGACGCCGCCGCGCGCCATGCCGCGCGCCGAGTTGTGGCCGCCGCCTTGCTATCATTAGCGATGCCGCCGCGGCGGCTTGTATTTCCCGGACGAGCGCCGATCATGGTGTCGAGCGTGTGAGAGACTCCAAAGCGGCAAGTCGATGATGGGCGAGCAGACGATTCAAGAGCCGATTCCTGCGCCGATGCGCAAGAAATACTTACCCGCGGTCGGGCCGCGCCTGAAGGTGCTGCTCGTCTTGGTGCTCGCGCTCTTCTCGCTCCTCTCCGTCAATTCGCTCTACCTGTCCGCGGTGACGTTCACGCAGTGGGCGACCGGCCAAGTCATCGAAGACTACTTCTATATCTGGATGTTCTTCCTCCACCTCGTGCTCGGCCTCGCGATCATCGTGCCGGTACTCGTATTCGGCGGCGTGCACATCCGCAACGCCTACGGGCGCCCGAACCGGCGCGCGGTACGCGCGGGGATCGCGCTCTTCGCGACGTCGTTGATCCTGCTCGGGACCGGCATCCTCTTGACCCGCATCGAAGGCGTCGTCGAGATCCGCGACCCCGACATGCGCTCCATCATCTACTGGCTGCACGTCATCACGCCGGTCGTAGCGATTTGGCTCTTCATCCTGCACCGCCTCGCCGGGCGCAAGATCCGCTGGCGCACCGGCCTCTCGTTGGGCGGCGTGGGGATGGCGTTTGCGATCGCGATGGCGTTTCTCCACTCGCAGGATCCCCGGGTGTGGAACGTGGCGGGACCCAAGTCCGGCGAGCAGTACTTCTTTCCTTCTCTCGCGCGCACAGCGACGGGCAATTTCATACCGGCGCGGGCCCTCCTCATGGATGAGTATTGCCAGCGCTGCCACCCGGACATCTACGAGGACTTCCAGCACGGCGTGCACAAGCTCAGCTCCTTCAACAACCCGGCCTATCTCTTCTCGGTCAAGGAGACGCGCCGCGTCGCGAAGGCACAAGACGGGACCACGCAGGCATCGCGCTTCTGCGCCGGCTGCCACGATCCCGTGCCTTTCTACAGCGGCGCGTTCGATGACCCGAAATTCGATGACCCCGCCTACGATCTCGCCGCGGACCCGCTCGCCCAAGCCGGCATCACCTGCACGACCTGCCACTCGATCACCCACATCAATTCAGTGCGCGGGAACGCGGACTACACGATCGAGGAGGCGATCCACTATCCGTTCGCATTCAGCGACAACACCGCGCTCCAATGGCTGAACAACTTGCTCGTGAAGTCGAAGCCGGGCCTGCACAAGAAGACCTTCTTGAAGCCGCTCCACCAAACGGCGGAGTTCTGCGGAAGCTGCCACAAGGTGCATCTGCCGGAGGAGCTGAACAAGTACCGCTTCCTGCGCGGGCAGAATCACTACGACTCGTTCCTGTTGAGCGGCGTCTCCGGACATGGCGCCCAGAGCTTCTACTACCCGGACAAGGCGCAGGCGAATTGCAACGGCTGCCACATGAAGCTCGAGGAGTCGACGGACTTCGGAGCGCGGCGCCGCGACGAGAGCGGCCTCTTGAAGATCCATAACCACCAGTTTCCCTCGGCGAATACGGCGCTGCCGGCGCTGCTCGGCGCCCCCGCGTGGGCGATCGAGAGCCATCACAAATTCAACGATGGCGTCATGCGCGTGGACATCTTCGGTCTCAAAGTTGGCGGCAACATTACCGATGCGCTGATCGCTCCCATTCGACCGGAGGTTCCGGCGCTGGCGCCCGGGGCGACCTACCTCCTCGAGACGGTGATCCGCACGCTGAAGATGGGGCACGACTTCACCCAGGGCACGGCGGATTCGAACGAGGTGTGGCTCGATGTCGAGCTGCGCTCCGGGGAGCGCGTGATCGGCCGTAGCGGGGAAGTCGATGCACGCGGCGAGGTCGATCCGTGGGCGCATTTCGTGAATGCCTACGTGCTCGATCGCCACGGCGAGAAGATCGACCGCCGCAACGCCCAGGACATCTTCGTCCCGCTCTACAACAACCAGATTCCCCCCGGCGCCGCCGACGTCGTGCATTTTCGGTTCAAACTGCCGGCGGACATCGCCGAGCCCGTGACGGCCGACGTGAAGCTCAAGTATCGAAAGTTCAACGCGAAGTACATGCGCTACGTCCATGGCGAAGACTACGTCAACGCGCTCCCGGTCATTACGCTCGCGAGCGACAGCGTCACCTTCCCGGTCGCCCGCAGCGCGGGCGGCGCGGGCGGCGCGGTGACCGCTCCGGCTCCGGAGATCGTTCCCTGGCAGCGTTGGAACGACTACGGGATCGGGCTCCTGCGCAAGGGAATGAGAGGCTCGTCGAAGGGGGAGCTGCGGCAGGCGGAAGCGGCTTTCGCGGAGGTCGAAAAGCTCGGCATCGCCGATGGCCCTTTGAACCGCGCGCGAGTGTACGTGAAGGAAGGGCGCGTGCCCGACGCCGTCCTGGCGCTCAAGCTCGCGGCAGAGCGCGGCGCGTATCCGTGGGTCGTCGCTTGGTTCACGGGGATCGTGAACGTGCAGAACGGCAACCTCGACGATGCGATCGCCAACTTCACGAGCATCGCCGACAACGCTTTCGCGGGGGCCGCCGAACGCGACTTCGACTTCTCCAGGGACTACCGCGTGCTGAACGAGCTGGGCAAGGCGCTTTTCGAGCGCGCGAAGCAGGAGCGCGGCGAAGAGGGAGAATCGGAGCGGCGCCGGCTGCTGGAAGCGGCCGCGCATCGATTCCACGAGGCGCTCGCGCTCGATCCCGAAAACGTCACCGCTCACTACAACCTCTCGCTGATCTACCCGCAGCTCGGCGCAGAGGACCGTGCGCGGGAGCACGGCGAGAAGCACCGTCGCTACAAGACCGATGACAACGCGCAGGATCTCGCCATCTCGAAGCATCGCGCCGCCAACGAGCCCGCGGATCACGCCGCGGAAGCGATCGTGATCTACGACTTGCAGCGTCCAGCGGATGCCGCGGAGCGCCCCGCGGCCGAAAAGCGGACGGAGGGCTCGAAGCCGTGACGGCCTCCGCGGACGGCGCCCAGGCGCCAGAACAGGGCGCGGCTCGGCCGCTGCCCCCGGCCGCCGCGGCTCCGGCCGCGCAGGAAGCGCCGCAGGATGATGACTGGGTGCCGGCGGACGACACCGTCATCGGCACGGCGTTTCGGTGGTCGCTCCTCGCGCTCCTCGTCATTGCGGCGGCGGCGGGGGTCACTTGGCTCGTGCGTTCGCGCCCCGCGGCGGTTCCCGTGACGCCGCCGCGAGAGTTGGTGCTCCCGCGCGCGCAGGAGCGCCCGGCGGAGCCTCCCGCGGTGCGCTTTGCCGACATCACGCGCGCCGCCGGGATCGACTTCGTCCACACGAACGGCGCACGCGGCCAGAAGTACCTGCCGGAGACCATGGGCAGCGGAGTCGTATTCTTCGACTATGACGAGGATGGCGACGCCGATCTCTTCTTCGTGAACTCCTGTGCCTGGCCCTGGGATTCGGCGCCTGCCGGCGCCGCTCCGACGCTGGCGCTCTACGAGAACGATGGCACCGGCCGCTTTCGCGACGTGACCGCGAACGCGGGGCTCGCGCACACCTTCTACGGCATGGGCGCCGCCGCGGGGGACTACGATTCGGATGGCGACGTCGATCTCTTCGTCACCGCCGTGGGGGAGAATCGCCTGTTCCGGAACGATGCGGGAACGTTTCGCGAGGTCGCGCGCGAGGCGGGCGTCGCCGGCGTCGCCTCGCAGTGGTCGAGCGGCGCGGCGTTCTTCGACGCGGACCGCGATGCCGACTTGGATCTCCTCGTTTGCAACTACGTGCAATGGTCGAAGGAGATCGACGAGAAGGTGGGCTATCAGCTCGTCGGCGTCGGCCGCGCCTACGGACCGCCCACGAACTTCGGCGGCGCGCAGTCGTACTACTACCGGAACGAGGGGAACGGCACGTTCCGGGAGATGGCGAAGGAAGCCGGCATGTGGGTCACGCAGCCGGCCACCGGCGTTCCCGTCGGCAAGGGCTTGGCGGCGGTTCCCGTCGACCTCGATCGCGATGGCTGGCTCGACGTCGTCATTGCCAACGACACCGTGCGCAAGTTCTTGTTTCACAACCTCGGCGGCGGCAAGTTCGAGGAGATCGGCGAGAGCGCCGGAGTCGCGTATTCGAGCGATGGCCTGCCGACCGGAGCGATGGGAATCGATGCCGCCTACTACAGGAACGACCTTGCGCTCGCGGTGGCGATCGGCAATTTCGCAAACGAGATGACGTCTTTCTACGTTTCGCAGAAGTCGCCCCTCTTCTTCGCGGATCAATCCATGGCGGAAGGAATCGGGGCGGTGAGCCGGCAGAATCTGACGTTCGGGGTTTTCTTCTTCGACTACGATCTCGACGGGCGTAACGACCTCATGCTCGCGAACGGACATCTCGAAGAAGAGATCAACGCCGTGCAGCCGAGCCAGCACTACAAACAATCGGCGCGCCTCTTCTGGAACTCTGGGAACGCACGCGGCGGATGCATGGTCGCGGTGGATGCGGCCACGCTCGGCGACCTGCCGCGGCCGCTCGTCGGGCGCGGCGCCTCCTTCGCCGACATCGAAGGCGATGGCGATCTCGATGTGGTCCTCACTCAAGTCGCGGGGGAGCCCATGCTCCTCCGCAACGAGCAATCGCTCGGCCACCACTGGCTGCGGCTTTCGTTGCGCGGCGCCCCAGGCCGATCGAACCTGGATGCCATCGGCGCGCTCGTGGAAGTGCGCGCGGGGGGAGCGGTACAGCGCAAGACGGTCATGCCGGCGCGTAGCTACCTGTCGCAAGTCGAGCTGCCGCTCACCTTCGGCCTCGGCAAGGAGGAGGCGGTCGCCGAGGTGCGCATCACGTGGCCGGATGGCGAGACAGTCGACTTGGGGGCGCTCGCGGCGGACCGAGCGCACCGGATCGAGCAGACGTCGCGGTGAAGCGTTCGCCGCCAACTCGATGAGGCTCGCCGCGTGAGGGTCCGCCGCAATATCCTCCTCGTGCTCCTGTTCCTCGGGCTGATGGGGCTCGAGATCGCGCACGGAGTCTCGCGACTCGACAACTTGCAGCTCCGCCACGAGGAGGAACTTCTCGCCGGCATCGAGCGGCGGCAGCACGATCTCGCCTCCGGGTTCCGGCCCTTGCTCGCGTCGAGCCGCGAGCACGTGGCCTATCTCGCGCGCCTGCCGGCCGTGGTCGCCGCCCTCGACTCGCCCGGCGCGCCTGCACGCGGCACTCCGGGGCTCGCCGCGCAACTCCTTTCCTACCTGGTCGCGTTTCGAGGCATCGACCGCGTACGGCTGCTCGACGGCGCCGGCGTGGAGCGGTTTCGTTGCGAGCGCATCGGCAACGGCGTCGGCGTCTTGCCTCCCGACCTGCTCGACGCGGAGCCGGAGCGCGCGCTCCTCGAGTTGGCGGCGGGCGCGGGAGAGGACGGCGTCGGCATGTCGAGCTTGGTCGTGGACCACCGGCGCGTGGAGATTCCCGAACGCGACCGGCAGGTACTGCACTTCGCGCACGCCGTCACCGGCACGCGCGGCGAGCGCGCCGGCGCCGCGGTGATTACGGTGTACGCGAATCCGCTCCTCGATCTCGTGCGCGGATTCGTGCCGCTCGAGCTCGCGGAGTCGTTCCTCGTGGACGCTTCGGGAAACTACCTCGCGCACTCCGATCGCGCGCGCGAGAGCGCCTACGCCCCAGCGAGCGGCTTCGCACGCGATTACCCCGAGGCGGCGGAGCTGGCCACCGCGGGGCAAGGAACGCGCACCGCCGCCGATGCCGCATTCATCGCGACCAGCGTCTCGGAGCAGCCGCGGTGGATCCTGGTCACGCGGGTGCCGTCGCGGGTTACCGCGGAGGCCGCCGCGGAAAGATTCCAGGATGAATATCTGTGGGTGCTCGCGACGATCGCCGCGATCACCGTAGTTCTCGCCGGGGCCGCGCTCTTTCTGCTCCGGCTCAGCGAGCGGGAGTTTCGGCTGCGCGAATCGCAGCACCTGCTCGCGCGCATCGCGCGCGAGTCGGAGAAATATCGCGCACTGCTCGAAGGCGCCGCCGACATGATCCTGATCTTGGACCCTGCCCGCGGCGTCGTGAGCGAGATGAACGCGCGTGCGCGGAAGGCGCTTGCGGCCGCCGCGCCGGGAACGGCTGCGGGAGATGTCGGGCTGCCCCTCGCGCAGGTCTTCGCCGGCGCCGATCTCGCGCGCGCGGAGCAAGGAGTGCGGGATGCGCTGGGCGCGATGGGACCCCTCATCGCGGTCGGTGACTTGAGCGTGAGCACGCGGGAGGGTAACGCGATCCCCGTCGATGCGCGCTTCGTGGCGATGCGCCTCGGCGAGGAGCGGGTCGTCCAGGTCGCGCTCCGCGACCTGACGCGGCAGAAGGAGATGGAGCGGCAATTGCGCGTCGCGGAGCGTTTGGGGGCGCTCGGCGTCCTCACCGCCGGCGTCGCCCACGAAATCAACAATCCTCTGGAAGGCATCGGCAACTATCTCGCGCTCGCCGAGCGCCAGGGGACTCCGGAGGAGAAACGAGGCCAGTACTTCGCGCAAGTTCGGCGCGGTCTCGAGCGCATCCGCGTGATCGTCCGCGATCTCGCGGCGTTCGGCCGGCCGCGCGCCGAAGCGACTTCGGCGGACATCGCCGGCGCGGTGCGCGCGGCGCTTGGCTTGCTCGAAGCGCACGCGGATTTTCGCGGCGTGGCGGTCGAGCTGCGCGGACTCGACGAGCCGGTCTGGGTGGCGGGTGAATCGGCGCGCCTGGAGCAGGTGTTCACGAACCTGTTCCTGAATGCCGCGCGCGCGATGAATGGGAGCGGGCGAATCTTCGTTACCGCGTCGCGGGCGAATGGCGCGGGCCCCGGCGGCGCGGTCGAGGTCGTCGTCGAGGACGACGGTCCCGGGATTCCGCCCGAGAACATCGACCGGGTCTTCGATCCGTTCTTCACGACGGGCGGCGGCAGCGGACTCGGTCTCGCGATTTGCTACAGCATCATTCGGATCCACGGCGGCTCGATGAGCGCGGGCAATCGTCCGGAAGGAGGTGCGCGCTTCGCCGTCCGGCTTCCTCGCGGCGAGCCGGGCACGGCGATGGAACGCACGAAGGGATTGACGGCATGAAGCGCAAGCAACACGTCCTGGTCGTCGACGATGAGAAGTTCGTCGCGGATTCCATCGCGGAGATCCTCGAAGCGGAGGGGTGGAAGTCGCTCACCGCCGAGAGCGCGGGCCAAGCGCTCGCGCTCCTCGGCTCCCGGCAGGTGGACTTGGTGGTGACCGACCTCAGCATGCCCGGCGGAGATGGGCTCGGCCTCTTGAGCGCGATCAAGGAGCGCGGCATGCAGCTCCCCGTGATCCTGCTCACCGGCGTCGGCAAAGTGGCGGATGCCGTCCTGGCGATCAAGCAGGGCGCCTACGACTTCATACAGAAGCCGGTCGACCCCGAGCAATTCATTCTCGTGGTGACGCGCGCGCTCGAGCACCAGAGTCTCATGACGCAAGTCGTGCGCCTCGCCGACACCTTGGATTCGCTGCGCGCGCCCCGCGCCATGCTCGGGGCATCCCGTTGGTACAAAGAGATCCTGGGCGTGATCGAGCAGGTCGCGCAGAGCGACGCCACCGTCCTCATCACCGGTGAGAGCGGCACCGGCAAGGAGCTGGTCGCCATGGAGATCCACCAGCGCAGCAGGCGCGCGCGCTCCCCGCTGGTGCGGGTGAATTGCGCCGCCATCTCGGAGAACCTGTTCGAGAGCGAATTCTTCGGCCACCGCCGCGGCTCCTTCACGAGCGCCGCGGAGGATCGCGCCGGGCGCTTCGCGGAGGCGGAGGGCGGCACGCTCGTTCTCGATGAGATCGGCACGCTGCGCCCGCCGATGCAAGCCAAGCTGCTTCGCGTCCTCGAAAGCGGCGAATACCAAGTGGTCGGCGAGTCATCGACTCGGGTCGCGGATGTGCGGGTCATCGCGGTGACGAACGAGGACCTCGCCGCTCGCGTGCAGGAGGGGGCATTCCGCGCCGACCTCTACTATCGTTTGAACGTGTTTCCGATCTCGGTGCCGCCGCTCAGGGAGCGGAAGGAAGACGTGGCGGTCATCGCCGCGCACTTCTGCCGGCGCTATCGCGAGCCGCGATCGGCGGCGGCTGGCACCCAAGGGAAAGCAGGCGGTGCGGGCGGGACGCCGCCGCTCGATCCGGCGCTCGCGGAAGTGCTCGCTTCCTACGATTGGCCAGGGAACGTCCGCGAGCTGCGCAACGTGATCGAGCGCGCGATGATCTATGCCGGGAACGGGCCGCTCACTCCGGCCCTCGTTCGCGGCATCCTCGAGGCCGCCACCGCCACTTCGCCGGCGGCCGTGAGCGGGGGGGGCGACCTGCACTTGCGCACGCGGCTCGATGCGCTCGAGAAGGAGCTGGTGGCCGCCTCGCTGCAACGCACGGCAGGACGCAAGAAGGAGTCGGCGCAGCTCCTTGGGATCGATCCGAAGAACTTCGGCTACTACCTGCGCAAGCACGGTATCGCGGAGCGCGGCGCCGGTGCCAGGGAGGAGGCGTGAATCCGCGGCGCTCCGGAGCGGCCGCAATCGCGGCGATCGCCGTGCTTGCCGCTCTCGCCGCGCCGGCGTGCGACCGCGGCGCCGGACCGGATTCGGAGCCGCCGGAGCCTAGCGCGACCCACTCGGCGCCGCAGCTCGCGCCGCCTCGAGTCTCGATCCGCTTCGTCGATCGCACCGCGCCGGCGGGCATCGCGTTTCGCCACACGAACGGTGCCTACGGGAGCAAGCTCCTGCCCGAGACGTGCGGCTCCGGAGCCGGGTGCCTCGATTACGATGGCGATGGCCATCTCGATCTATTCTTCGTGAACTCTCGCTATTGGCCGGGGCACGAGCCGCCGGGCGCGGTCCTCCCGGCGTGCGCGCTCTACCGCGGGCGCGGCGACGGCACCTTCGAAGATGTAACCGCCGAGAGCGGTGCCGGTGTCTCTCTCTATGGCATGGGTTGCGCGGTTGCCGACTACGACGGGGATGGAGACGACGACGTCTACGTGACGGGACTCGAGGGTAACATCCTCTTGCGCAACGACGGCGGGCACTTTGCCGATGCGACGGCATTTGCGGGGGTCGGGGGAGGGCACTGGCGCGACCGCGCGGGGGACGAGCACCCAGAGTGGTCGACGGCGGCGGCGTGGCTCGACGCCGATGGCGACGAAGACCTCGATCTGTTCGTCGCGAACTACGTGCAGTGGACGGCGGACACCGACGTGTTCACGACGATCGATGGAGTTCACAAGGTCTTTACGACGCCGGACCGCTATCGCGGCCTCCCTTGCCGGCTGTTCGCGAATCGAGGCGATGGGACCTTCGAGGATCGGAGCGCGGCCGCCGGACTGCTCGACGTGGAGGGGAAGGCGCTGGGAGTCGCGCTCTGGGACTTCGATGACAACGGGTTTCTCGACATTGCCGTCGCCAACGACACTCGCCCCAACTTTCTCTTCATGGCGGAGCGGGGCGCCCTGCGCGAGATGGGCCTCGCGCTCGAGGTCGCCTACGACCAAAACGGCCGCGCGCGCGCCGGCATGGGCATCGATGTCGCCGACTACGCGAACGACGGAGTGCCGGGGATCGCGATCGGGAATTTCAGTCAAGAGTCGATCTCGCTCTATCGCCGCGGCTCAGGCGGGCGCTTCACGTCGGCCGCGGCCGCCGCCGGGCTCGAGCGCGCGACCTTCGAGCCGCTCGCCTTCGGACTCTTGTTTCGTGACTTCGACCTCGACGGCTTGCAGGATCTCGTCATCGCGAACGGCCACATCGAGCCGGACATCGCGCGCTACTTTCCTTCGCAGCGCTACGAGCAACCGCCCCAACTCTTCCTGGGCGTCGCGGGGGGACGCTTCGTCGAGGCGACGGAGCGCGCCGGCGAGGATTTTCGCGCCCCGCGCGCGGGGCGCGGGCTCCTGGCCGCGGACTTCGACGAGGATGGAGATCTCGACCTCGTGCTCACCTCGAACGGCTCTTCCGCGGTGCTGCTCTCCTGCGAGCGCACGGGGGTTCCCGCGCACTTCCTCCGCGTCCGCCTCGAGCAGCCGGGTGGGAATCGCCGCGCGATCGGGGCACGTGTCCTCCTGGAGGCCGATGGATTGCGCCAGACGCGGACCATGCGCACCGGGTCGTCCTACGTTTCCGAATCGGAAGCCACCCTCACGTTCGGGCTCGGCGGGACTCTACCCGCCGCCGCAAGTCTTCACGTGCGTTGGCCTGACGGACGAGAGACCGCGCACCAAGTGGGCGCTTTCGATACGACGATCACCATCGCACGCCCCTGATCGAAGTGCCGGCGCCTTGGCCCAGCCGCGGTGCAGATCGGCGGCGATTTCGGCGCTCTCCTTGACCGCGGCCATAGCCCGTTGCTACGCTTGGCGATTCTGAAATCGAGGCCTCGCTCCGGTTGTCGATCGTTTGGTGCTGATCCGCGAACGCTATGTGCGCGCCGCCGGCGTCGAGCACCTCGGCTCACTGCTCTCAATTCTCGACGAACTCGGGCAGATAATCTCAGGCCCACGGCAGCCGCCGCGAAAGGTTGCGCCATGTTCCGCGCGAGGTTCCCAGTGTATCGCCTACCCGGCGTCGTCTTCCGAGCGTGCATCGGCGGCGGCCTCGTCGCAATCCTCGCCTCGATTCCTTGCGCCCCTGCCGCCAGCGCGGCCGCATTCGTCGCGGCGCCGATCCCGATCGTAGGCGGAGCAATGCGCCTCGCGTTCGGAGGCAACGCCGCACTCCCGGCCATGAGCTTCCTCGCCGGGGCGGACTGCAACGAGAACGGAGTGCGGGACGCGCAGGACATCGCGTCCGGGACGAGCCAGGACTGCAACTCGAACGGCATCCCCGACGAATGCGAGGCGGACTGCAATCTGAACGGCATCCCGGATGACTGCGACATCGCGAGCGGCGCGGAGGCGGACTGCGACTCCAACGGCGTTCCGGACGCCTGCGACATCGCCGCGGGCGCGGTCGCGAACTGCAACGGCAACGCGATCCCCGATAGCTGCGAGATCGCAAGCGGCGAGCTTCCCGACTGCAACGGCAACGGCATTCCGGATAGTTGCGATTTCGGGAGCGGCTTCAGCGAAGATTGCGATGGCAACGATGTCCCTGACGAGTGCGACATCGAAGCGGGCACGCATGCCGATTGCGACGCGAACGGCACGCCCGACTTTTGCGACATCGTCGCGGGCGCCGTGGCGAACTGCAACAACAACTTCGTTCCGGATAGCTGCGAGATCGCCTCTGGTGCGGTGCCGGACTGCAACGAGAACGGCTTTCCGGACTCGTGCGATTTCGCGAGCGGCACCAGTAACGACTGCGACGGCAACGACGTGCCCGATGAGTGCGACCTCGCCGCCGGCACCTATCCCGACTGCAACGCGAACGGCGTCCCCGATCCTTGCGACCTGTTCGCGGGGCTCGACTTCGATTGCAACGGGAACGGAGTGCCGGATACGTGCGACATCGCCTTGGGAATCCTGCCGGACTGCAACGGGAACGGCATTGCGGATTCGTGCGACTTCGCGTTCGGGACCAGCTTCGACTGCAACTTCAACAGCATCCCCGACGAATGCGACATCGCGGAGGGAACCGAGCAGGACTGCGACGGGGACCTCGTGCCCGACGCGTGCGAGTTCGTGGATTGCAACGGCAACGGCACCTTCGATGGCTGCGACATAGCGGAAGGCGCGAGTCAAGACTGCAACGAGAACGGCGTTCCCGACGAATGCGACCTTGCGGGCGGCGCTCCCGACTGCAACCGGAACGCGGTTCCGGACGAGTGCGACGCGGATTGCGATGGCAATTCGATCCCCGACGACTGCGACCTCGCCGCGGGAGCGCCGGACTGCAACGGGAACGCGATTCCGGATTCCTGCGATATCTCCGGAGGCGTCGACGGAGACTGCAACGGCAACGAAGTACCGGATTCGTGCGATATCGCGTCCGGAGCCCCCGATTGCAACACGAACGGCGCGATCGACGCCTGCGAGATTGCGGCGGGCACCGTGCCCGATTGCAATGCGAACGGCGTGCCGGATTCCTGCGACCTCGCGTCGGGCTCGAGTCAGGATTGCGATGGGAACGACATCCCCGACTCCTGCGACATCGCGGGCGGCGCGGTCCAGGACTGCGACTCGAACGGCGTGCCGGATCCGTGCGACATCGCGAGCGGCGCCGCCGCCGACTGCAACGGGAACGACGTCCCCGACTCCTGCGACATCGCTTCTGGCCGCGCCCTCGACTGCAACATGAACGGCACTCCGGACGGCTGCGAGCTGGCGGCGGGGAGCGCGACCGACTGCAACGGCAACGCGATCCTCGATGAGTGCGACCTCGCGGCTGGAGATTCGCCGGACTGCAACGGAAATGCGTTGCCCGACGAGTGCGACCTCGCCTTGGGCTCGAGCCAGGACTGCGATGGCAACGGCGTCCCCGACGAGTGCGACCTCGCCGCGGGGGTTCCGGATTGCAACTTCAATCAAGTGCCGGATTCCTGCGACTTCGCGGCGGGAACGAGCGCCGATTGCAACGGGAATCTAGTGCCGGATGAGTGCGATGTCGCGGCAGGCACGGCGGAGGACTGCGACTCGAATCTCATCCCGGACGAATGCGACATCGCGAACGGGGCCGCCGACTGCAACGGGAATCTCCTCCCGGACCAGTGCGAGCTCGCGCAAGGTTTCGGCGCCGACTGCAACGAGAATCAGATCCTGGACGAGTGCGATCTCGTCGCGGGTGCGAGTTCGGACTGCAATTTCAATCTCGTGCCCGATGAGTGCGACATCGCGGGGGGCTTCGAGGAGGATTGCAATGCCAACGCGCTCCCGGACTCGTGCGACCTCGCGCTCGGAGCGAGTTTCGATTGCGATGGGAACGCGGTCCCCGACGAGTGCGACCTTGCGGCCGGGATCCCCGACTGCAACGCGAACGGTCACCCGGACGGCTGCGATCTCGATTCGCAAACCAGCGCGGATTGCGACGGCAACGGGCTCCCCGACGAGTGCGACATCGCGCAGGGGATGGTGCCGGACTGCGACCTGAACGGCGTTCCCGATGGTTGCGATCTCGCCGGCGGCGCGAGCGGCGACTGCGACGGGAACGGCATCCCGGATTCCTGCGACATCGCATCCGGCGCGAGAGCTGATGAAAACGCGAACGGCGTGCCCGATGTCTGCGAAGCGGGCCAGCTCATCCGCGCGGACACGAACGGCGACGGCATCGCGAGCCTCGCCGACGTGTTGAGCACGCTTGGCTACATGTTCCTGATGCTCGACGCGAGCTGCATCGACGCGCATGACTTCGACGACGATGGCGCGGTGGCCCTCGTCGATGTCTTCGGCATGCTCTCCTATCTTTTCCTATTGGGAGATCCGCCGCCGGCGCCGT
Source organism: Planctomycetota bacterium (assembly GCA_022616235.1). Taxonomy (GTDB): domain Bacteria; phylum Planctomycetota; class UBA8108; order UBA1146; family JAKEFC01; genus JAKEFC01. Next base: position 13,613 of record JAKEFC010000217.1, read on the forward strand.
TCCCCGATTGCGGCATCGATGCGACGGCGGATGCGGGCGGCGGCGACCTCGGCTGCGCCGGCGTCACCAGTTGCGATTAGCGAGTTTCTGCCGGTAGCACGAAGCGCAAGCGCCGCCGCCGCGGAAAATGATGCTGCCGCCGCCACGCTCGCATATTATTCTCCGCGCCCGCGGCGGGACGAGCACTTCTCCGCGATCCCCGGAACGGCGCCATGAAGATCCTACTGTGCTTTCCGCTTCCCGAATTCTTCGACGGCACGAGCGCGCTCATCCTCGACTTCTTGCAGTTCCTGCGGGCGCGCGGCGACGCCGTGGATGGGGCGGCATTGATCGAGGGGCGCGGCGATTCGATCGTCGAGCCCGTGCTGCAGCCACTCTTTCGTCGGCTGCGGAAGTTCCAGCACCCGCTCGTGGGCGGGGCCTTGCCGCGCTTCTCTTATCGGGTCGGCAATCGGCTGCGCGCGCGCACGCCCGGAGGCCGCCACTTCGTGCCGCCAGGCTACCTGCGCTGGCTGCGTACCGAGCTGCCGCTCGCGGATTACGACGTCGCGGTGACCGTCGGCAGCCGCTTTTGCCGAGTTCGCGACCTCGTGCGCTGCCCGGTGATCGCCGACATCCACGACTACTTCACCTACAAGGCGGAGCTGCTCCGAGGCTTTGGGCATCGCTTGCAGGTGCCTTTCGTCTCCCGCGCCGAGGAGATCGCGACGATGCGGCCTTTCGACGCGATCTGGTGCCCGAGCCACAATTATCGGACGCTGCTCGCCGCGGAGCTGCCCGCGCAGCGCTTCATCGACCGCCACCTCTCCATCGCCTCGCTCTTGCCGGAGGCCGGCGCCGCCGAAGCGAGCTTCCGAGAAGAATGCGCGCGGCCGCGGACGCGCCCGCGGCTGCTCTTCGTCGGCAGCACGGCACTCGAGAACCGCCCGGGACTTTTCCTGTTCCTGCGCGAGATCTGGCCCGCGATCCGCGCGCGTGTGCCTGGCGCGGAGCTGCACGTGATCGGCTGGCGGGCCGAGGAACTGCCGGAAGGGGACGGCCGCGCCGGCATCGTCGCGCACGGCAAGCTCCCCGCGCGCAGAGACGTCCTCGCTCGCTACGCGGCGACCGACGTCGTCGTGATCCCGCGCATGCTGGACGGTCTCACGACGAAGGGGGTGGAAGCGCTCGCGCTCGGCATGGCCACCGTCGGGCACCCGCTCGCGTTCAGCGGCTGCTATCGGATCTTGAGCTGGGAGCAGGCGGTGATCGCGGAGTCGAGCGCTGAGTTCGCCGCCGCCGTGACCAAACTGCTCGAAGACGCGGCGCTTCGCGCTCGCATCGGGAGCGCCGCGGCGCGCTTCGCGCGCGAGCGCTTCTCGCCGCAAGCGGCCTACGAGGGCTTCGATGCCGCGGTGCGCCAGCTCCGCGCGCCCGCGCCGCCGCTGGGATCCATCTCGTGACGGCGGGAAGCAAGTCGGACCGGAGGGGCAGGGTCCGCTATTCGAAGTACGCGAGGATCGCGCTGGCGAGGTCGTCGATGTCCTCCGGCGCGAGGTCTTGATGGCAACCGACGTAGAACCCGCACTCGTTGATCCAATTCGCGACCGGGAAGCTCTCGTTGCGGATATCGAGCACGCGGCGTAGCGCCGGTTGATTCGTGAGCGGGAGCATGTCGCGCGTCTCCGCCCCCGCGAACTCGAGCGCTTCCACGAGCCGCTTCTTCGGCTCTTCCCGGAGCACGATCGGGTACATCATGAACGAATGCTGGGTGTGCTCGCGGATCGCGGGGAGCTGGATGCGGTCGGCGAGCGGAGCCAAGCGGGCGGTCAGGCGCGCCCCGTTCTCCCGCCTGCGCGAGATCATCGACTCCCACGTCTCGAGCCCCGCGACTCCCAACGCAGCCTCGAGCTCGGTGACTCGATAGGAGAAACCGATGCTCGTGAAGTGAAAGCGCCTGGCAATGACCTCTCGCATCTCGTTCGCTCCGAGATTGTCGTCATCGTCCACCGAGAAGTAGATCCCATCGCGCCCGTGATTCGCGAGGGAGCGCAGCGTCGTCGCAAGCTCGGCGTCGGAAGTGGTGCAGATACCTCCCACTCCCGTGACGAGCAAGTGCGCGGCATAGGTGGAGAAGCAGCCGATGTCGCCGATCGAGCCGCACATGCGCCCGCGATAGGCGGCAAACATCGTCTCACAGGAGTCCTCGATGACTTGCAGGCCGTGGCGCCGAGCCACCTCCACGATGGGTTGCATGTCCGCCGGCTGTCCGAAGAGGTGCACCGGAATCACCGCGCGCGTCCGCGGAGTGATCGCGCGCGCAAGCTCGTCCGGGTCGAGCTCGTAATAGCGTGGGTCGACGTCGACGAGCACGGGTTGCATGCGGCAATGGAGGACGATGTTCACCGTGGCGACGAAAGTTACCGCGGGCACGATCACTTCGTCGCCGTCCGCCCATCCACACCGTTCCTTGAGCGCGGCGAGCGCGATTTGGAGCGCGCTCGTGCCGCTGTTCGACAAGATTCCGAAACGGGAGTCGTGCAGGCGCGCGAAGTCGCGTTCGAAGCGCTGCGAATAGGGGCCGTACGTCAGGCGCCCGCTCGTGAGCACATCGTTCACGTATTCGCGCGCGCTCGCCGTGCAGCGAAACGTGCCGAGAGTGATCGGGTTGCGCGTCTTCGGAAGCGTAACCCCGTGCGCCTTGCTCGCGGTGTGCGTCGGCACGACAACCCTTTCGGCGTATGGGGTGCGAGCGCTGCGAACGGCGCTCGGAGAAGGGCGGGGGCGCTCCTCCATCCCGTGATCTTTGTCGGCCGCGGCGGGGGTGAAGCTGTAGCGGGAATTTGCAGTGGACACATCATTGCATCACGTCTAGCTTGCCCGGAAACGCCCCCTGCGTCGCGGATTTCCCAGGCGATGCCGCGCCGGCAAGCGGCGCTCCTCGAAGCGACGCGATCACTCGGCCCGAGGGTCGCCACGAAGCGCGGTGTCCATGCAGGCTCAGATCCACATCGGTTCCAAGACCGCCGGCGCCGGCCACCCGGTGTTCGTCATCGCGGAGGCCGGGGTCAACCACAACGGCGACGTGGCGACGGCGCTTCGCCTGATCGACGTCGCCGCGGAAGCGGGAGCCGATGCGGTGAAGTTCCAGACCTACCGTGCCCGAGACCTCGTCGCCGAGGAGACCCCGCTCGCCGACTACCAGCGCCGCGGAGCCGCTTCCGCCCCGTCGATGCGCGCGTTGCTCGAAGAGTTGGAGCTTCCCGATAGCGCGTTCCTCCGCCTGAAGGAGCACTGCGAGCGCCGCAACGTGATCTTCCTCTCGACGCCGCACACGGAAGATGCCGCGACCTTTCTCGCGCCGCTCGTTCCCGCGTTCAAGCTCGGCTCCGGCGATCTCACGAATCGCCTGCTGATCGAGCAGGTCGGCGCGCACCGGAAACCGGTGATCCTCAGCACCGGAATGGCGACCTTGGACGAAGTGAAGCGTGCGCTCGGTTGGCTGCACGCGTGGGGGACGCGGGAGATCGCGGCTCTCCACTGCACGACGAGCTACCCCTGCGCGCCGGAAGATGCGAACCTCGACGCGATGTTGGCGATGAAGAAAGAACTTGGCTGCGTGGTCGGCTATTCCGACCACACGCTCGGGACGGATGTGGCGCTCATGGCCGCCACCCTGGGCGCCGCAATCATCGAGAAGCACTTCACCCTCGATCGCGGGCAGGCTGGCCCGGACCACGCGGCCTCGCTCGCGCCGAGCGAGCTGGCTCGCCTCGTCGAAGCGATACGCCTCGTGCCGCGAGTGCACGGCGATGCGCGGAAGCATCCGGCGGCTTGCGAGCTGCCGATGATCGCGCTCGTGCGGAAGAGCCTTTACGCGCGCGCGGCAATCCCGGCGGGCACGACCCTGAAGCGCGAGCATCTCACCGCGAAACGACCCGCCAAGGGGATCGGCGCCGACCGCTTGGGCGACGTGCTCGGAAAAAAGGCGAAGGTTGACATCGAGCCCGGGACGCAGCTCGCTTGGGAGCTGCTCCTCGAATGAGCGCCGCGCGCAAGATCTGCGTGGTCACGGGCAGCCGCGCCGAATACGGGATATTGAAAACCGTGTTGCGCGCCGTGCGCAAGGAAGCACGGCTCGCACTCCAGGTCGTCGCCGCCGGCATGCACCTCGCGGAGGAATTCGGCGCCACCGAGCGCGAGATCGCGGCGGATGGATTCCCGATCGACGCGCGCGTCGCGATGCTTCCGGAGAACGACTCGCAGCGCGCGATGGCCGCGGCGGTCGGAGCGGGGATCCGCGGCTTCGCCGATGCCTTTGCAAGCCTCCAGCCGCAGATCGTCGTGATCCTCGGCGACCGCATCGAAGCGCTCGCGGCCGCCATCGCAGCGGCATACGGCGGCATCGCCGTCGCGCACATCCACGGCGGCGACCGGACGCGGGGGGGGCTCGATGAGTCGGCACGCCACGCGATTACGAAATTCGCGCACTTGCACTTTCCCGCGACGGCGGCCAGCGCGGCGCGAATCAAAGCGCTCGGCGAGGACGATTGGCGCATCCACGTCGCCGGGGCGCCGGGGCTGGACGCCATTCTCGAGCAACAGCTCCCCGACCGGGCCACGCTCGAACGCGCTCTCGGCGACTCGCTGGCGCCCCCCGTCGTCCTGCTCGTGCAGCACTCCGTGACGACGCAAGTGACGGCAGCGCGGGCGCAAATCACGACGACCCTCGAGGCGCTGCGCCCTCTCGCGGTACGCACGATCGCCGTGTATCCGAATTCCGACAGCGGCGGCCGCGAGATCGCCAAGGTCCTCGAAGAATACGCGGCACGAGAGCCGTGGTTGAAGCTCCACCGCAGCATTGCCCACCCGCAATACCTCGGGCTCTTGCGCGCCGTCTCCGCGCTGGTCGGGAACTCATCGAGCGCAATCATCGAAGCTCCCGCACTCGGGCTGCCCGCGGTCGACATCGGAGACCGCCAGCGCGGGCGCGAGCGCGCGACGAACGTCATCTCCGTGCCGCACGAAGAGGGGGTAATCCGCGCCGCCGTCGCGCGCTCGATCACCGCCGAATACCGCGCGCGCCTCGCGGGCATCGCGAGCCCCTACGGCGACGGCCGCGCCGGCGTGCGCATCGCCGCCGCTCTCGCCACCGTCGAGTTGTCGCCCAGGCTTTTCGAGAAGCAGATCGCGTATTAGCGCGAGCCGCACTCGGCGCGTTCTTGCGCGATGAGACCCTGCCCCTACAATGCGGAGCTTCGCCTTGCGATTGGCGCGTCGCCCGTTTTTCAACTAGGATCGCACCGTGGGGAGTTCTGCGCATGCCACGTAGCTCGAACCGCAACGCGGCCCGTGCGCGATCCGAATGCGACCATGCACGGCGAAGTGGATCGACTCGAGCACGAGCGTCGGGCGCCGTAGCTCCGCTCCTCATCGGTCTCGCGTGTCTCTTGGCGCTTGCCGTGTGTTCTTGCAGCGAGCGACGGAATCCGCAGCAGCCTGCCGCCACCGCTGGGCAGAGCCGCGCCCTCGCACCGAGCGCCGCGACGGCGACCTCCGCGGCGTCGGGGCCGGCGCCGGCGGCGGAATCTCCCTCGCTCCCTGCCACCGACACGAGTCCGGTGACGGCAGGAGGCAAGGCGTGGAAGGTTAGCGCGGGCGCCGCGCCCGGTTACGTGGATGACAAGGCGTGCGCCCTCTGCCACGGTCAGATTTTCGAAACCTACCAGAGCGTCGGAATGGCGAAGTCCTTCTATCCGCCGAATCCGTCCAACATCGTCGAGAACTTCACCGAGAATCGTTTCCATCACGAAGCCTCGGGGGATCATTTCGAGATGACATTGCGGGAGGGGAACGTCTACCAGAGCCGCTATCGAATCGACGAGGCGGGGGAGCGCTACGCGGAATTCGAGGAGCAGGTCGACTGGATCATCGGCTCCGGGCTCCATTCCCGCGGCTATTTCTACCAGAGCGAGGCCGGCGAGCTGTTTCAGTTTCCGCTCGTCTGGTACACGAAGGACAAGAAATGGGGAATGGCTCCCGGCTACGATCGCGCCGATCACGAGGGCTTCTCGCGCAAGATCACCCGAGAGTGCATGTTCTGCCACAACGCCTACCCCGAAACGCCGAAGGGGAGCGATGCATTCTGGGCGCCGCAGCTCTTTCCCAAGGAGCTTCCGCACGGCATCGGCTGCCAGCGCTGCCATGGTCCAGGCGCCGCGCATCTCCGCACCCTCGCCAACCCCGACGCGACCATGCGGGAGGTGCGCGAATCAATCCTCGATCCTTCCAAGCTGCCGCCGCGGCTGCGCGACGATGTCTGCTTCCAGTGTCACTTGCAGCCCACGAGCGCCCAAGCGAGCCTGATCCGCCGCTACGGAGTCGCCGACTATCAATACTTGCCGGGGCAAGCGATCGAGGACTATCTCGTCCACATGGACTTCGACGAAGGGCGCGATCGCGCGGGGCGCTTCGAGCTGAACCATCACCCGTACCGCCTGCGCCAGAGCCGCTGCTACGAAGCGAGCGAAGGCGCCCTCAATTGCCTCACCTGCCACGATCCGCACGTGAAGGTAGCGGCGGCGGCGCGCGCCGCGCATTACAAATCCCGCTGTCTCACCTGTCACAAGCTCGAGGACTGCGATGTCGACGCCATGGGCGCGCGCGCCGCGGGCGCCGACCCTGATGACTGCGTGTCATGCCACATGCCGGCACGGCGGCCCGAAGATGCATTGGAGATCACGATGACGGATCACTTGATCCGGAGGCAGCCCGCTCCCGCCGAATGGATGGCAAAGGAACGCGCTCGACAGGAGCTGCGGGTGCTGGACGTGTTTCCGTATTTTCCGGAGCGCGCGCCCGCGGAACCCTTCGGGTCGATGTACAAGGTGGCCTCCGCGCTCAAGGGGCGCGACATCTCCTGGCTCGATGGCTACGCGCAGTCGATCGCCGCCGTGAAACCCGCGGAGTACGAGCCGTACAGCAATCTCGGGGTGGCATTGTTGCGAGCGAAAAGGTTCGGAGAAGCGACGCAGGTGTATCGGCAGATGGCGGAACGGTGGCCACAGGCTGGCAGCGTGCAGCAAGAGCTAGGGAACGCGCTCGCCGCGTCCGGCCGGATCGAGGAAGGCGTCGCAGCCTTGAAGCGCGCCGCCGAGATGAACCCACTCGATGCCGACAATCATTACTGGCTCGGTTTGATCTACAAAGGGATCGGCCCGGTCCAGGAAGCCGTGGCGCACTTCGCGAAAGCGGTCGAGCTGCGCCCAAACTACGCGCAAGCGCACTTCAATCTCGCCCTATTGCTCACGACGCAGAACGAACTGGCGCGCGCGATCACGCACTTCCAGAAGGCTCTCGGCATCGACCCCGGAATGATCGGCGCGTACGCGAACTTGGGCGCCATCTACCAAGCACAGCGGAAGTGGGGGGAGGCGGTCAAGACCTGGCGCCGCGCGCTCCTCTCGGATCCGCGCCACGTAGAGGTGATGAAACAGCTCGCCAACGCCTGCCTGCTCGCGCCCGATCCCGCGGTGCGCGATACCTCCGAAGGGCTTCGCTACGCCCGGCGCGCGGAAGAGCTTGCGCCGCACGATGCGGTCGCGGCGGCGATGGTGGCGCTCGCGTTGATCGCGAATCGCCAGGCGGCGAGCGCACTCGAGAAGGTCGAGGCGGCGCGCAAGCTGGGAGCGGATGAGGGCACCTGCCTCGTCCTCGAGGCGATCGCACAGCATGAAGTCGGGTTGAAGGCGGATGCGGCGGCGACCTTCCGCGCCGCGCTCGCGGCAGCGGTCCAGACCGAGAACGTCCCGCCCTTTCGAGCGAGCATCTTCGACGCGGCGAAAAAGGTGTTCGGCCCGGCGCCCTGATCGCCGCGCCGTGTGCCTTTTTCGAGCAGTGGCTATTCGCCGGCCGGCGGCACGGCGATGCGCGGCGCTTCCTCGCGAAACTTACGCAGCGACTTCGCGACCTCGCGGAGGCGAGAGAGCGTGCTGCTCGGAGGGGAATTCGCGGCGCGTTTTTCGATCGCGGAGTACTCGACGCCTCCGGCGCGCAGCGGCGCGGCCCGATCCGGATAGTATTTCTCGACGCGCGCGAGCGCGGTGCGGCAATCGGAGAAGGTCTCCGCCGGGACCCAACCCTCGCGCCCGCCGGCGATGATGCGCTCCAGGTCGCGGTGCAGACAATCCCAAGCGATCCACGCGGTGTCGGCGTTCGCCTGGACGTGGGTGTCGGCGGGGGCGTCGGCGACCGCAGCGGTCGCGGTGCGCTGGCGGCCGAATTCGACGCGAAAGGGCAGATCGCTGCACCCCGCGACGAGCGGCAGCGCCGCGAGCCCTATTGCAAGCGCGACCGCCGCCCGCCGGGAAACGCCTCTTTCAGAACGGGATGCTAGCGAGCTTCTCCGCACGCGACTCTTATCCTCTCGATTCTGGTTTCGCCGCGCTCCCGCCGGCAGCACGCCCTCGATGGCGCACCATGCCGCCGCCCGCGGGGGTGCCCCCGTCGATCACGGGATTGCCATCTTCCCATCGGACGCGCCGCTCCGCGAGGAGGCGGAGCGCCAATGGGTAGGTGCGGCATTCCGCCTCGAACACGCGCGCGGCGAGGGTTTCGACGGTGTCGCCCGCGACGACGGGGACCCGCTCCTGAAGCAGGATCGGGCCGTGATCGTATTCGTTGTCCACGAAATGCACCGTGCACCCGCTCTCGCTCTCGCCGGCTTCCAGCACCGCGCGATGCACGCGCTCGCCGTGGAATCCGCGACCGCAGTACTTGGGGATCAAGGCAGGGTGAATGTTGAGCACGCGCCGCTCCCATCCGGCCGGGATCTCGAGGAGGCGGAGGAACCCTCCGAGGAGCGCGACATCGGCGCCGGCGCCATCGAGCCGGTCGAAGATCGCGCGCGAGTCCCCGGGCGTGCGGCACGGGTGGCAGTAGGCGGGGATGCCGAGCTGCCTCGCGCGGGTCAGGCCGAATGCGTCCGCGCGGTCCGCAATCACCGCAACGATCTCCGCGACCGCCGGGTTCGCCGCAAGGTACGCGTGGAGGTTCTCGAGGGTGCGCCCGGCTCCGGAGAGGAGGAAGCCCACGCGCATGCTGCGCGGCGGCCCACCCGCTGCCCCTTGCTCGCGGCCTACTTGCCTTCGTTGCGCGGTCACGTGCCGCTCCCTCTCCCTCGATCGCGTCCGCGCGCCGACTGCCGCAGGAGCTACAAGTCGCGCAAGCTCGTCAGGATCTTCGACACCAATCCGTACTTGACCGCCTCCGTAGGGGACAGCCAGAAGTCGCGGCTCGTGTCCTCTTGCACCTGCTCGAACTTGCGCCCCGTCTCCGCTGCGATCAGCCGATTGCAGCGCTCGCGCAGCTTCAGGATTTCCTCCGCCGTGATCTCGATCTCGGATGCTTTGCCGCGCGCACCGCCCGCCGGTTGGTGGATCATGATCCGCGAATTCGGCAGCGCGAAACGACGATCTTTCGGCGAGGCGAGGAGGATCACGGTGCCGGCGCTCGCGGTGAGCCCGGTACAGAGACAGATCACGGGGCTGCGGATGAAACGGATCGTGTCGAAGATCGCGAAGCCGTCATCCGCCGATCCGCCCGGCGTGTTGATGAAGATCCGAATCGGAGCATCGCCACGCGCATCGAGCCAGAGCAGTTGCGGGATCACGCGCCGCGTGAGCTTCGGTGAGACTTCCTCGGAGATCAAGATCGTGCGATGTTTTTCGAGGAGTTCGCGCTCCGGCAGGCTCCCTTTGCCGCCCTTGTCGCCGGAATTATCGTCGTCGCTCGAACGCAGCGTGAATTCTTCGTGGATCGCCATGAGCGGTAGCTGCCTCTCCAGGTGGTAGATGGGGCACGCGTGGCTAGCTCGCGAGCAGCCGGCGCACCAGCTTCGTCAGTTTCGGCTCGGCGTGGGCCGCGACTTGAAGGATCTCCTCGACGGACACGGGCTGCAAGTGGTCCGGGTTGCACACATCCGTCACGATGCCGATCGCGGATACGCGCATTCCTTCGTGCGCGGCCACGATCGCTTCGGGGACGGTCGACATCCCCACGACGTCCGCGCCGAGCCGGGCCAGCATGCGGTATTCGGCGCGCGTCTCGAGGTTCGGTCCCGCGACGGCGGCGTACACGCCGCGATGAGCGCGAATCTTCTCTTCGCGAGCGATCTCTTCGAGCCGCGCGATGCGGGCGCGATCGTAGGGAGCGGCCATGTCGGGGAAACGAGGTCCCCATTCCTCGATGTTGGAGCCGATCAACGGGTTGACCCCCATCAAGTTGATGTGGTCATCGATGATGACCAAGTCTCCCTTCTCGTAGTCGAGATTGATCCCGCCGCAAGCGTTCGAAATGATGAGATCGCGTACGCCGAGCCTGCCGAAGAAGCGAACCGGCAGCGTCACCTCTCGAGCCGAGTAGCCTTCGTACAAGTGGAAGCGGCCCTCGAGCGCGAGCACCGGTCGCTCCCCGATGTATCCCCAATGCAGCGTTCCTGTATGGCCCGGCGCGGTGGAGATCGGGAACCCCGGAATGTCGAGGTAGGGGACCTGGCCGCCATCAGTGATCTCCTTCGCGAGCGCGCCGAGGCCCGTGCCGAGGATCGCTCCCGTCCAAGGACCGGCGCCGCGCGCGAGCGGCGGCAAGTGCGAGCGGATGGCCTCGGCTGCGCCTTCCACGCGCCTGCGATAGGCATCGATTTCCGGCGACAGCATGTGCAGTCCTCTCCGCGCGAAATCATGAGCACGTTGCAGAATGCCGCCGGGCAACGGCTTCATCTTGAAACGTGCTTCAAGAGCACGTTTCAAAATGCCGCCTGCCTTCGGTCGACTGCGGCGCCGCCTGTCATCGTCGAGCCGCCTCTACGTATTTCTCCATCAATACGCCTCGGCGGCTCTCCTTGACATCCGGCGCCTCGTTCGACCTCGGGGCAACGGCTTCATTCTGAA
>JAKEFC010000218.1 GCA_022616235.1 Planctomycetota bacterium
AGCGGCATCGAATCGGAGACCGCGATCACGCCGGCATCCCCTTTCAACCGCAGGATCATCTCGAGCACCCGGTCGTCGAGGTGCTCGCCGTCGGCGATCGCTTCGACGCGGGCGCGGCGGTCGAGGAGGAGCGGGACGATCGGCCCCGGCCGGCGATGATGCAGCTTCGCCATCGCGTTGCAGAGGTGCGTCGCGCGCGCGACGCCCTCCCTGAGCGCCCCCTCCGTCTCCTCGGCGGTCGCGCCGGTGTGCCCGATCGAGAGCGCGATCCCGTGCGCCTGGATCTTGCGGAGACTCCCGGCGGGGATCGCTTCCGGCGCAAAGGTCATCACGCGCAGCTTCCCCGCGGCGGCGCCGAACACGCGCTCGAAGAGGCGCGCCTCGAAGGGGTGCAAGCCCGCCTCCGGGAGCGCGCCGCGCAAGTCCCGCGCGAGAAACGGCCCCTCGAGGTGGATGCCGAGGAATGCATCCGACATCTCGCACGCGCGCGCCGCTTCCGCGAGCGACGCGAGCATCTCTTTCTCCGCCGCCGCGTAGAGCGTGATCAGGAGGCGCGTGGTTCCCGCGCGAGCGTACTCGCGCGCGGCCGCCGCCATCTCGGCCGCGGTCGCGCGCGCGAAGTCGATCCCCCACCCGCCGTGGGTGTGCGCATCGATCGCTCCGGGCGCCACCTCGAATCCTTCGAGATCCCAAATCTCATCGCCGCGCGCGCTCCCCGCGGGCGCAAGCGCGGCGATCGATTTGCCGCGTACGACGAGATCGCCCACCGCCGCGCGGTCGGGAAGCACGAGACGCGCGTTGCGCAGCACGCGGATCGGCGCGGCATGGAGTTCGTCTTTGTCGGCGATCACGTATTCCTGTAACCTTCCGCCGTACGACGCCGCGGCGAGAGGAGAACGGTTCCTTGCCACTGCCCCACCCGGAAGAGCTGAGCGGCTGCGCGCTCTTCCTCGCCGGCTGCGCCGCGACGCTCCTCTGGCCGCTCGCCACAGCCGCGTGGGGCCCGGGGCTTCACATCCGCATGGCAACGCGACTGCTCGCCGGCATGAAGGACCGGCTACCCCCCGAGTACCAAGACTTGCTCTCGCGCTACACCCATGACTTCCTCTACGGCAACATTGCCGCGGATATCATCAACTTCAAGCGTTTCGGCGGATTGAAGAACCACTGCCACAACTGGAACATCAAGGAGCGCTTCGAGGGGATGATCGCGCGCGAGCACGAGCGCGCGTTCCTCTACGGCTATCTCTGCCACCTCTCTGCCGACGTCGTCGCCCACAATCACTTCGTCCCCTACCACTTGCTCTATGCCTTGCCGCCGCGCCTCCTCGGCCACACCTACTGGGAGGCGCGCGCCGACGGCGTCGCGTCCGCAGACCAGTGGGAGAAGATCGACGAACTGCGAACGCTCAAGGCGCTCCACGAGAGCGACCAGTTGATCGAAGCCGCCGTGCGCAGGAAGGCGCTCTCGCTCGCTTCCAACAAGTGGATCTTCAACCACATTCTACTCGCGCGCTCGCGAAAGTCGTGGCGCGAAGTCATGGAGAAGATGCGGACGCGCGCGCCGCGCGGGACGATCCGCGAGCCGCACTTCGCCGAGTGCATCGCGGCGGCGGAGGAAAACATGCATCGCGTCTTCGACGACAAGGGGCTTGCCACGCTCCGCTCGCTCGATCCGAACGGGCAGCTCGCCCTCAAGAAGGCGATGCGGATGAGGCGCGATCTCGTGGCGCGGCACGGCAGCCGGGAGGCGGGAGCCGAAGAAGCCTGCGAGCTGGCGGAGCGCCACTACGCGGTCGAGACGAGTCAATGACCGGCGTCGAAGAGTCGCGACTCTTGCGCCGGAGGCAGAGCCGCGTGCGCCGCGCGCTCCATCGCGCGGGCTGGCTCCGCCGCTCGAACGTGCTGCGCGCGCTCCGGCGCTTGGCCGCGAATCTACCGACCACCGGCAACGACGTGCGCGTCTTTCACGACGGCGACATGCTGTTCGCGCAAATGGTGGAAGACATCCGCGGCGCGCGCGAGCGCGTGAGCATCGAGATCTACATGCTGCGCAACGACCGCACGGGGCGGCGCATCGCGCGGGCCCTCTGCGACAAGGCGCGGGAAGGGGTGCCGGTGCGCCTGATCTACGATGCAGTCGGCTCGCTCGGAATCTCGGGAAGCTTCCTGCGCACGATGACCGACGCGGGGGTGCAGGTCGTGCCCTTCCACCTCGTCGCCCCCTGGCGCCAGCGTTACGCGATCTTCCGGCGCAATCACAGAAAGACGCTCGTCGTGGATGGCCGCATCGGCTACACGGGCGGGGTGAATTTCGGCGACCAATGGGCCGGGCGCAAGCGCGGCGGCGCGTCTTGGCGCGACAGCCACACGCGCGTCCAAGGCGCGGCCGCCGGCGACCTGGAAGTGCTCTTCGAGGAGACGTGGTTCCAAGAGACCGGCGAGCTGCTCGGCCTCCCGCGGCGCGTCACGCGCGACGCCGAGCAAGCGACGACGCTCCACCGCAAGCACTCGCTCGTGTACGTGGTCGCGAGCCGCGGCGGCCCCGACCGGCGCATGCGGCGGCTCTTCCTCCTCGCGCTCGGGCACGCG
>JAKEFC010000219.1 GCA_022616235.1 Planctomycetota bacterium
CCTCGGGACCCGTTAGCCCGTCGCGTCGAGCCTCCGCCGTGCTCCGCATCCGTTGCGGCGGTGGCGTTTCCCCCCTTGTGTCGAGGCTCTGCATCGACACCGAGCCCCTGCGGCTCTGCCGCATCTCCATGACACCGGCCGGCACGCACGGCATCGTCACGCCATCGGACGCACAGCCTCGGCTTCGCCCGTGTCGACGCGGAGCCTCGGCTCGAGGTAATAGCGACAGCCGGCGCCTCTACTCAGACAGACGTGACGCTCGCACAGCCTCCCCACGTGCGGCGTGGGGGAGGGCTAGTCGCTCGGCTTGAACTGCTCCATGACGACTTGGATCACGTGCGAATTCGGGTCCTCGATGAGCAGCTCGGCATCCTCGAATCCCGGCCTGGTGATCACGAGACAGAGCGGGCGCGCCGGATTCATCGTGAGCAGCAACGGCGTTGTGCCGAGGATCATCTGCCCCGATTGCACGATCGCCTGCGATGGCTTGCTCTCGACCACGATCGGCAGCGAGACTTCGCGCGCCGCCGAAGAGCGAGGGAATTCCGTCAGGATGCGGCGCCCGAGGAGGAACGACTCCTCGTGGCCTCTCGACGCCATCGCGACCCGCGCGCGCCGGAGCAGTTCCGTCGCTTGCGTCTCGTAGTTCTCGATCTCCGCGATCGCCGCACTCGCTTCGGTCTCCCAGCGCGTGTTTCCCCCCTTGGCGATGAGCTGCTTCAGGTAATTGCTCGCCTCGAGCGGCCGGCCGCGGAGCTTCGCTTCTTCCGCACGCTCCCAGAGCCGCGTGAGCGACTCATCGAGCTGTCGATCCATGAAGGCGAGCCGGGCATCCAAGTCATCGGCGATTTCGCGGCACACGCCTCCCCAGATCGAGATCACGTGCAGCCGGCTGAAGCTGCGCAGCTCCCGGAGCACCTCGCGCGTTTGCGCCCGGTAGATCTGATGGGCGCGGGTGCCCATCTCCGGCACCGGCGCATCGCCGAGCGCATATGCCTTGCGGTCCAGCTCGACGTAGATGCCGTAGGCGTAGAACTGGTAGGCGACGACCGGCAGCATCATTACGAGCAGCACCGCGAACAACGTGGACGGCCGCCACGCCTTGATGCCGGGGGTCTTCTTCTTCGGCTCCAGCCGCTCCACTTGCTCGCGCGCATCGCGCCGTTTCGGGTCGAGGACCGCGATCTTCTGATACAGCGCTTGCGCTTCCGCGCGCTCGCCGCGGTCGAGATGGATCCCCGCCAGGTATTCGATCTCGCGGATCGCCGCGTCCTTGTTGCCATAGTCGAGGAGCACGTTTACGTGCTTGCGCCGGATTCCCGTGGAGTTCGGGAACGACTCCTGGAGCCGGGCGAGGAAGCGGAGCGCGAGATCGCGGCGATCGTCTTCCTCCATCGTCTCGATCATGCGCGGGAGCACTTGCAGGATGCGCTCCTCATCTCCTTCGAACGTGCGGATCGCGCGCAGGTACAGCTCCAGATCGTCCTTGCGGTAGCGCAGCGCTTCGCCGATGCAGCGCCTCTCATCGGCGTCGTTGCGCGCCGCGCGGGCGCGCTCGGCAGCTTCCATGTTGACGTCGACGAGCTGCTTCTTGAGGACGAGCGAGTTGGGGTCCCACCGCAGCGCTTCTTGATAGCAGGTCAGTGCCGCGGCGGTCTCGCCGCGCGCGCGGTGCCTGTCGCCGAGCAAGCAGTACTGCTCGATCGCGCGGTCCACCATTCCGGCGCGGAGGTAGAACGCGGCGAGGCGGCGCCGGAGCGGCTCGTCCGCCTGCGCCATGTCGACCGCCTCCTCCATCTTCGCGATGATGGCGGGCACGCTCTCCAAGGCCGCTTCCGAGGGACGCAGCGCCGCGAACTCCGGGAAGCGAGTCTTCTTGACCCAGCCTTGGCGCACCGCCGCCGCCAGCACCTGGTAGGAGAGGTGCGGATAGAAGTAGGTCTCCGCGACGACATCCTTGATCGTACGCGTGCCGTTCAGGGCCACGGCGAGCTGACTGAAGAGCCAGTTGTCGCCGCGCTCGAGCAGGCTCTTGCCTTCCTCGGAGATGGCGAGCACTTCGTCCGCCGACGGAAACACCGCGGCGATCTCCAAGCGCTCGCGGAATCGCACGCGAATCGCGTCGATCAGCTTCTGCGCAGGAAGCTGCCAACCCTCCGCGCCGCGCTGGAGCAATTCCTCGGGCACGTTGCCGCGTTCGAACGTGAAGTGCTCGGCGGCGCCGAAGAAGATCGCGTGCAAGGACTCTTCGATCAATTCCCGTTGCAAGAGCGGCGCGGCTTCCTCTTCCGCGATGAGCCCGCGCTTGAGGAGGAGGCGTGCGAGGCTCTGCGGGGTGGCGCGCAGGGCGAGTACGATCTCGTCGAAGACGGCGGACGACACCCGATCGTTCTCGAACAGCGCCTGGCCCGGAACGAAGCGGCACTCGCGTCCCGCATCGATGAGGTGCGCGTCCTTGCCCGTGAAGGTCAGCCGGCGCGCGCGGTTGCCCTTGCCGAGTACGAGCGTGCCCACGTCGCCGGAGGCGACGATCTTTTCGAGGAGCGGTACCAGCTCGATCGCCATCGCTACTTGCGCTCCTCCGCGCGTCTCGCCTCTCGCTCGCTGTTGGAGCGCCCATAGCGGTAGGGATGGCGCAGGATCTTCTGCGCCAATTCGCGGCCGCGGTCGCCTCGAGGTGCACTCGCGACGTAGTCCCCGAGGAGCTGCCGTGCGGCGCCGCCGTCCAGCGCTGCAATCCCCTGGAGGGCGAGGCAGCGAACCTCGTCGTCGTCGCTGCGCAGGATCTCTTCGTAAAGCTCGCGCGCGCACGGCACGCGCGCCTTCCCGATGCCGAGCAACGCGGCGCTGCGCAGGGTTGGATTCTCGGAGAAGAGCGCATCTTCCCACCACGCCTGCGCTTCTGCCAACTCGAGACGGGCATAGGCCTCGAGGAGCAATACCTTTTGCGACGCGTCCGCGGCGGGGTAGGCGATGAGCAGCTCCGCTTTCGTGTGCGGCTTCGCATGTTCGGCCAAGTAGATCAGCGCCGTCTCGATCGCATCGCCGGAGCGCGCCCCGAGGAGCAGCTCTGCCGCCATGTCGCCGGCATCGCCCAGGCGCCGCAGGAGGCAAAGCTCGAGCAATTCGCGCCGATTCGATTCGTCGGTTTCCGCTTCGCAAGCGCGCCGAATGGCGGCCGCCTCGCCGGCGGCGAGTTCCGCGGTCACGCTCTCGTGGCGCAAACGACCGAGCGCGAACGACCGGCACGCGGGATCCGGGCTGTCGAGGAGCGCGAGGAACGGCGCTCTCTCGGGCTCCCGGCCGGCGGCACGGGCGCAAAAGACTTCGGCAATGGCGGCGATCGCATCCGCGCGCGCCGCCATTGCCGAGAAACCGCCGCTCACGAAGGTGCCGTCCGCCGCCGAGAACTCACCGCGCGGCGACGTCCCCGCGTGATATAGAAAAAGGCCGGTGGCTCCTGGCGCGAGCCAGCTTCCGTCGGGAAGCATGCCTCCGCGCTCAACCAGGCGGAGGAGGACGGGCCCCCTCGGATCCCGTCCATCCGCCGGCACGCCGACCTGTACCGAGAGCAGGCGGTCTTGAACCCCTGTTTCGGCGTCGATCAGCGTGCCCCACACGGCCCCATCCGCGGTCTTCACCAAGGGCCAGAGATCGCTTGCCGCCGTTCGCGCGCCCGTGGTGAGAACCGCGGCCGCCGCCGCGAGGCAGAGCCACGCGGTGGCGCAACGGCACCGGAAATGCGCGATCATCGATAGCACGGCAAACTCCTTAAACCCTCTTCACTTGCGATAAGAAATTCACGATCAGAACGCGAGAACCATCCATTCTCGCAAGTACGCCTGCTCCAATTCGTTGAATCGATAGCCCGTCGGTCCCGTGATCAGCGTCGCCGAAAAACTGAGCGCAGCCGCCATGACATTGTTGCCAGGCGAATCGAAGTGGTACGGCGTCGTATACGGCCCGGCGAACGCCGGTCCGGTGACCCCGCCGAACAGTCCGCTAGGAGGATCCCCGTTCGCGCACATCCCGATGGAGTGCCCGATCTCGTGAGCGGCGACCACGGCGACGGCGCGGGCCCAACCATCGATCGCGGTCCAGACGCGGTCGTAGCGCAGGTTTTCCTGCCATGCATTCGTCGGATCCAAGCGATCGAAATCGGGATCGAGGATGATGTGATCGAGGTCATCCTCGCCGGCTGGCGTGCCGCGGCCGGGGGTCGTCGGATCGAAACGGGTCCGAAAGCTGTACGAGCTGTTGATGTAGAACTCGATCAAGTTCGTCGTGAAGATCCCGAGGGTCGTCGTTTCGTTGGAGTTCCCCACCGCGTTGCGGTAGTCGAAGCCCGCGCGGCCGATCGCGTATCCCGGCGCCTCGTCATCTCCTCCGATGCGCAGTGCAGACGTGGCGCCTGCCTGTGTCGTCGTGAAGTGCAGGCTCGGCGCGAAGCTCGTCGCCTCCGAGTCGAACTCGCCGCCGTACAGAATGCGGATCCGTCCGAGCGTTTCTTCGAGCAGGATTTGGAGGACGATCGCGTTCGTGTCGAGCGCCGCGCACTCTTCGGTCGGGTCGTCCGTCTGGAGGCCGATGATGTGGAGGTCCTCCACGTAGTCCGCGACGCCGTTGCCTCCCGCGTTGACGGTCACTTCGACGCTGCCGTCCGAATAGCTCGAGCTGATGGCGAATTGATCCGTATTGAAATTCAAGTGCCAAGTATCGACCCAATCGAAGGGTCGCTCCGCGATGCCGGCATCGATGGCGACGACCGTCAATTCGAGCTGGTTCGAGGAATTCCCGATCGCGTCTTGCACCACCGCGAGAAACGTGACCTCGCCCGCCGGCAGCGCATACGCCGCGGGAATTTTCCACGCGGCGCCGGTGGCCGTCGCGACGAATTGTCCGCCCAGCTCCGTGCCCGCGGCGAAACCTTCTCCCAGCTCGCGATCCGCCGTGACGCTGAGCGAACTCGGATCGAGCGCGGTGCTCCCCGCGGCGAACGTGGCGCGCAATTCCCAACCGGAGCGCGGCACCGCGACCTGGAAAGAGACGAGATTGCCTTGCGAATCGGTATAGGGAGCGGTTCCGTTCATCGTGCCTGGCACGTCGCCGATGCTGAAGTTCGCGAGGGTGGGACCCCTTAGGTCCACCGAAAAATCGCCGGTGCTGCCGTGGATTCCGTTCACGATGTCGCGCGGCGTGATGCGGAGGCGCGCAGTGGCGGACACGGCATTCGGCGCGTCGAGCTGCGCGTGCCAATTCACTGTGCGAGCCACCGCCGCCGGTGCCGTGGGCACCGACCACCAAGTGTCGCCGCCATCGGCCGGCGTGCCTTCGGCCCACGTCGCGCCGCCATTCAGCGAGTATTGGAGCAGCAATTCAACGTGGTCGGATTCTTGATCTCTGATCGTGTACTCGATCGGGATGATTCCGCCATGCGTGCCCGTCGGAGTCGTTACGGTGACGATCTGCGGCGCGGTATTGGTTCCCAGCCCGAATACTTCCGACTCCGCGGGCGCTCCCGAGATGCCGTTCGTGACGTCGCGGGTGGTGATACGAACCATGAGATCCGACTGGCTCGTGACCGCGAGATCGGCGAGCGGGTCCCAGATCACTTGATGCCGCACGCCGGCAGGCGATGTCACGAGGCCGGCTACTTTGCCTTCCTTCAGCTTCGCGCCGCGATAGCCTCGCCCGCGGTCCTCGCTATAGTCGACCGTGATGTCCATCGGGTGAGAGTCCGGCGAAATGAGCGTGAAGGCGATGTAGGTGCCATCCAAGGCGGGAATCACGACGATCGCGGATACGCTCGACTGATTCGTGAGGATCGCGGATCCGTCACCGTCCCCGCCGCCGTTGCAGCCGCAGGCGGCAATCACGATGAGCGCGCGTAGTGCCGGCGAAATCGAAACGAACGCAATGCGGCGCCTTGGCCCGGGCAAGAAGCTCCCCCTGAGTCGATCAGTCCGTACTCAGGGCGGACCTTGGGCGTGTAGCCCAGCTCCGGCAACCCGGCCGCCCCGCCGGCTCGATGCCGGCATGGGCCCGTGGCTTTGCGTCCTGCCCTTACGAGCAGTTTGCCCTGGACGGAGTCGTTCGTGCGTTTCCGGCGGCAGAACCGCACCTCGCGGATTGCCGCGACGTGCGTTCGTGCTTGATTTCACCGGCGTTGGGTGCGGCTGGAAGAGCGTCCCATTTCCTCGTTCATCGAAGAATACAACACGATGTGCTCCCGTCAAATCGACGGGCCCGATCCTTGCCGGAGTTGCGATCGCTCGCGTTTCCGCGGCGATCGGTCCCGAAATGGAACCTGCGTGCAACTGGTATCCGCCGCCTCCGTCCCTGCATCAGATTCCAAATCGTGGCGAATGCGTGCCGGGACGGGGGCGTGGCGTACCAGAAGTTCGTGCCGGCTGGGGCGCGCGGCCCCGGTTGCATTCTTGCCGAAGCCGCGGCCGCCGTTAGACTAACGCGGACGATGATGGCGCGGGACAGGCCGCCGCTGCGAGTCCGCTCGCGGGCGCCGCGCGTTGTCGGCACCGCCGGCGCGTCCATCTCGGCATGCTGACTGCCGCACTCGCTCGCCCGCTGCCCGTAACCTCAGGAAGCGGTTCCATGGGAGACGATTTCATGGAAGGCAATGACCAATGATGCGCTTGTTGAGTTCCGATCGTCGCGCAGCGACGGGACTTCCGAGATGGCGCGGTCCTCGCCCGTCGTTACTCGTCCTGGCGGCGCTTCTCTTTCTGCCGGTCGCGCTTCGCGCCGGCGACTCGGCGGATGATCTGAAGGGCGAGCTTGCGAAGAAGATCAAGGCGGGGCAAGTCACCGCGGCGATCGAGATCGCGGAGCGGCTCGTCGACATGAACTCCCCGGAAGCGATGAACGCGGTCCTCGATCTCTTCGTGCGCGCGGACTGGCCGGACCTCGAGACCGCGGTCATGACGAAAGTCGGCAAACTGCAGGATGGCCCGGCCTTCCGCCGCGCCTGCGAGCTTGCTTCCGACCACAAGGACTACCGGGCGCAGATCCTCCTTACCCTCGCCCTCGCCATGCGCTCGGAGCAGGAAGCGTTCACCGCGATCGTCGTCAATCTCTTCGATCCCATGGACGAGGTCGTCCGCGCTGCTCTCGAAGCCGTGCGGCGCCGCGACACGCTCCACGCCGTGGAGCACCTCATCGAGGCGCTCGCCCAGCAAGAAGCGCGCGGCAAGCAGGGCTCGATGATGGTGCTCGCGATCCGCGAGCTGCTCACGGAACTCACGGGGGAGGACCTCGAGCTTGCGCAAGAATGGAAGACTTTTTGGGGGCCGCGCAAGACGACGTTTCAGCGGCCCGCGAGAGGCAAGGAGCGCAAGGAAATCACTTCCGTCGACAAGAAGGCGCCGAAGCTGTTCACGGAAGAGATTCTCGCCAAGAAGGTGCTATTCCTGCTCGACATCTCCGGAAGCATGTTGATCAAGGATCCGCTGCCGGAAGAGGGTGGCGATGGCAGGACCCCCGGCGAGGACGATGGACCGACGACGGGGGTCGTCGACCGCAAGAAGGGGAAGAAGAAGCAGCCGGAGCCGAATCAAGACGACATTCCGGAGGCGCGCATGAGGCTGCGGCGCGTTCAAGCGGAATTGGTGCGCGTGCTCGAAGAGCTGCCTGCCGACATCGACTTCAACATCATCACCTTCAATCACAAGATCGGGTGCTTTCGCGAAGGCGGCCTGATTCCCGCGAACAATGCCAACAAGGCGCAAGCGATACAGTTCGTGAAGGGATTCAACCCGGAAGGCGAGACGCACACGGATGAGGCGCTCGATGCGGCATTCAAGTTGAGCGCCGTGACGGTGATCTATCTCCTGTCGGATGGAGCGCCGCGGCGCGGCGACAAGCTCCTCGATACGAAGCCGATCTACGACTTCATCCTGCGCGAGAATCGGTTCCGGCGGATTCGGATCAATACGATCGGCTTCATGCAGGCAGGAGGCAACCTGAAGGAATTCCTGCAGAAAGTCGCGAGATACACGGCCGGCAAGTACGTGGAGTTGAGATGAAACCCATCCGCGATTTCAGGTCTTTGCGCGGCGTGTCGCCGAGGCTTGCGTCCTTCGCGCTGGCTGCCGCGGGTTGCATGGCGCTCGGCGGAGCGGCGCTCGGCGACGACGACTCGCCCACCTTCAGGCGTTGCGCGAACACCATCGAAGCGGCGCTGAAGCGCGGGGACCTCTTCGAGGCCGCGAAGTGGGTGAAGGAAACGGCGACGCTCAATACGCCGCAAGCCGTGAAGTACGTGCTCGCGATGGGGGAGCTGTATCCCGGCGACCCGATCCGCACGGCGGTGATCGAAGGGCTTCCGCTCGCGAAGAGCCCGGAGGTGCTCGAATTCTATGCCAAGGAGCTGAGTTCGCCCAAGAACCACAAGCAGTCGATTCTGATCATCGAAGCGCTCGCGGAGATCGAAGACGGCGCCACGATTCCGCCGCTCCTGGGCTTGCTCCAAAACTGCAAGGACGTGCCGCTCCTGGTCGCATCGCTGCAAGCGCTTCGCAACAAGCCGGACAAGCGCACGCTCGAAGCGATGATCGCGTTTTACAAGAGAGTCGAAGACACCAAGGAAAAACTCTGGATCGAGACTCGCATCACGCTCCTCAATTTGACCGGGGAAACCTTCGTGCTCTCGCAAGATTGGGAGAATTGGTGGCTCACCGCGAAGGATAGCTGGACTCCCGAGAGCGTCCCCGGCGCGAAGGCGATTCACAAGGGTGCGACCGGCGTGCACAGGCCGAAGCGGAAACTGGACCTGCCCCAGCTCTTCGGCCAGGAGGTCGCGTCGAAGAACATCGTGTTCGTCGTGGATACTTCGTCCAGCATGTCGAGGGAAGACCCGCTCGAGGATGCACCGGAGAGCGGCGCCGGCAAGGAGCGGGTGCGGCTGACGCGGGCGAAGAACGAACTCATCAAGGTGATGGAGGAGCTACGCCACGACGTGAAGTTCAACATCGTCCAGTATCACACGACGGTCGAAGTGTGGCACAAGGACACGGTCGTGGCTGCGAACCCGGCGAACAAACGCAGGGCGCTGGAGTTCATCAAGTCATGGAAACCGGAAGGGGAGACGAACACCGAGGAGGCGATGCTGGCCGCTCTCGCGATCGAAGGGGTGGACACGATCATCCTCCTGTCCGACGGCTCCCCCACGATCCCTCGCACCGTCGCGAAGGACATGGATGAGATCGGGAAGCCTGCGGCGATCCCTCCCATCCTGGAGAAGATCCGCACCGAGAATCGGTTTCGCAAAGTGACGGTCCACACCCTCGGGTTCAAAGGCTCGAAGGAGACCTTCATGAAGAGCCTCGCGTCCCAGAATGGCGGCAACTACGCCCCCATCCGATAGGCTGCGGCCGCCGCAACAGGCGACACCTCCTCGTGCGGGCGGGAGGGAGCGGCGCGCCCGATCGCGGGCGGATGCGTGCCGGCCTTTCGATGATTGCGCCGGCGCGATCCTTGTGATATACGCGGAGTCGATGATCCACCAAGATTTCCTGCGTTTCGCGCCTAGAATCGCTCGCCGGCGTCTGGGGGTGCATGCCCCGTAGGGAACCCAGGGCACGGTCCGCGAGCGAGCCCGACCGCGTCGCCGCGAAAGCGCTCGCCGCGGACCCGATGCGGACGCTTGCTCTCGATGTCGCCGCTTTCCTCGACTCGAAGCGTGCGCTCGAGATTCGCGTCTTCGACGTCAGCGCGACGCTTCCCATCTGCACTTACTTCGTGCTCGCGACCGGCACCTCGGCGCGTCACGTCCAGGCGCTCGCCGATGGGACGGTGCGGCTCCTGCGCGCGCGCGCGAGCGGCAGGGCAGCCGTCGATGGCACGCGCGAGGCGCGTTGGGTCTGCATCGACCACGGCGATGTCGTGGTCCATCTCTTCGATCCGGAGGCGCGCGAGTTCTACGGCCTCGACTACCTGTGGGGCGATGCGCCGGAGCTGCACTTCACGCCGCGAACGCCGATATCCGGGGAGACACGCTGAAGCAGCACTCCGTCCGCGGCGTCGCAAGCGCGTTCCGACATTCCCCACCGCGGTGCGCAGTCGCTACGGACCGGCGAGGATCTCAAGCATGCTCGGGTAGGGGAGCGCGTGGTCCGAGCGATACACGGTGGCCAAACGGCAGCCGCCCAACGGAATCGGCGTTCCCCCCGGCGAGCCTTCCGGCCACGCGATGACGCGATCCGCGGGCCTTCCGATCTCGGCGCCGCCGCCGAGCGCTTCGCGGATGACCCCCCCTCCGAGCGACCAGATTTCGAGCCCCGCGAGCGTCGGGATCCAAAGCTCCTCGCCGGCGAGCCGCGGCACCCCCACGAGCAGCGGATGGAGGTCGCGATCCGCCGCCGCCGATTCCTCGGGTACACGCGCGCGGAGCGCAAGTTTCGAAACCCATTCGATGCGCCCCGAGTCGAGATCCAAGAGGCGCACCACCGCCTCGTGGCCGCCGCGCGCGATTCCTGCGTCGAGGAGCGCGATGCGCTCGCCGACACAACCGAGCGCCATCGATTCCGCCGCCATCTCGTGGCGCCACTCCACCTCCCAGCGATCGAGATCCACGGCGAGCAGTGCGCGCGCATCCGGGGGGGCAACGATCAAGAGGGGTCCGTGCGCGTGCGTGCGCGGCGCGAGGACCGGCGGCCCTGCGTGGCGCCGGCGCACCGCCGGTGCGCGCCGAAAAACGTGCGACAGGATCGAGATCCGCGAGCGCGCTTCCTCGGATCCATCGCCAAAGCTCGGATAGGCGATCACGCCCCGGTATTCGCCCGTACGCTGGCAAAGGCGAGCGAGCCAGCCGCCCGCGTGGACGGCGATCAAGTCGCCGCCGGCCGCGATCAGTTGCATCTCGGGGAGCAGCGCGGCGACGTCGGATGTGCTCTGAGATTCGATGCGAACGGAGCCGAGCGGCCGCCGCCAGAGGCATTCTCCCGTTAGGAGGTCGGCGGCGGCCACTGCAAGCTCGATCTCGCGAAAGCCGCGGCAGAGCGGAATGAACGTGCGCGTGCCGCGCGTCACGGGGGTTCCGGGGATGTTCCAACCCGCAGCCAGCGCCTGCACGCGGGCGGCGGCGCCCGCACCGCGCGGCGCGGCGGCGGCGCCGGGGAGCGGGAGAAGGCCCGGCTCGTGAAACACGAGCACCGGCTCGCTGCGCGGCCCGACGGCGTCGTATTCGAACGTGTGCGTCATTTCGCGCTCGGAGCTTCGCCATCGCACGAACAGGCTCTCGTTCGCCACCGCCGGCTCGACGGGAAGATAGCGAAGGGATGGGAGGCGGGCGCTGCTCTCGATCGGCGCGCGGAGGAGGCGCGGCTCTCCCGCGGTGGCGACCTCGAAGAGCCGCGCTTCATCGCAGATGAGGAGCGCGCCGGGACCGACGAGCGGGTACGCGGGAC
>JAKEFC010000220.1 GCA_022616235.1 Planctomycetota bacterium
CCCAGCAGTCGGCGCCCGTTTCGCATCGCGTGTCGCTCCTCGGGCTCGTCGAGCAGCTCGCCGCGCAAGCGATGGCGGCCTTGGGCCAGCTCCCCGATCCGCACACGGGCCAACGCTTCTACGATCCCGAGCTGGCGCGCGATGCGATCGACATGCTCGGAGTCATCCAGGACAAGACGCGCGGCAACCTGACGCCGGAGGAGGCGCGCGTCATGAACGAGATCTTGCAGTCCGTGCGCCTCCTCTTCGCGCGGGTCGGGCGGAGCGCCATGCAGCAGGCGGGAGCGGCCGCGCGCACTCCGCCGGGAGCCGGCGCGGGGCCTGAGCCCCGGTGACGCGCCGCTTCCTCGTCACGGCGGCGCTGCCCTACGCGAACAATCGTCTCCACCTCGGCCACGTCGCGGGTGCCTACTTACCGGCGGACATCTACGTTCGCTACCTGCGGATGCTCGGCGACGACGTGATCTTCATCTGCGGCTCCGACGACTACGGCGTGCCCGTCACGATCAGCGCGCAGAAAGAAGCGTGCTCGCCGCAGGAGGTCGCGGATCGCTACCGGCGCTTGCAACAGGAAGCGTTTCGAGCGCTTGGCATCGAATTCGACATCTACAGCGGCACTTCCATCTGCCGTCACCACGCGCCGAGCGCGCAGGAGTTCTTCGCGAAGATCCACGCCGCCGGGAAGATCGTGCCGCGCGAAACGGAGCAGTTCTATTGCCCGCGCTGCGACCGATTCCTGCCGGATCGCTACGTGGAAGGCACGTGCCCTTTCTGCAAGCAACCGGAAGCCAGGGGCGACCAGTGCGATGCGTGCGGGCGCGCGTTCGAGCAGACCGAGCTGATCGATCCCTACTGCGCGACCTGCCGGAGCCGCCCCGAGATCCGGCGCACGAAGCATTGGTTCTTCCAGCTCGATTCCTTCCGCGAAGCGCTCCGCGCGTGGCTCGGGGACGCGCAAGGCTGGCGCGAGAACGTCCGCAACTACGCTCTCGGCACGCTCCGCGACAAGCTGCCGGACCGCTCGATCACGCGCGATCTGTCTTGGGGCGTGCCCGTTCCGCTCGCCGGCGCGGACGGCAAGGTGCTCTACGTGTGGTTCGACGCGCCGATCGGCTATTGGTCCTTCACGAAGGAACTCTTCGAGCAACGGGGCGATGCGGAGGGGTGGCGGCGCTACTGGCAGGACCCGGAGACGCGGCTCCTGCACTTCATCGGCAAGGACAACATCATCTTCCACGCGGTGATCTGGCCCGCGATGTTGCTCGCGTTCGGGGACCTCGTCTTGCCTGCAAACGTGCCCGCGAACGAATACTTGAACTTCAAGGGGGAGAAGCTCTCGAAGTCGAGGGGGAACGCGGTCTGGCTCGACGACATGCTCGCGCGCTACGAAGCGGATCGCGTGCGCTACTATCTCACGGCCATCGCGCCGGAGGGACGCGACAGCAACTTCACGTTCGAGGAATTCACCGCGCGCAACAACGAAGTGCTGTCCGACGTGCTCGGCAACTTCTTCCACCGCGTGTTCACCTTTGCGGAGCGCCATCTCGGCGGGCGGCAGCCGAAGGGCGTGGCGGGGGATGCGCGCGCGCGCGGACTCCTCGCCAAGGTCGCGGAGGCGCGCGACCGCTGGCAAGACGCGCTCGAGGGACTGCGCTTCAAGGAAGCGCTCGCCGCAGCGGTCGACCTCGGCCGCGAGGGCAACCGCTACTTCGACGCGGCGGAGCCGTGGAAGACGCGGAAGTCCGATCCCGCGCGCTGCGCGCTCGACATCGGCGCGAGCCTGGAATTGGCATCCGCTCTGTCGGTGCTGCTCGCGCCGTACCTTCCCGCCACGGCGGCGCGCCTGCGTGCCGCGCTCGCGCTGCCCGCGGCCGCGGGCAACTCGGACGTCGAAGGTCTCGGCCGGCCTCTCATCGCGGAAGGGGCGCCGCTCGCTTCCCCCGGAATCCTGTTCCCGAAGCTCGACCAGGAAGCCGCGACGTAGTCCGCGCTGGCGTCGACTCCCGGATGCGGCGCGCGCGACACTAGCCAGCTAGAATCCCGTGTCCTAGAATCCGCGGCGGCGCGGAAAGCGCCGCTTCCCGGGCAGATTGGGCTCAGCCAAGACGGTACGAAGGGGGCAGCATGTTCGGCGTTTCCTCGATTCTTCGTCGAGGACGGAGGGTCCAGTGCCTGCGGTGCGCGCTCGCGGCATTCCTCGCGATGGTCGCGTGCTCGCAGGCGCTGCAGGGAGGCGATGAGAAGCCCCTTCCCGCGCAGTCGGTGGACAAGAGCGCGGAGCGGATTCCGGGCGGGCACGTTCCGACCTTTCCGGATCTGGCCGACAAATACGCGAAGCTCGAGGAGAGCGCGGACGATTGGGAGACCGAGGAGTTCCACAACCTGCTGAAGACGCGCGTGAAGCTGTTCGAGGGCGGCTTCGTGAAGGAAGACGGCTTCACGGAAGCGCTCGCCGCGGAGTTGGCGGCGCCGGAGTTCGCGAGTGGTGAACTCAGGCCGTCGAAGCTCGCATCGGTATTCGATGACGGAGTCCTCTCCTGCGTGCGCGGCGAGGCGGCCGCCGCCGGCGGCGCGGAGCGCGGCCCAGCCGCGCTCCTTCGCGCTGCGCGCGCGCTGCGCGCGCCGTTCGCGGGCGGGAGCGACATCAAGTTCACCTTCAAGGTCTTCCAGATCGAGCCCGGCGCCGCCGCCACCAAGGTCGGACTCCTGATCTCCGCGTTCGGCAAGGTCGGCGAGCGCCGCTTGCAGCAGAATGCCACGTGGCAGAGCGAGTGGACGAACGCGCAAGGCGCGCCGCCGAAGCTCCTTTCGGTGCAGGTCTCCAACTTCGAGGAAGCATCCTGCGCGCTCGCCGGCGAGACCCTTTTCTCCGACTGCACGGAGGCGGCGCTCGGCAAGCTCGATGCGTATCAGCAGCAGATTCGGCAGCATGTGATGCACTGGATGGCGAATCTCGATGTCGTGAACGGCGTCACCGTATCGGGTCACAAGGGCATCGCGATCGGCGACGTGAACGGCGATGGGCTCGAAGACCTCTACTCCTGCCAGCCCGGCGGCCTCCCCAAGAAACTGTTCCTGCAAGAGCGCGACGGCTCGCTGCGGGATGCATCGCGCGGGAGCGGCACCGATTACCTCGAGCCGGCGCGGAGCGCGCTGCTCGTGGACCTCGACAACGATGGAGACCAAGACCTCGTCTTGCAGACAGTGTTTCACGCGCTCTTCCTCGAGAACGATGGCCGCGGCGTCTTCGCGAGGCGGAGCAGCTTCCGGACGCCGAGCGGGATCGCGGTCTCCGCGGCGGACATCGATGGCGACATGCTCCTCGACGTGTACGTTTGCTGTTATTCGTCGCCCTTCGAGCGCAAACCGCCGCTCCCGTACCACGATGCGAACAACGGCTCGCCGAATTTCATGCTGCGCAACCTCGGCGGATTCCGCTTCGAGGATGTGACGGCGAACGTGGGGCTCGATCAGAACAACACGCGTTTCAGCTTCGCCGGCGTGTGGGAGGACTACGACAACGACGGCGACCTCGATCTCTACGTGGCGAACGACTTCGGCCGCAACAATCTGTATCGCAACGATGGGGGTCGCTTCCGCGACGTCGCCGCGGATGCGGCGGTGGAGGACATTTCCGCCGGCATGGGCGTCACTTGGGCCGACTACGACAACGACGGTTACATGGATCTCTACGTGAGCAACATGTTCTCGTCGGCCGGCGGCCGCATCGCGTACCAGAAGCGCTTCCAGGACGCGAGTCACGCCGAAGCCCGCGCCGCCTTTCGGCGCCACGCAAAGGGGAATTCGCTTTTTCACAACGAAGGAAACGGAACCTTCGCCGATGTCAGCTTCGAGTCCGGGACGACGATGGGGCGCTGGGCGTGGGGCTCCGTGTTCCTCGACTTCAACAACGATTCGCTCGCCGACATCTTCGTCCCGAACGGCTTCGTGACGAGCGAGTCGACCAAGGACTTGTGAAGCTTCTTCTGGCGACAGGTCGTGTCGCAATCTCCCGAAAGAGCGGAAACGGCGAATACGCTGGAGTATCGCAACGCATGGTCCTCGATCCAGAACATGATCCAAGAGGGGCTGAGCTGGAGCGGCCGCGAGCGCAATTGCTCGTTCCTGCACACCGGCGGCCCGCGCTTCGCGGACGTGTCGGCGATCACGGGCCTCGATTTCGACGATGACGCGCGCGCCGCGGGAATGGTGGATTGGGACCATGACGGCGACGTGGACCTCTGGATCGCGAACCGCACGGGTCCGCGCTTGCGCTTCCTCCGCAACAATGCGGGGGCATCCAAGGGATTCGTGCAATTCCTGCTGCGCGGCACGAAATGCAATCGCGATGCGATCGGAGCGCGCGTCGAGCTTTACTCGCCTGCCGGGCGGCGGATCCAGACGCTGCGCGCGGGGGAAGGATTCATCGCGCAATCGAGCAAGTGGCTGCACTTCGGATTGAACGGCGCGCGCGCGATCGACAAGTTGGTGGTGCGCTGGCCCGGCGGCGCGGCCGAGACCTTCACGGGGCTCACGCCCAACGGGCGCCACGTCATCGAAGAGGGGAGCGGCGCGGCACGGCCGTGGCTGCCGCCCGATCGAAGCGTCGCGCTCACTCCATCGAAGGCAGTCGCTCCTCCGGTGGGCGAGCAAGCGCGCGTGCTCTTGTCCGTGCGCCCGCCGATGCCGGCGCTGCCCTATCGATCGTTCGACGGCGCGGAGGCGGTGTGCGCGCCGCAGGGCGGCAAGGCAGTGCTCGTGAACCTCTGGGCGAGTTGGTGCATTCCGTGCGCGAAGGAGCTTGCGGAATTCGCGGCGGCGCAAGAGGACCTCGCGGCGCGCGGAGTCGAGCTGCTCGCGCTCACCGTCGACAAAGAGGAGGATCGCGCCAAGGCGCGCGAGCAGATCGCGAAGGTCGCGCCGAAAATCGCGACCGGCATCGCGACGGACGAGACGAAGTCGATCGTAGAGATCATGCAGCGCGCGCTCATCGAGCTCCGGCGGCCGCTCGCGCTCCCGACGAGCGTTCTCATCGACTCCAAGGGGCGCCTCGCGGCGATCTATCGAGGCGCCGCAGGCATCGAGCGCTTGCGCGCGGATGCGGCGCTCCTGCCGCTCGAGGGCGCGGCGCTTCGCGACGCGGCCGTGCCGTTCCCGGGCCTTTGGTACAGCGCGCCCCATGCAGCGCCCGTCGACCGACTCGCGCGGGACTTCATGTTCTTCGGACATCCGGAGATTGCGATGAGCTTCCTCGCGAACGGCGCGACGTCGCAGCTCCCCGAATACGGGGAGATCGTCGATGCCGACTTCCAGACCCGCGGAGACATATTCCTCTTGAACGGCGACCTCGTCGCGGGGCGCGGCGACGCCCAGGGCGGCGCGAAGCTCTACGCGGAGGCGATCAAAGCGTTGGAGCGGGAGTTGGCGCTCAAACCCAACAACAGCGAAGCGCTGCACAACCTCGGGGTTCTCCACTCGAAACTGGGGCGCCTCGAGGAGGCGCTCGCATTGTACCGTCGCGCGTTGCCGGGGCATGCCGTGCCGGCGACGGTGTACATCAACATGGTTCGTTGCCTGCGGGCGCTCGGGCGCAACGACGAAGCGATCGAACACCTCCGCAAGGCGATCGAGTTTCAGCCGCGCGACGTTGCATTGCACATGGATCTTGCCTCGTATCTGATCCAGCTCCGGCGCATCGACGAAGTGGAGCAATGCTTCCGCAAGGTGCTCGAGATCGATCCGAAGCACGTGCGCGCCCGGCAGCGCCTCGCGGAGTTTTTCTTCCACAAGCAGAACTTCCCGGAATCGGAACGGATCTTCCGCGAGGCGCTCGAACTTGCTCCCAACGACCAGGATGTGCAGCTCGGCTTCGCGCGCGTTTTGATGCGGACTGGACGGGGCGCGGAAGGGATCGCGCTCTGCGAGAAAGTACTCGCCGCGCATCCGCGCAATCTCGACGGGATCATCGAATTGGGCATGCATTACTCGCGGGAGAAGAAATACGACCGCGCTCTCGGCTACTTCGAGCAGGGGCTCGTGATCGCACCCGACAATGCGGCGCTCCAATTCGCGGCGGGGATCTCACAAGTCGGGCTCGGACGCGCGGAAGCCGCGGCTGCGACCTACCGCCGCTTGGTGAAACTCGACCCGAAGCAAGCGGCGACCCTCAAGGACCAGATCCGCAAGCTCCCAGGCGGCGACAAACTCCTTCTCGACGAAAAGTAGCGCCGCCTTGGAATGCTGCGGCTCGACGCAGCCTTACGCCTTGCGGCACGAAGGGTAGATGGCGCGACGCTGCGCATGAATTCGGGGAAAGGCGGTGTCGAGCCACCGCACTCCAAGACCTCGCTTCGCTCGGTGGGGGAACGTCGGAGAGCGCGCTGCGCACTGGCGCTCCGCGCGGTGGGGGAGTAGGTCCAGAGCGCTGTTGCCGGCAACGCGCTCTCCGGTCAGCGCAAAGACCAGCGGCGGAGCTGCTTGAGTGCCGCGGCGAGGTCCTTCGGGAGCGGCGCTTCGATGCGCAATTCCGCGCCGGATTCCGGATGGCGCACGGTCAGCGATTCCGCGTGGAGCGTGAGGCGGCGGATGAGCGGCGATTCAGTGCCGTCCTTCCCGAGCTTGTGGCCGCGCTTGATGCTCGAGAGGTAGAGCGCCTCGCTGCCGCCGTACTTGGGATCCACCACGCAGGGGCAACCGATGTGCGCGAGAGAGACGCGGATCTGATGCGTGCGCCCCGTGAGCGGCTCCAAGCGAACCACGGCTAGGTCTCCGAACTCCTCGATGCACTCGTAGCGCGTCGAGCACTCCTTGCCGCCGTGGCTCACGACGGACATGCGGCCGGGGTCCGAAGGCGAAGCGTCGATGCGGATCTCGATGATGCCGCTCGCCGGCCGCGGCGTGCCGCGGACGAGCGCGAGGTAGCTCTTTTGGACTTCGCGCGCGCGGAATTGCCGCCGCAACTCCGCCTGCGCATCGCGGTCGCGCGCGAAGATCAAGACGCCGGTCGTGTCCTTGTCGAGGCGGTGGACGACGTGGGGTCGCGGCGCGTCGGGCTCGGCTCGGCGCCACTCCTTCCACAACTCGTTCATGACGGTGGGCAGCTCGCGGTGCCAGCGCTCGCTCACCGTGGAGATCCCCGCCGGCTTGTCCACCGCGTGCACGCGCGCATCGGCATAGAGAGTCACGAGTCCCGCGCGCTTTGCCATCTGACGTCGTTCCCCGCGCCTACGGGATCTCTTTCATCTCGATCTGATCGAACCAAACGGTGCCGCTCTTTCCGTGCACGTAGCAGGCGATATAGGCGACGCGCGATTCGCCTGGGAACCAGCTCATCTCGTAGCGGGCCCACGGCGAATTCGGCTCGCGAAGGGGCGGCGTCTTCCCGAACTGCACGTGCACGTCCCCCGTGAAGAAAGAGACGAACGCTTCGCCGTCGAGGTTCTCCGTGCGCATTAGCGCGCTCATTTCGTAGCGCTTGCCGGGCTCGAGGACGATGCGCTGTATCACGCCGCCGCGCGCGGCGGTCTTGAGGCGGATCCGGAGCGAACGATCGCCCGCGACCTTCTCGGCCTTGTCGAACGCGACATCGAACCCGCCCCATGGCTCGACCGGGCCGTGCACCCAGGCGGTGGCGAACGTCTCGCCAAGCTCGAACGAATGATTGAGGACTGGATTCCGAGTCTTGAGGCGCGCCACCTTCTTTTCCTGATCCTCCCCTTCCGGGCCTTCATCGACGAACGCGAGGGGGAGCGCCTTCCCCTCCACGGTCAGGAATTCCAGCAGGAACCCGCGGCTCCCCGGCGGCTGGTTCGCCGCGACTTCGAGAAAGTTCTCGCCGGCGTATAGCTTCACGTGAAAGCCGCGCTTCTGATTCAGCATCAACTCATCGTGAACGGGTTGCGTGTATTGGGGCGATGCATCGAAGAAGCCGACCGCGTTTCCGTTCAGGCGGACCTCGAGTTGCACATCGGAGGCGCACACGAGGCGCGCTTCGACCTCCTGCGGGAGCTTGATCCGGCGGAAGAGCAGATAGCTCTGCGCGAAGCTCTCCGGCGATCGCTCCTCGTCGAGCCGAATGAATGCGCTCGGCCAGACGACGCGGCGCCAAGTTGCCGCCTGCGCTTCCGCGCCATTGGCGCTCGGGCCGGCTCCGGCGTCGGGGCCTGCGCCGGGACCCACGCCGGTGGTATCGCTACCGCTCCCTTTGTCCTTGTTCCCGCCGCCGCTGCTGCCGCCGTTCGTGCCCTCGCCCGCACTACCGCCGTTGCCTCCGCGCCCGCCCGCGCCCGTACTCTCGCCGCCATCCGTCGCGGGCGGCGGCGCGGCGAGCGCGAGCGTCTTTACGGGACCCAAGACCCACCACGATCCGACCGCAGTGCCCGTGAGGCGCGCGTAGTTCAACTGCAAGGGATGCTGCTTCACGTAGAGCGAGGCGCGCGCGCCTAGATCGACGCGCGCATCGAAGACCGGCCAACCATGCGCGCGAAACACCCAGGCGACGTTCTTGTCGAGCACCAGCGAATAGAGAGTGGCGATGCGCTCGATGCTCGAGAGCCCGTGCAGGACGAGCGTCTGCTCCTCCGCGCGCCGGAGAGTCAGCATCTTGTGATGCACATCCGGACCGTAGAGGAGCCGCAGACCATCGAACACGCCGATCCCCGGTGCCCAGGGATCCTTCTCGCTGCCGCGGTCCCCTTCGAGGTAACGCAGCGTGCGCTGGAAGTCCGCCGCGTGCAGCATCCGATAGCCGAACGTGCCGAAGCGCGGCTCGTCGACGCCCGAGGGAGCGAGCAGCATGTACGGATCGTGGCCGAAGCCGAGGTTGTGCCCAAGCTCGTGCGTGAACGGCCCCGGAAAATCATCGGTCCCCGCGGCGAACGGGAAGAGGACGCCCATCTCCATCGTGATGCGCCCGCCGCCGCCCGTGCCGCCGACGCCGGGCGGCATGAAGACCACGAACTCCATGTGCAGGCGCCGCATTCCGTCGGGAAGGCCGAGGACGCTCCAGCAGCCGTCGATCGCCTTCTTCACTTCGGGGAGCAGCTCGAGCACGCGGTCGCCGAGGCACGCGGGCGCATCGCCGCTCGATCCTTCGGCGTTGTAGACCGTGGTGCGCTCGAGGTGGGGGATGCC
>JAKEFC010000221.1 GCA_022616235.1 Planctomycetota bacterium
TGCTTCGCGACCAGGAAGATCGCCACCGCGAGCGTGAATGAGGCTTGAGCCCGCGCTTGCCCTTCTCCTTCTCGAGCGATTCGAGCACCTTCACTTCCCACTCGTCGCAGAACACCGTGCGGGGAAGCTCGGGCACGTCGCGGCCAAGCAAGGTCATCAACTGGATGCGTCAGTCTAGTACCGCGTCGATGGCGATGACGCGCGCGAGCGGTTCGGCGGTCTCGTACTGGTGCTCGAGGATCTTACGGCCACTCTTCAGCACGTGGTGCCACTCCTCGAGGCGCCGCGCCGTCGCCGTACCGGACGCGCCGCCGGTCGTGGCTACGGTTTCGGCGTGATGGAGAGCGCGGGGCGCAGGTATTCGCCGAAGTGCGAGGACGCTTGGGGCGGCACGATGGCTTCGTTGCCGTCGCCCTCCGGCGCGTTCACCATCGCGATGGTGAGCGGAAAGCGGCCGGGGGGAGCGCCTGGGGTATAGATGCTCGAGCCCCACGCTTCGCCGAACGAGTAGGCGCGGAAGCGCACGAGCGCCGCGGTCGGGGCCGCAAGCTCGATCTCCCCCTCGAGGCGCCCCTCGTAGCCGCGCTCGCCGGAGGACGTTGCGAGCAAGAACTCGATCCGAAACGCGAAGGTGCGGGAATCTCGAGAGGCCCGGATCAACGTCGCCTCGCAATCCGCGCGTCGCACCTCCGACGAGCGCCACATTTCGGGTTCGCCGCGCACGTTGTCCACGAGATGGAAGCGGAGGATGCGCGCGGAGAGTGTTGGCGGCAGTTGCACGGCGTTGGCGACCACGCCGGCGCTCTCGAGAAGTGCGCGGCGCTCCTTCTCCAGGATCCAGAGGTGATCGCGACCAACGGCGGCGTTGAGCACTCGCTGCTCCTTGCGCAGGCTCGAATACGATTCGTCGGACAGGGGACCGATGCGAGCATGGACGCGAACGACCGCGGCAGCCGTGGGGGTCCGCCGCAGGGTCGGGCCGGCCGATTCCACACCTCGAGGCGCGCCCCTCGCCGTTTGAAACGTCGCGTGCGCCGCCGCTTTCTCGCGGAAGCGCGCCAGGCCGTCTTCCATCTCGGCGAGCACGCGCTCCGGGCTCCGATGATTCACGTAGCCGAAGTTCCTGCCGTCGGCCGCGGCGATGTAGAGCCCCTGCGTGGTCCCGCCCGGCCGCAACGGACGCCCTGCCTGCGCTGCCATGGCGAGGAACCAGCGCGATGCCGCCGTACGGCCGTATTGCAGATCCGCGCAGTTGCCGGCGACCGCGACGAATTCCTTCCGGAGGATCTCGATGATTCGCGAATCGCTGAAGGTCGACCCCCGGTCGAGTTGGCCGTTGTTTCAGGTGCAGCCGAGCGGATGGCCGTTCATTACCCAAAGGAAGAGCGGCTTTCGCGCGAACGCCGCCTCGGCCCGCGCCGCCAGCAGATCCGTGCGCCAAGGGATCTCGAGCCAACGCAGCTCCCCGGGACGCGGCAGCACGAGGGCGATGCGCGCGTCGAGCGTCGGGGGCTCGGGCGTCGCCAGCAAGGCGACCAAGAGCGGCCACAGACAATTCCCCATGACGCGCATAGTAACGAGCGCGCGGAGGAAGTGGAATCCGCCTGCGGCGCCCCCGGGGGCGCCGCCTCCGGGCCGCATGCCTTGCCGCATGCGGCGCTCGCGCATGATCGCGCGATCCCGTATCTTTTTTGCTCCTACATGGAAACGAGAGCGGCGTGATCGAAGCGCAGGCGGAAACGATGATCGAGGGCGTGCTCGAGAGCATCACGTTCACGAATCGCGAAAACGCCTTTAGCGTCGTTCGCGTACGAGTCGCGGGGGAGCCGTCCGAGGTGACCGCGGTCGGCAGTCTGCTCGGCGTGCGCTGCGGCGAGAGCTTGCGCCTGCGCGGCCGCTGGGAGCACCACGCGCGCCACGGCCGCCAATTCCGCGTGGCGTCGTTCATGCCGATCGCGCCCTCCACACTCGATGGGATTCGGCGCTATCTCGGCTCCGGAATCGTTCGCGGCGTGGGCAAGGAACTCGCACGCCGCCTCGTCGAGCGCTTCGGCGCGGACACATTGGAGGTGATCTCCCACGCGAGCGACCGCCTCACGGAGGTCGCCGGGATCGGTTCAGTGCGCAAGGAGCAGATCCTGCACGCATGGTCCGAGCAGACCCGACTGCGGGACATCATGGTGTTCCTCCAGAGCCACGGAATCTCCAGCGCGTTCGCCGCGCGGATCTACAAGCGCTACGGGGACGCGTCCATCGCGGCGGTCCGCGAGAATCCGTATCGCCTGGCGCTCGATGTCCCCGGCATCGGATTCATGAAGGCGGACGCGATCGCGGCAAGCCTCGGCATCGCGAAGGATGCGCCTGCGCGGCTCGACGCGGGGCTCGAGCACGTCCTCGCCGGTGCCGCGGAGAGCGGCCATCTCTTTCTCGTGCGCGCGGCGCTGTGCGCCGAGGCGGAGCGGCTCCTCGAGGTCACGGGCTCCGCCGTCGCCGCCGCGCTGGAGCGCAGTCTCGCGGAAGGGCGCCTCATCGCGGCACGCCTCGCGGATGGGTCCGAGGCGATCTACTTGCCGGCGCTCTACCGCGCCGAAATGCGCGGCGCCGCGCGCCTCGCCGCGATTTGCGCGGCGCGCGCGCGCGCGGTCGGCGTCGACGTCGCGCGGGCGCTCAAGTGGTTCGAAGAGAGCTTCGGGCTCCGCCTCGCGGCCGGCCAAGAGCAGGCGCTACGGCTCGCGGTGGAAGCGAAGCTCGTCGTGATCACGGGGGGGCCGGGCACCGGCAAGACCACGGTGCTGAACGCGATCATCCAAGTGCTCTCGCGCAAGGAGCTGCGCATCGCGCTCGCCGCCCCGACCGGGCGGGCTGCGCGGCGCATGTCGGAAGCGACCGGCCGCGAAGCGAAGACGATCCATCGGCTCCTCGAGTTCAGCGCTCGTTCCCTCGCGTTCCTGCGCAATCGGAGCAACCCGCTCGAGGTGGATCTCGTGATCATCGACGAAAGCTCGATGGTGGATGCGGCTCTCTTCGCCGACTTGCTCGATGCGGTGCCGGACGCGTGCCGCGTCATCTTCGTCGGCGACGTCGATCAACTCCCGGCGGTGGGACCGGGCAACGTTCTCCGAGATCTGATCCGTTCCAAGACGGTGCCGGTCGTCTATCTGGAGCAGGTCTTTCGCCAGGCGGAGACCAGCAGGATCGTGGTGAATGCGCACCGAGTGAACCGCGGCGAGATGCCCCTCGTGGACCGCAGCGCGGACGAGGGGGGCGACTTCTTCATCATCGAGGAATCGGAGCCCGACCGTGTGCTCGAGCGGATCGATGCAACGGTATCCGAGAGGATCCCGAAGCGCTTCGGCCTCAGCCCCGTCGACGAAGTCCAAGTGCTGTCGCCGATGGTGCGCGGCCCGCTCGGCGCCGCCAACTTGAATCGGCGCTTGCAGCAGCTTCTCAACCCCGCGGGGAGCGCTCTCGTGCGCGGCGAGCGCACGTATCGGGTGGGGGATCGCGTCATGCAGCTTCGCAACAACTACGACCTCGAGGTGTTCAACGGCGACGTGGGGCGCATCACGGCGGTCGACCCCGAAGGCGCGGCGCTGACCGTGGCATTCGAAGAGCGCGAAGTGGCGCTGGAGCGTGAGGATATCGACGACCTCGGCCTCGCCTACGCGGTCTCCATCCACAAGGCGCAAGGGAGCGAGTATCCGGCGGTCGTGATCCCGATCCACACCGGTCACTACGTCATGTTGCAGCGTAACCTGCTCTACACCGCGATCACGCGCGGGCGCCGCCTCGTAGTGATCATCGGCAGCCGCCGCGCGCTCGGCATCGCGATCCGCAACGACTCGATCGTGGCGCGCAACACGCGCCTGGCGGAGCTTCTCAGCGGGACGTCAGTACACGCCGAGGCACGCAATGGAAACGGAGGAATCGATGGACCTCGATGAACGGCCCCTCGCGGAGCGGCAGTGCATCCCGTGCCAGGGCGGCGTGCCGCCTCTGGGCGCGGCGGAGGTGGAGCGCCTCCTCGCGCGGCTCGATGGATGGCGTGCCGAGGGCGTGCATCACCTCGCGAAGGACTTCAAATTCAAGAACTTCGCGCAGGCGCTCGCGTTCGCAAACGCCGTCGGGGCGATCGCCGAGGCGGAGAAACACCACCCCGACATCTGGTTCACGTGGGGGAAAGCGCGGATTGAGATCCGCACCCACAAGATCGACGGGCTCACGGAGAGCGACTTCGTCCTCGCCGCGAAGATCGACCGCATTCCGTGAGATCGACTGCTACCGCAGCGACTTCGCCATGCGCTGGTCGATGTTCTCGACGATCGCCTCGCCGAACTCCGAGCACTTGAGCAGCGTCGCGCCTTCGATCTGGCGGTGGAGGTCGTAGGTCACGCGTTTTTGCGCGATCGTGCGCTCCAGCCCCCGGATCACGGCGCTCGCCGCTTCTTGCCAGCCGATGTGCTCGAGCAAGAGGACCCCGGAGAGGATCATGGATCCAGGGTTGACCTTGTCCTGCCCCGCGTACTTCGGCGCCGTGCCGTGGGTCGCCTCGAAGCACGCGATGTCGTCGTTCATGTTGCCGCCTGGGGCGAGCCCGAGGCCGCCCACCTGCGCGGCGGCGGCATCGGAGAGGTAGTCGCCGTTCAGATTCGGCGTCACGATGACTTGATACTCCTCCGGGCGCAAAAGGATCTGCTGGAACATCGCATCCGCGATGCGGTCGTTGAGCAGGATCTTGCCAGGAGGCAGCTTCCCGCCGTGCTTCGCGGCGAGTTCTTCCTCGGGCACGACGAGATCGGCGAACTCCTCGCGCGCCAACTCGTAGCCCCAGGTGCGGAACGCGCCCTCCGTGAACTTCATGATGTTCCCTTTGTGCACCAGCGTCACGGTGTGCTTGCGCTGCGCGATCGCGTAGTTGATGGCGCGCCGCACGAGGTTCCGCGTCGCTTCGCGGCTCATCGGCTTGATGCCGATCCCGGAGCCGGGCCGGATCGCCGCGCCGAGGTTCTTCGTGAGGAAGTCGATGAGCTTGGTCGCTGCGGGGGAGCCGGCCTCGTATTCGATCCCCGCGTAAACGTCTTCGGTATTCTCGCGGAAGATGATCGCGTCCAGTTTCTCCGGATTCTTCATCGGACTCGGCACGCCGCTGAAATAGCGCACCGGACGCACGCACGCATAGAGGTCGAGCTTCTGGCGGATGGCGACGTTGATGCTGCGCATGCCGCCGCCGACGGGCGTGGTGAGTGGTCCCTTGATTCCCACGCGATAGAGACGGAGCGCCGTAAGCGTGTCGGCGGGGAGCCACTCGCCGAAGCGATTGTTCGCTTTCTCTCCCGCAAACACCTCGAACCACTCGATCGTGCGCTCGTCGTGGTAAGACTTTTGCACGGCGGCGTCGAGGACGCGCTTCGTCGCGCGCCAAATATCCGGTCCCGTGCCATCGCCCTCCACGAAGGGCACGATC
This sequence comes from Planctomycetota bacterium, assembly GCA_022616235.1. Lineage (GTDB taxonomy): Bacteria > Planctomycetota > UBA8108 > UBA1146 > JAKEFC01 > JAKEFC01. The sequence continues at coordinate 5,465 of JAKEFC010000221.1, forward strand.
GGGTCGCGAGGCACGACCAGCGCGCCTGACTTGCCTTTCGTGATTGCGGTGCCCCGAGCCGGCGGCGCGAGCTTCTGAAACGGCATCTCTTCCCTTTCCTAGTCCCAAAACAAGCGAGGCGCTCGCTTGTTTTGGGACTAGTTTCACTCAGGGGGCTTTCGCAAAGCCCCCTCGTCGCCGCGGCGAA
>JAKEFC010000222.1 GCA_022616235.1 Planctomycetota bacterium
ACCGCACTCCACGACCGCGCTTCGCGCGGTGGGAGTGCGAGTTACACCTTGCGCGCGACTCCGCGCAGGATCTCGATGCCGGCGTCGACGCCGGCGGCATCGACGTCGAGGGCGGGGCGGAACCGCACCGTGCGCGGGCCGCACTTCAGGCAAAGCAATCCAGCCTCGTAGGCCACTTTGATGGTCTTGTTGCGGAGTTCCGTGCTCGGAAGGTCGATGGCGGCGAGCAGCCCGCGGCCGCGCGCGTTCGCGAACTTGCCGCCGCTCTCCTCCTGAATGTTCCGTAGCCCGGCGACGAGCTGCTCCCCGCGACGCGCGGCGTTTTCCACGAGGTTGTCCCTCCGAATCACCTCCATGATTCGCGTCGAACGAATCATGTCCGTCAGATTGCCGCCCCAAGTCGAATTGATGCGGGAAGGCACCTTGAAGACGTTTTCGGGGACCTCGTCGATCCTCGAGTTCGCCATGATGCCGCAGATCTGCGCTTTCTTCCCGAAGGCCAGGAGATCCGGCTGCACGGCGAAGTGTTGATAGCACCACTTCTTGCCGCTCGTGCCGAATCCCGTTTGCACTTCGTCGAAGATGAGGAGCACGTCGAATTCATCGGCGAGCGCGCGCAGCCCGGCCAAATACTCCCCGCGGAAGTGATGGTCCCCGCCTTCGGCCTGGATCGGCTCGAGGATGATCGCCGCGATCGTGTCCGCATCTTCGGCAAGGAAGCGCCGCGCGGCCGCGAGGCTCGCGGCTTCCCGCTCGCGCGTTTCCTCCAGATTCTTCCCGGAGAGGGGAAAAGCGCAGTACGGGTTCAGGATGCGAGGCCAATCGAACTTCGGGAACAGATCCGTCTTCGCGGGATCCGTGTTCGTGAGCGACATGGTGTAGCCGCTGCGCCCGTGAAAGGCGTCTTTCAGGTGGACCACTCGCTCGCCGGGTTTGGCGATTCCGCGCGCCTGGTTGCGGCGCGTCTTCCAATCGAAGGCGGCCTTGAGCGCGTTCTCGACGGCAAGCGCGCCGCCGCAAATGAAGAAAGTGTGCTTCATCTCCGGAGGCACGAATTCCGCTTGAAAGGTCGCCACGAATTCGGCGAAGGGCACGGAGTACATGTCGGAGTTGGAAGGCTTGTGCATCGCCCAGCGACCGATGTGAGATAGCCATTCCGGGTCCGAGAGCGAGGGGTGGTTGAACCCAAGCGGCAGAGAGCCGAAGAATCCGAAGAAATCGACGAAATCGCGGCCGCTGAGCGCGTCGTGCAGGAGCCAGCCGCGGGATCTCTCGAGGTCGAAGACCAAGGAGAGCCCGTCGGCGAGCATCGCCTTCTTGAGGGTGGGATGTACGAGCGCCGGCGCGATTCCCATGCTGAGCCGTCCGTGTCCAGTGCCTGGCCCGATGATTCCCGCACCGATCGCTTGCGCGCACGGCGCCTTGCAAGCGCGCCCCGGGGCGGCAAACCTTGCGGGATGAGAAACGCGCCGCGGCGGTGCACGCCGTAGGCGCGGAATGCTTCGTCAACGGAGCTTAGCATCTGCGGAATGATGTGTCAAAAGACGCGACCCGCACTCGAGTTATGGAAGGCGGCGTAGTTCGTTGCGGCGCGCAGGGCGCCCCGCACGCAAGGTCGGAGCGCGAGCGGCGCGACTATAATGGCATACCGGTACATGAGATGCGGCCTCGCTGCCGATAGCGATGCGGAGAGAACCGAAGCGCGCGACCCGCCGCGGGCGCCGCAAGCAAAGAACGAGGACGCCATGGAGATCGGGGAATTCCTCGCGGAGATCCAGAAGCGCTGCACGGCGCAATTCCAAGAGCGCGGCCGCATCAAGACCTACGAGGAATTCCTGCGCGACTTCGCCGCGCAGCCGCACCTCTATCTGCGCACTTCTGCCCGCTACATGGTCGACGCACTCGAGTTCTTCGGCAGCGACGAGAAGGATCTCATCGGGCGCAAGGGGCGCCGCTGGAAGATCTTCGATCTCGACTACGATCGGGAGATGGGCTCGCTCGTCGGCCAGGAGCGCGTCCAAAACGCCGTCTACAACCAACTGGTCCAGTACGCGCGCCGAGGCCACGGCGACAAGATGATCGTGCTACACGGCCCCAACGGGTCCTCCAAGTCGACGATCGTCGAGGCGCTCTTCCGCGGCATGCAGTACTACTCGAACCAGCCTGGGGGCGCTCTCTTTCGCTTCAACTGGATCTTTACGGAGCGCGAAGACCGTCGCAACGATCGCATCGGCTTCGACAGCGCCTTCGAGAACGGCGTGCTGCCGGACTCGTACGCGCTGCTCAAGCCCCAAGAGATCTCCGTATGCATCCGTTGCGAGCTGAAGGACTCGCCGCTCTTCCTGTTGCCGCGCGAGGAGCGAGTGCGGTTCATCGAATCGGCAATGAAGGAGTACGGCTCCTCTCATCCCCTGCCGGAGCTCAATTACCACTATTTTCTCAACGGCGACCTCTGCCCTAAGTGCAAGAAGATCTTCGAGGCCCTGCTCACGTCTTATCATGGCTCTTGGAAAGACGTGATTCGCCACGTCCAAGTCGAACGCTATTTCATCTCCAAGCGTTACCGCCAGGGAGCGATCTCCATCGAGCCACAGGCGAACATCGACGCCGAGGCGCGGCCGGAGTCCTACGAACCCTCCGTGCAACTGCCGGCGATCTTGCAGAACCTCGGATTGCAAGAGGCGCTCGGCGACCTCGTCGACGCGAATCACGGCATGCTGGAGTACTCGGACTTCTTGAAGCGGCCGCTGGAAACGAACAAGTACCTGCTCACGACGTCGGAGAAGGGCACGATCCACCTAGGCGGCTACAGCGCGCATTTGGACTTGACGCTGTTCGCCACCACCAACGAGAAGCAGCTTTCTCTCTTCAAGCGCAACCCGGACTTCCCGTCGTTCAAGGGGCGGATGGAGTTGATTCCCGTTCCCTATCTGCTCATGTACTCGAAGGAAGCGATCCTCTATCAGCGTCACATCGATCTCTATTCGCGGGGACGGCACGTCACACCGCACACCGCGGTCATGGCCGCGTTGTGGGCGGTCCTCACCCGCCTCCGGCGGCCGCTCGCCCGCAACTACTCCCCCGATCTCGCCCCAATCGTGGCGCGGCTGACGCCGCTGGAGAAAGCGAAACTCTACGATCACGGCGAGACGCCGCTGCACTTCCGCGAGGAGGAGCAGAAGCTCTTGCGAACGAACATCTTCACGATTCGCGAGGAATTGAACGATGCGGAAGGGGAATTCGAGGGACTCTACGGCGCGGAGTACGAAGGGAGGCGCGGCAGCTCGGCCAGGGAGATGATGAGCGTGCTCGCCGCCGCCGCCGAGAATCGAAACTACAAATGCCTCACGCCGATGGCCGTGTTCGAGGAGTTGGAGAACCTCACGAAAGATGCGTCGCTGTACGAATTCCTGCGAGTGCCCGTCGACAACGGCTACAACGACTGCGTTCGCTTCGTGGAGGACATCAAGCAAGAGTATCGCGAGGTCGTGAAGCAGGACGCCTACGAGAGCATCGGGCTGGTCGAAGAGCAGGAATACGAGCGGATCTTCGAGGAGTATTTTCACCACGTGAAAGCCTACGACCTCGGGGAGAAGCTCTTCGTCCCGGCGCGCGGCCAATACGTGGACCCTTCGGAGGAGCTGATGGGGCGCATCGAGGGGCTGCTGAACATCACGGAGACCATCGCGATGTTCCGGTCGAACCTCATGACCAAGATCGCGGCCTACTCCATCGATCATCCCGATGAGGCGATCAACTATCGGACGCTCTTCCCGCGGATCTACAACCTGCTCAAGCAGAGCTTCTACCGCGAACGCGACCGGACGCTGACCATCGTCGAGCAGAATATCCTGAAGTACGGAACCGGCGAATATCGCTTCCTGAGCGACTCCGACAGGAAGCAAGTCGAAGTCACGCTGGCGCGCATGGAGGAGAATCATGGCTATTGCAAGGACTGCGCGAAGGACGTGATCGGCTACGTCCTACGTAATCGCTAGCCCTGCTCAGCTCCCGCGCGTCCGAAATCCGGGGGAGGGATCCGCGAAGGCGCGCAGGATGCGGCCGATCTTGCCGGCGCCGCGGCGTGCCTCTGCCGCCTTCACGGGGGCCGCATCGCCGATGTCGGTGCGGATGCGGGCGATCACGTCATCGGGCCTCGCGCCCTCGGCTTCCGCGTGGTAGTTGAGCAAGACTCGATGGCGCAGCGCCGGTAGCAGCACTTCTTCGTAATCCACTTCCTCGACGGCGCTCCGCCCAGCGAGCACTGCGGCGGCTTGGGCCGCGGCGATGATCGCCTGCACCGCGCGAGGTCCCGCACCCCAAGAGAGCAATTCGCGGGCGGTGGCACTGCCTTCGGACTCCCGCGGCCGCGTCGCGCGGACGAGGCGGGTCGCGCGCGCGACGATCGCGTCCGGCACCCGCACGCGCTTCGGCATGGAGAGGATCGCCGCGACCTCATCGCGTGGGACGAGCGGCGCGAGCGTGGCGGGCTCCACGGCCGTGGTCATCGCGACGATGTCGAATTCCGTGTCCGGATCGGGGTAGTCGATTTGGATCTGGAACAGAAACCGATCGAGCTGCGTGATCGGGAGCGGATAGGTTCCCTCTTGCTCGATCGGATTCTGAGTCGCGAGCACGAAGAAAGGAGGGGTAATCTCGTGGGAGACTCCACCCACCGTGACGCGATTCTCCTCCATCGCTTCGAGCAGCGCGGCCTGCGTCTTCGGCGGCGTGCGGTTGATCTCGTCGGCGAGCAGCAAGTTCGTGAAGATCGGCCCGTTCCGAAAGCGAAACGCGCGCGCTCCCGTCGCATCATCCCGCACCAGGATCGAAGTGCCGGTGATATCGGATGGCATGAGGTCCGGCGTGAACTGGATGCGGGAGAAATCGAGGTGCATGAGTTCCCCCAGAGATCTGATCATCAGGGTCTTCGCGAGCCCTGGTACACCGATGATGATCGCGTGACCACTCGCCACGAACGCGATCAAGAGCTGCCGAACCGTCGTCTCCTGGCCGAGAATCCGCTTCCGTAGCTCTTCCTCGACGCTCGCGAAGCGCGCCTTTACCGCCCCCGCTTCGACGGCGGCCGGGGAACCCGCGGCGGATGACTTCTCATCTTTCATCATTCGTATGCCTCGCAATTCGGCGGCCTGCAGGTCGCTCCCGGGGGCGCGATGCTCGGAGGATATCAGATGGCGGCGCCCGCGCAACGAAGGGGTCGCCGCTGCGGCGCTATTCCGGGAGGTGCTTGGACTCCCGCCAGTAGCGCTCCATCGTCTCGAGCGTCGCCGCGCCTTGTCCCCGAAGCCGGGCCTCGACGTGCGCGAAACGCGCGCGGAATCGCGCCAGCGACTTCTTGAGCGCGGCCTCCGGGTCGATCCCTTCGTGGCGCGCGAGGGAGCACGCCGCGAAGATCAGATCGCCGATCTCGTGCTCGATCGCGCCCGCGCCGCCGCCGGCGTTCTCGGCGAGCGCCGCGCGCAGCTCGCTCAGCTCCTCCTCGATCTTCGCGAGGGGTCCGGCGCGATTCGGCCAATCGAAGCCGATCTCCGCCGCCATGCGGCCGATGCGATCGGCTTGCATGAGCGCGGGCAGGCTCGCGGGCAGCTTGCGGAGCGCGCTGGACGCGGCCTCCGCGGCACCTTTCTCTTTCGCCTTGATCTCTTCCCAATTGCGCCGCACATCGGCGCTAGTGGCGGCTGCCGCATCGGCAAACACATGCGGATGCCGGCGCACGAGCTTGTCCGCAATGGCGGCGGCGACGTCTTCCAGCGTGAACCGCGACTCCTCCTCTGCGATGCGCGCTTGCAAGAAGATGTTCATGAGCAGATCGCCCAATTCTTCCTCGAGGGATTCGGCGCTGCCGGAGTCGATCGCATCGGCGACTTCGTGCGCTTCTTCCAGGAGAAACGGCTTGAGGGATTCGGCGGTCTGCTCCCGGTCCCATGGGCAGCCCCCAGGCGACCGCAGCACGTCGATGATCCCTTTGAGGCGTTCGAGTTCGCTCATCGGAGGCACCTTTCGATTCGGAGGCGGCGCGCGCCGCGTGCAGCGGCAATTCTCAACAGTGCGGCGGCGTGGCGTCCGTTCTCGGTCCAAACCTGGCATAGCGATCGAAAACGGACGGCACCGCGCCGGGCTCGCGGTGCACTCCGCCCGCGCGAAGTTCTCTCCCCCGCGCAGGTTGGCACGATGGCGTCGAATTGTCATGCCCTTTGCACTGCCCGGCGGTCGCGGGTGTAGGCGCGCTCGCCGGTAGGGCGCGTCTCGCGGCGGGGGGCGATCGCGCGTGCGCGCATCGCCGCGATGGGAGGTGCCAATGGGAGGAGCATGACCGCCGGATGCGGATTTCCAGGCGGTCGAAGCGGGCTACCCGGTGCATGGATTGGCAACCATTTTACAAAGGTAACGTGGGGTGCGCTTCGCCAGGCAGGTAGTGATGCCCGGGTGCCCGCTCTGTTATTCGGCGTCCTCGATGGCGCCGCACTCCTTCGAAAACGGAAAGCGAGATCACGATGGACGGCAAGAGAACGCTGTGGGTGTCGGCACTGCTCGTGGCGGCGGCTCTCGGACTCGGCGCACGGGCCGCGGACAAGGGATCGCTGCACGCGGAAGTCGAAGGCTTCAAGGTTACCTACCAGCCTCTCGAGACTCCGAGTACGGGCTGGGGAACGCAAAAGGAAGAAGAGTGGATCACGGCTTTTCAAGGCACCCTGAAGAGCGACAAGCCGCTCTCCTACCGAGGCGTCACCCTGGCGGCGGGAACCCACGATGTCTGGGTGGCCAAGGGGAACGGCGACTGGCTGCACCTCTTCGTGGGTGATCGCGACGATGAAGATGCGCCTCGCCTGCGCAGCATGTTCAAACTCTACGAGCAAGAGCAAGGCGTGGATGCCCTGCGCTTCGAGTTGAAATTGACGAGGCGCGGCTCGAAGCTGAAGTTTTCGATCTTCGCGGGGCGCAGCGAAGGGCACGGCAATCTGCAAGTGGATTCGGGGGAAAAGCAAGCGCCGAAGGAATAGCGCGCGGTGCCGCGCGGCGCGTGCCGCGCGACGGCGAGGACGAGATAGAGCGACGGCGGCGGCTTCGAGCTTCTGCGGCCACATGGCGCCGCGGAGCGGCGAAGCCGCTGTCGTTGTTTGCAGGCGCACACTCCTTGCGCGCGCCGCGCTGCGCGCGTGGCGCATCGCGGCCGGCCGTGGTACATTCCGCGCCCGCTTCGCGGCCTGCCTTTCCCATCGATCTCGGCGCAGGACCAAGCGAGCCGTCGCCGGAAGGACTTCATTGAAGAAGTATCAACTCGCATTGGCGGCGGCCATCGCCGAGCACGTGGGCGTTGCCGCCCAAGATCTGCTCCCGTCCTTCGGCGTGCCGCCGAAGGCGGAGCAGGGCGACATCTCCTTCGGCGCGTTCGCGATCGCGCGCGCGGCGAAGAAAGATCCGCGCGCGGTCGCGGCGGAGCTTGCCCAGAAGAGCTTCGCGCCGCGTTGGGTCGAACGCTGCACGGCAGCGGGCCCGTACGTCAATTTCTTCCTCGATCGAGGCGAGTTCGCTCAGGATGTCCTGCGCGACGTCGCCGCGGCGGGGAGCGACTTCGGCAAGGGGCGAAACGGCGCGGGCCGCACCATCGTCGTGGACTATTCGTCCCCGAACATCGCGAAACAGCTCGCCGTCCACCACCTCCGGTCGACCATGATCGGCAACGCCCTCGTCCACCTCCATCGCGCGCTCGGCTACCAAGTGGTCGGAGTGAACCACTTGGGCGATTGGGGGACGAGCTTCGGCAAGCTGCTCACCGCGTGGGCCCGATTCGGGGGGTCGTTGGAGCAGAAGCCCTTGGCCGAGCACCCGCAGCCGATCGAGCTTTTGAACGATCTCTATGTGCGGTTTCACGAGAAGGCGAAGGCGGATTCGACGCTCGAAGATGAGGCGCGGCGCTGGTTCCATCGTCTCGAACAGGGCGATACGGTCGCGCGCGACCGCTGGAAGCAAATTCGCGACGCCTCCTGGCAGCATTTCGAGCGGATCTATCGCAGGCTCGGCGTTTCCTTCGAGGAAGTGATCGGCGAGAGTTTCTTCGAAGATCGCATGCCGGCTGTCATTGCGGAGTTGGAGCGGCTCGAATTGCTCGAGGAGAGCGATGAAGCCCAGGTCGTGGCGCTGCCCGGAACCGAGCTACCGCCTGCGCTCATCCGCAAGAAGGATGGCGCGACGCTCTACGCCACGCGCGACCTCGCCGCAGCGGAGTACCGCTGGGAGCGCTGGCACTTCGACAAGTGCCTGTACGTCGTCGATGCGGGGCAGGCGCTGCACTTCCGCCAGCTCTTCGGCGTCTTGCGCCGCATGGGTAAGCCGTACGTGGACCGCTTGCAGCACGTGGACTTCGGGATCTTGCGGCTGCCGGTCGATGGGAGCTGGGTACGCGGCAAGACGCGAGAAGGCCAGGTGGTGCTCCTCGAGCACGTGCTGGATCGTGCCCGCGACCTCGCGCGCGAGAAGATCCTCGAAAAGAACCCGGAGCTGAAGGAGATCGATGAGGCCGCGGAAGCGGTCGGTATGGCGGCGGTGATCTTCGCCGACTTGAAGGCGCGCCGCACGAGGGATGTGAATTTCGACCTGGAGCAGATCACGAGCTTCGAGGGGGAGACGGGGGCGTACTTGCAATACACGCACGTGCGTTTTTGCGGAATCCTCCGCAATTACTCCGGGGCCACGAGCGCCGCTTCGCAGGGGCGCCATCTCGCCACGCCGGAAGAGACCGCGCTCTTGAAGGAGATCGCGAGTTTCCCGGCGGCGATCGAGCGCGCCGCGGTCGAAGCGGAGCCGTCGATCCTGAGCCAGTATCTGCTCGGCGTCGCCTCGCTATTCAACAATTTCTATGCAGCGCACCGCGTTCTCGCCGAGGATCCAGCGGTCGCGGCGGATCGCGTAACGCTCGTTCGCGCGCTCAGAACCGTGGTCGCGAACGGCCTCGCGATCCTCGGCATCCGGCCGCTGGAGCGGATGTGACGACCGTCGCTGGCCGCAGCTCCGCCCCGGCGGGGGCGACGCGCGGCGCGCGCAGGCGCGCGATCATCATTGGAGTGCTGGTGCTGTTGCCGCTCGCGTTCGCCGCCCTGGCGTGGCATCTGCTCCGGGAACGGCCCGTCCCGAAACTGCTCGATCTCTTCCCCGCCGGCGGCACGGCAATCTGCGCCGACGTCGCCGCGGGCGTGCTCGACGATCCTCTCGCTCGCCTCATCGACGCCGCGATTCGCTACCACACGACGGAGGGATCGTGGCTCGGCGTTCCAGCCGACGTGCGGCGCTTCTCGCGCAGCCTGCCGGTCTTGATGCGTACGCTTCCCTGGCGCCTCTCATTGTGGGAAGGCGAGGCGGGAGACTGGCTGGCCGCGGCGTGCGCGGGCGGCATGGGAAAGGTGCTCGAGTACTTCGTGGGCACGAGGGAGGTCCGGGGCGCCACCGATCCAGGCAACGGCGCGTGTTTTGCCGTGGTCGGTGGGGTCTTCGTCGCGGGGGCGCGCGAGGAGCGCGTCCGGGAATTCATTGCCCTCCTCGGGGCGGCGCCGCGCGAGTACATCGCCGCGAATGGCGCCTGCGAGATTACCCTGCGCGGCCTCCACTCCGCCGCCGCGAGAATGCTCCTTGCCGTTCCGTCCGGCGCGAGCGCGCCGCGCGCGCCGGAAGCCAACGGCCGAGAGTTGCAGCTCATGGGGACGCTTCGTCCGCTCGCAAGCGACGAGTGGAGCCTGACGCTCGATCTTCCTCCCGCCGTGGAAGTCGACCCGGGGGAGTGGGGACTCCCCGGACTCCGCGACTTCCTGCTTCGCGAGGGGATCGGCGTGACGCTCCGCACGCCGGCGGCGGCGTCTCCCGGCCAGGATCGCACTTCGGCGAGCTGGCGCCTCGATGGGATCGCCGCCTACCTCGCCGAGTTGGCGGAAGGCCTGGATGCCTGGTCGCGCGGCGCCCGCTAGACCATAAGTACCTCGTGTCGAGGCTCTGCCTCGACACGGGCGGACCCGAGGCTCTGCCTCCGATGGCGTGACAATGCGGTGCGTGCCGGCCCGTGTAAAACCGATGCGGCAGAGCCGCAGGAACTCGGTGTCGAGGCGGAGCCTCGACACCAGGGGCATAGGCGCGATGCGCGCCGATCGCGGAGCAGGCCGGAGCCTCGAAACCAGGGGCCAACCCGAGAGCCACGACCTCAGGAGACGCGTACCACGAGACGAGCGAGCACCTCGCTAGTTTTGGGACTAGTGGGGCTATAGGAGTTCGAGGAGCTGCAAGTTGATCCAGGCGAGGCGGCCGTAGAGGCGAATGTAGTTGTAGTTGCTCTTCGCCTCCCAGATCCAATTCCAAGTCGGGTCGTTGAGGAAAGAATCGTTCGAGCGATCCGCGTTCAGGTCGTTCACGATGGCGTGGAAACGATCCAAGACGTCGTCATTGACGGCTTGCGTGCCCTTGTCCGGCAGGTAGCCCACGACTTCTTTCGACAAGTCGAGGACCCTCGTCAGATACGCGCAGAGCTTGGCTTCGGACAGTACCTTCATTTCCCCCGGCACTCCTTCCGCGCGAACTGCGCCGGCTGCGCTCACGAACGCTTGCCGTTCGGTTTGCCTTCTCCGCGAGCATGGTGCGCGCTTCGAGGTGCGACTTGCGATCCGCTCGTTCGCGGGCTCGTGGCGAGCATGATGAAAGCTGCGCCGCGGAAACAGGTTAGACAGCGCGCTAGATACCGTAAAGTCATTATTCCTTTGCGCATCGCGCCAAACGGAGCCGCGGCACCGCAGCAGGGCGGTGCGCGCGGCTTGCAATCGGGATCAGGCTCCCTACCATCGCGTCGCACGTCGCGCGCCGCGCGGCGCGACTGCGGCGAGCGAGCGCTCGCTGCCGGGAAGATCTCGGCGGCGCCGGGGATAGGATCCGAGGCCGTGCCAGCATCATGAAGCCGCCAGGAAAACGGATCCGCGTACTCGTAGCCGGCGCGCTCGGCCGCATGGGACGCTGCGTCGTCGAAGCGATCGGCGACACGGCGGACCTCGAGCTTGCGGGCGCGGTCGACGTCGGCGGCGATCTTGCGGCGACCATACGCCGCGAGCGCCCCGATGTCGCCGTGGACTTCACGACTCCCGGCGCGGTCGAGAGCAATCTTCGATGCTACCTGCGGGAGCAGGTGCATCCGGTGATCGGCACGACCGGCCTCGGCCCCGCGGCGCTCGCGGACCTTCGCGCGGAAGCAGGCCGGCTGGGGGTAGGC
>JAKEFC010000223.1 GCA_022616235.1 Planctomycetota bacterium
GCGCGGCGGCCGTGCGGGGTGGGGCTCCTGGTGTCGAGGCGGGAGCCCCGACACCAGGAGATGCGGCAGAGCCGCAGGAGTTCGGTGTCGAGGCAGAGCCTCGACACCAGGGCCAACGCGAGGGCTGCGTCGATCGCGGTGCAGGCCAGAGCCTCGACACCACGGGGAAACGCCAGAGCTGCGGGGATGGCGGAGCATGCCGGAGCCTCGACACCAGGGGGGCAATGCGAGAGCCGCGGCGACGACGGAGCGCGCCGGAGCCTCGATCCAGGCGCGACAAACGCGGGCGGTTCGGTAGGATTGCTCCAAGCGTGGCGCCGCTCGCGCGTCGGGCACAGCGCCGCAGGGCTCGACATTCGACCGCTCGAAACTGGAACTGCCGCGTGCGAACGATCGCTTACTCATTCCCGGTCGCACTCTGTCTGCTCGGCGCGGCGTTTCCCATCGGAGCGCAATCGCACACCGAATGCTCGAACCCCGCGCTCTCCTTCGGCGACATCGGGCTTCCCGCTGCAGTGAGTGACACGGTCGCCTTCGACGAATACGTGACCGTCGCCGAGGTCGAAGTCGCGACCACCATCGCGCACACGTTCATCGGCGATCTGACGGTGCAAGTGACTTCGCCGGCGCTCGTGACCGTCACCCTGCACGCGGAGGGCGGCGGCGCGGACGCGGACATCGTCGCGTTCTGGAACGACGCCGGCGCCCCGAACGGCCCGCCCTACGACTGCATCTGCGCGATGCAGCCGAGCGGGCCGGGTTCGATGGGCGATCTCGCTCTCGGCGGGGCGATCGGCACGTGGACGCTCGTCTGCTCCGACGCCTTCCCAGCCTCCGATGCGGGCACGCTCGCATCGTGGTGCGTGACGGCGACCGGCGTCTATCCCTCCGCGACCGCTTGCTCCGCGCCGGGGACGGAATTCGGCCTCACCGGGCTGCCCGCGAGCATCAGCGAAACGCTCGCCGTCGCAGAGGACCTCGTCATCGACGACGTGGAGGTCTCGACTGCGATCGCACACGTCTGGATCGGCGACGTCGTGCTCGCGGTCTCGACCCCGACGGGAAGCTCGCTTTCGCTGAAAGCGCTCGATGCGAGCGACGCGGACGACCTCGACGTCACTTGGTCCGATCGCGGCGCCGCTTACCCCGGCGTCTCCCTCCTTTGCGGCTGCGGCGTGATCCCCGCCGTTCCGGGATCGTTCGCGGACCTTGCCGGGGAAACGGCGCGCGGCGAATGGATCCTCAACTGCGCCGATGACTATGCGGCGACGAGCGCGGGCACGCTCGAGGAATGGTGCGTGCGAGTCTTCGGCGCGCGCCGCCCCTCCGTCGAAGAGTGTTCGCTCCCCGGCACGGCCTTCGGCGACGCGGGACTGCCGAGCGCGATCCAGGACACGATCGAGATCGCAGCCGAAAGAGCGGTCGACGATGTCGAAGTCACGACCGTGCTCACGCACGCGTTCCTCGGCGACTTGACGCTGGCGGTCACCTCCCCCGCCGCGACCGCGGTCACGCTCTTCGCGGCGAGCGGCGGCGACGCGGACGACATCGCGGTGATCTGGTCCGCGCTCGGGAAGCCGCACGCGCCCCCCTTCGATTGCGCGTGCTTCGCCCAGCCGTCGGGGCCGGGACTGCTCGCCGACTTCGCGGGGGAGAGTCCCGCCGGCACATGGACGCTCGACTGCGAAGACTCGTTCGCGGATTCCGGCGGCGGCACGCTCGACGGCTGGTGCGTGGCGATCCTCACGCTCCCTGCGCTCGAGCTGTGCGCCGCTCCCGCGCTCGACTTCGGCGCCCCCGGCCTCCCCGACTTCGCCGCGAGCGCGCTCTCCGTCCCAGCCGGCGCGCCGATCGCCGACCTCGAGGTGCGGACGGAGATCCCGCACACCTTCTCGGGAGATCTCGTCGTCGCCATCGAATCGCCGGCCGGTACGATGGTCACGCTCCACGATGATGCGACGATCGCGGACCCGGACATTCGCGTGACGTGGTCCGACGCGGGCCGCGCGTACGGCGCTCCCTACGCGTGCGCCTGCACCATGAGCCCGGCCGGCCCCGGGACGCTCGCGGATCTCGCGGGCTCGCCGCCGGCCGGCGAGTGGACCCTCATGTGCGAGGATTTCTTCCCGGCATCAGACGCCGGCACGCTCGATGTTTGGTGTCTGCGATTCCTCGCGGAGACGACCGCGCTCGCACCGAAGTTCTTGCGCGGCGATGTAAACGGGAACGGCGACGTATCTGCGCTCGCCGATGCGCTCTACTTTCTCACGTGGGCGTTCGCGGCTGGCCCCGCGCCGCCGTGTCTGGACGCCGCCGACGCCGATGGCGACAACGACGCGTCGGCGCTCGTGGATGCGCTCTTCTTACTTGCTTGGCAGTTCGCCCTCGGCCCGCAGCCCCCCGCGCCCGGCACCAAAGCCTGCGGCGCGGATGACGATCTCGATGCGGCGCTCGACTGCGCGGCGCCGGCGATCTACTGCAACCCGTAGCGAGTCTCCGCCGCGCCGCCGCCTCTTGCCGTGCGGCACGAAGGGTGGATGGCGCAACCCTGCGCATGACTGCGGGGAGGTATCGGAGAGCGCCCGGCGCGCCACGCATGGAGTGCTGCGGCTTGACGCAGCCGTTCGCCTTGCGGCACGAAGGGTGGATGGCGCGACGCTGCGCGTGACTGCGGGGAAAGGCGGTGTCGAGCCACCGCACTCCACGACCTCGCTTCGCTCGGTGGGGGAATGTCGGAGAGCGCGCTGCGCACTGACGCTTCGCTCGGTGGGGAATACCGGAGAGCGCCCGGCGCGCCACGCATGGAGTGCTACGGCATGACGCGCTCGCAGCCGGCCGAAGTCAGGCGGCATCTTGAAACGTGCTTTAGGGCTACTTCCGAAAGAATCCCGTGACGCCGTCGACCAGCATCGTGATCAGATCGATCGCGGCGGGAGGCCTCGCCGGCGGACCCCGATACGGCGCGATCTGCGCCGCGTGCCGCGCCGCCCGCATGTCGTCGGCGGCCTTCTGCATCTCGCGCGTGCGCCTCTCGTCCTCGCGCACGCGTGCCTGCCGCAACCCCCCCTTGCGAATGAAGGTCAAGATCAACTCCAGCTCGTGCGCATCGAACCAGAAGCCGTGCCCCCGGCACCAGTCGATGACGACCCCGGAGACGCTCGCGAAATTCTTGCGGTTCATGCGGTCGCCGCACACTGGGCACGCGAGGTACTGCACGCGCTGGCCGATGCTCGGCTCCGCGCCGGCCCGCACCGTGTCCGCCATGGGCAAGGTCTCCTTCGCATCTTCTTCCGCCTCGCGCGACAGGCGCCCGAAGCTGGATTCATCGAGCCAGATCCCGCCGCACTTCGTGCACTCGATGAACGCCGCGTCCGCAAGCTCGCAGACCGTGAGCGGGGCGCTGCAGCGCGGGCAGGACTTGGACGTGACCGCCTTCAGTACCGCCTGCGGCTCGATCGCGACGCCGCAGGTATTGCAGTACTTCGCGTTCTTGACCATGCGCGCCATGCACTTCGGGCACACTTCGCCCATGTCGCGGATCCCCTGCAAGATCTCCGATCCGCAGAACTCGCACGTCTTCTGTTCTTTTTTCAGCGCGCCGCCGCAGGAGGAGCAGTGCGCCATCACGGCGTCGCGCGGCTTCTGCTTCGGAATATCGTTGAGCGTGCCGCAATAGCAGCGGATCTTGGCGCCGGGTTTCAGGTCGCCCACGTCGTATTGGCGGCGGCAATCCGTGCACGCAATCAGCATTTCGCGCCTCCTTCCGGTGCGGCGCGGCCGGCACGCATCACTCGACCCACTCCGCGATGAAGACGTTCGTCTCGCCGGGTTTGTCCTGCCAGCGATTCGAGCAGAAGACGAGCGTGCGGCCATCGTGCGAGAACATCGGAAACGCGTCGAACTCCTTCGCGAAGGTGATCCGCTCGAGTCCGGCGCCGTCGGTCCCGATCATGTAGAGGTCGAATTCGCGGCGCCGTGGCTCCGTGCTGTCCATGTTCGAGCTGAAGATGATCCGCTTGCCCGAGGGATGGAAGTAAGGCGCGAAGTTCGCCGCGCCATTTTTCGTGACCTGGCGCAGATTCGAGCCGTCGGCGTCCATGATGAAGATCTCCATGCGGCTCGGCTGGACGAGGTGATCGGCGAGGAGGCTCTTGTATTTCGCCAGTTCCTCGCCTTCCGGGTGATGGCCGCGAAAGACGATCTCGCCGCCGCCGGGAGAGTAGAACGCGCCGCCGTCGTAGCCGGGTGTGTGCGTGAGCCGCTTCACGTCGCCGCCGTCGGGCGCCATCGAGTAGATCTCGAGGTCCCCGTCACGGTCGGAGGTGAAGACGATGCGGCCGCCGTCCGGGCGAAACGTCGCCTCCGCGTCGTAGGCATCGTTGTCGGTGAGACGCACGAGACCGGATCCGTCGGCGTTCGCGGCGTAGATCTCGTAGCTCGCGAACACCGGCCAGACGTAGCCGCGCGAATGGTCGGGTCGGTGCGGGCAATCGCCGCCCGCTTCGTGGGTCGACGAATAGAGGATGCGATCATCCTCCGGATAGAAGAAGTACGCGCAGGTCGTGCGCCCTTCGCCGGTCGACACGAGCCTTGGATCCGAGCCGTCGGCGTTCATCGTGTAGATCTGGTCGCATTCGTGCGGGGGGCGCGTCGATTGAAAGATGAGGCGCGTCGAATCGGCGGAGAAGTACGCTTCCGCGTTCTCGCCGCCGAAGGTGAGCTGGCGAAGGTTTCGAAGGCGCCATTCGTCCGGGTGCAGCGCGCGCGGGATCGCCGCCGCGGCGGCGCCGCTGCCGTTCGCGGCGCTCCCGGCACTTCCGGATGCCTGCGCGTTCGGCGCCGGCGGCTCTGGCCCGAGCAGGGACGCCGGGCAGCAGCCGAGCCCCCCCGCCAAGGTACAGAGGAGCAGCGCCGCCCTGCCCGCCCTGGGAAGACTATTATTCATCGTGTTCCTCAGTGTTCCTCATCGCGTGGCCCATGCATGGATTCCTCCTCGACTTCCCGCGCGGCTTCGGCCTGAAAGCGCGGTACTCTACCGCGCCGCCGCCTCGACATCGACGCGCGCGCGGCGCTCGCTAGAATGTGCCCTTCGTCCCCGCGCGCGCCTCGACTCGAATCGAGAAGCTAGAAAGCCGGCAGCGACCTCGACCATGTACCGCGACACCCTCGAGATCCAGACCCCCGGCCGCGGCCTCCACGACATCACCGGCGCCGTGCGAAAGAGCATCGCGCGCTCCGGCGTGCGGAGCGGCCTCTGCCATCTCTTCCTTCGCCACACGAGCGCGAGCCTGCTCATCACCGAGAACGCGGATCCGAGCGTGCGCCATGACCTCGAGTACTTCTTCTACCGCATCGCGCCCGACGGCGATTCCGTCTATACCCACAACGCGGAGGGGCCGGACGACATGCCCTCCCACATTCGCGCCGCGCTCACCCGCGTCTCCGAAACCGTGATCGTGGAAGACGGCGCGCCGCTCCTCGGCACCTGGCAAGGGATCTTCCTCTTCGAGCATCGCCGCGCCGGCCAGCGCCGGATCCTGGAGCTACGCATCCACGGCGACGCGAAGGAGAAGTAAGAGCACGTTTCAGAGTGAAGCCGTTCCCCGAGGCTGAGCGACGCGCAGGAATTCGTAGGTGCGCCTCCGCACTCCGACACCGCCGGGTATAATGCCGCCATGTCGCAGGCGAGCAGCAGTAACTACCAGAACCACGGCGATGATCCGCAATCGATCCGTGCGCGTGCGCACGCGCGCGCCTCGTGGACGGTACGCAAGTTTCGACTCGGAGCGGAGCCGAGCGACGACCTCAGCGCCAGCACGACCGCCGAACAACGACTCGCGATGATGTGGGAGCTTACGCTGGAAGCGTGGGCGCTCGCGGGACTCCCCATCCCCGCCTATCCCCGGGCATCCGCCCCCGTACGCCTTGTCGACCTCGGCATCGACGAGCGTGGACTCGCCCGTCGTGGGGCAAACTCTTGAACACCGACTTTCGTGATCTGCTGGCTGCGCTCATAGGCGCGCAGGTCGAATTCATCGTGGTGGGCGCTCATGCGATGGCAATCCACGGCGTGCCGCGCGCGACCGGCGATCTCGACATCTGGGTGCGCCCAAGCCGCGAGAACGCGGGCCGGGTGTGGCGTGCACTTGGAACTTTTGGAGCACCCATCGCATCGCTGGGCATCACGCGCGAAGATCTCGAGCGGGCGGGGGTCGTGGTACAGATCGGACTTCCGCCGCGCCGGATCGACATCTTGACCGCAATTACCGGAGTCGAATTCGATTTCGCATGGCGGGGCCGTGTGCTTCATGACATCGAGTCGCTGAAGGTGCCGTTCTTGGGACGCGCGGAAATGATCCGCAACAAGAGTTCGACCCGCCGTCCCAAAGACCTCGCGGACTTGGCGCTCCTCGAGGCTGGCGCTGACGCTGCGCCCATCGAGCCTCCTCCCAAGCCAGAAGAACCCTAGCCCGATTCGGGGGATCCTTGAAGGTTCTCGGCATCGGCTGCGTCTTCGATCACGATCCGTCCGCCGCGCTCCTCATCGACGGCAAGATCGTCGCGGCGGTGGACGAAGAGCGCTTCTCGCGAAAGAAGCACGCGCCCGCCGAGCTGCCGCTCCAATCCATCAAATACTGCCTCGCCGCCGCCGGGATCGCCGCCGGCGATCTGGACGCGGTCGCGTTTCCCTGGTCCTACGACGCCTACCGCCGCCACCGCTGGCGCTTCTTCACGCGCAACCTGCGCCACCGGCCGGATCACGCGCTGAAGGCGGTCTTTAAGAGCCGCGACCGCAAGCGCCGCACGGAGGGGCGCCTCTTCCGCGCGCTCCAGGCGTGCGGGATCGACCGCGAGCGGGTCGAGGTCGCGTTCGTCGAGCACCACCTCGCACACGCCTCCAGCTCCTACCATCTCTCCGGATTCCCGAGCGCCGCGATCCTCACGGTCGACGGCAAAGGGGAATTCACGACGACGATGTTCGGCGAAGCGATGGGACCGCGCATCGAGATCCTGCGCGAATTCATCAACCCGGATTCGCTGGGGCTCTTCTACTCGACCCTCACCGACTTCCTCGGCTTCCAGGTCCTGGACGGCGAGTACAAGGTGATGGGGATGTCCGGCTACGGCGACGCCGCGAAGCACGACCTCGGCGATCTCATCGCCCTGAATGGCGCCGGCTATCGCGTAAACGAAAAGCTCGTCTGGATGACCGGGCGTCGCCGCTATCGCGGGGCGCATCGCTATCCCGCGGAGTTGGTGGAGCGCTGGGGCCCGCCGCGCGCCGGGGATGCGCTCCAGGAGCCGTACACGCATCTCGCCGCCGCGACGCAGCGCACCCTCGAGCGCGCCGTCCTCGCCTTCCTCGACCACGACCTCGCCGCCGTGCTCGCGCGCCACGACGGGCGGCTCGCGTTCGCGGGCGGCTGCGCGCTGAACGTGCGGCTCAATCGCAAGATCATCGAGCACTCGAGCGTGAAGGAGCTTTGGGTGCAGCCGGCGGCGAATGACTCCGGCACCTCGCTCGGCGCCGCCACCTATTTCGCGGCGGCGCGCGGCGAGCGGATCGAGCCGCAGCGCCATAGTTATTACGGGCCCGAGTATACGAATGACGAGATCGATGCCGCGCTCCGCCGCTACTCGCTCCCCGCGGAGACGCCGCCCAGCATCATCGAAGCGGTCGCGGACCTGCTCGCCGCCGGCAAGATCGTGGCCTGGTTCCAAGGCCGGATGGAGTGGGGTCCGCGCGCGCTCGGAAATCGGAGCATCCTCGCGCACCCGGCGTTTCCGGGGATCGCGGATCAAGTGAACGCACGGATCAAGTTCCGCGAGAAGTGGCGCCCCTTCTGCCCGAGCATCAAGAAAGAGCACGGGCCCGCGATCCTCGGCCACGCCCACGATTCGCCCTACATGACCTTCTCGTTCACCGCGAGCGAAGCGTGGCGAAAGCGGATCCCCGAAGTCGTCCACGTCGATGGCACCTGCCGCCCGCAGCTCGTGTCGCCGGAGTTGAACCCACGCTTCTACGAGCTGCTCACCGCGTTCGAGCGGCGGACGAATCTCCCCGTCCTCCTCAATACCTCCCTCAACCGCCGCGGCGAGCCGGTCGTCTGCTCGCCGGATGACGCGATCGCCATGTTCTACGGTTCGGGTCTCGAGTTTCTGGCGCTGGGAAATCGCCTCCTCCGCAAAGGAGGCGGCGCGCCGGTTTTGAGTCCAGATTCGTAACGCGTGGTTTCGATGTAAACCCGCCGAGGTGTGTTAAAAGCGCACACTCCACCCTCCGCCTGGAGCGCTTTCCGCCATCCGCCAGGCCTCTCGTGCCTGCCCGAGGCCATTTCATGCGGGGTCTCCCGTTTTACTGCTCGCGGCGCACGGCCTGACACCAGGGGGAGGCGGCCTGCGAAATAACCGCGGGGATTGGCACCCCCGTTGCACATCCCCGCTCGCCCAAGTTTTGGTTCCTTCCTCCTTCGTGGAGCCCGTCGGCGTCGCACAGCGCCGACGGGCCTCCTCCTCCAAGGCCCGCTACGAAGGGCGGCCCCAAAGAGGGGAGCGCCTCCCACCTCGAGCCCAAGCGATGGGGTCGCCGGATTGCCCAACCCGGCGACCCAAAAGCTTGTCCCGAAACGCCCTCGAATTCTCAGCAGACGCCGGATCGCCTGCGCGCTAGCCGCGCGTGCGGAACGTCATCATCCAATAGTGCGTGAGCAGCTCGATCGCGATGCCGGTACTGCTCACGCCTGCGCTCCCGCTCCCGCTCGCGTCGCGCGCGGCGAACGGCGCGGCCGCCGCAACGAGCGCCGCTTCATCCGGGAAGTTCTTCAGCACCTCGAATTCCTCACCCGTCGCGAGGCGCCGCTTCTGATACGTGTTGCCCGCCGCATCGCGCCGGGCGATCGGCGTGCTCGACCCTTCGACGAAGCGATTGTCGATCGCGATGACGAGCGCGCGCGGCGCGAGGTGTTCCACGAGCCCCGCGAGAAATGGCGCGGTCGCACCGATCTCCAGATGGGACCACCAGAACGCGAGTAGCGCCGCCGTGTAGCCACCGCCGATCCCGGCGCCTGCGAGCGAAAACGCATCTCCGCACACGAGTTCCACCCTGCCCGCGGGGAGCGGCTTCGCCCGCGCGATCGCGAGCGCTTCCTGGGAGCGATCGATGCCGACGACGTGTTCCGCCGCCTCCGCGTAACGCTCGATCCAATAGCCGGTGCCGCAGGCGACGTCGAGCACGCGCTGGCCGGCGAGCAAGCCGCACAGCTTTTCCTCGAGGCGGCGGAGGTCCGCCTGCCGCTCCGGTTTCTTGTAGATCTCCTCGTACTCGGGCGCGCGCTTCGAATAATAGTGCGCGAGCACGGCGCTCGATTCTCTCGGCGTCGGCTGCTGCCCCGCGCTCGCGGCTCCGATTTCGCGCCGCGCCGCGAAGCCATCGCAGCGAAGGAGCGGCTGCGGCGGGTACTTCGGATAGCGCGGATCCGCGGCCGAGCGCCCGCAGAGGAGATAGCGCGCTCCCGCCGCGGTGCGCACTTCGCGCATCGCCTCGCAGCGCTCGCAGAGACTCTCCTTCGCCATGCTCTCTTCCTTCCGGAACCCTTGACAGCGCCGCTGGCAACGGCTCCAACTGCCGCCTTTCTCACGCGTCCGGGCGATGGCGAGAAAGCGGCGAGGAGCGCGCATGATTCTACAGAGGAGCCACACCTGCGGAGAGCTGCGCCTCGCCGACGAGGGGAAGACCGTCATCCTGAACGGCTGGGTCGATGCGATCCGCGACCACGGCGGGCTCATCTTCGTCGAGCTTCGCGACCGCTACGGCTTCACGCAGACGGTGATCGACCCGGCGAAGCTCGCCGGCGTCGCCGAGCTGAAGCCCGAGTACGTGGCCGCGGTGCGCGGCACAGTGCGCGCGCGCCCCGCAGCGAACCGGAACGCCGCGAAGCCGACCGGCGAGGTCGAGGTCGTCGCGGACCAGCTCGAGATCCTGAACCGCTCGAAGGTACCCCCCTTCGAGGTGATCGAGGAACTCGACACGCGCGAGGAGCTGCGCCTCGAATACCGCTACCTGGACATGCGCCGCCGCCGCGTGCTCCACGCGATGGAGTTTCGAAGCCGCCTCACGCAGATCGTGCGCCGCGTGTTCCACGAGCACCGCTTCATCGAAGTGGAGACGCCGATCCTGATGAAGACCTCGCCCGAGGGCGCGCGCGACTTCATCGTGCCGACCCGCTACCGGCCCGGTTGGGTCTACGCTCTCCCGCAGTCGCCGCAGCTCTTCAAGCAGACCCTGATGGTGAGCGGGATCGACCGCTACTTTCAGGTGTGCAAGTGCTTCCGCGACGAAGACCTCCGCGCCGACCGCCAGCCGGAGTTCACGCAGATCGACGTCGAGATGTCGTTCGCCCGCCAGGCGGACGTGTTTCGCGTGATCGAAGAGGTGATGACCACCGTCTACCGCGAGATGCTCGGGATCGCGGTCCCCGCGCCGTTCCCGCGCATGACCTTCGCTGAGGCGATGCGGCGCTTCGGGAGCGACAAGCCCGACACGCGCTTCGCCCTCGAGCTGTTCGACCTGAGCGATGCGTGCGCCGCGTCCGAGTTCAAGGTGTTCCAGGGCGCGCTCGCCGCGCGCGGCGGCGCCGTGCGCGCGCTCCGCGTCCCGGGGGGCGGCACTCTTTCCAGAAAACAGATCGACCAGTGCGAAGCGGTCGCCAAGGAATACGGCGCGAAGGGCCTCCCGTGGGTGAAGATCGCGGGCGGCGCGGCGACGGGCGGCATCGCGAAATTCATCTCCGCGAAGGAGCTGGCCGCTCTGCGCGAGCGCGGCGGCGCCGCGGACGGCGACCTCGTCATCTTCGGCGCCGATCACTACGACATCGCGAGCAAGGCGCTCGGGCAGGTGCGTCTTCACCTCGCGCGAGAGCTGGGGCTCATCGATCCGAAGCGGATCGACATGCTCTGGATCACCGATTTCCCGCTCTTCGAGTTCAACCACGACGAGAACCGGTGGCAGGCGATGCACCACATGTTCACGGCGCCTCGCGAGGAGCTGCCCGCGAAGGGGGAGGATCTCTCGCACATCCACGCGGACCTCTACGACCTCGTCCTGAACGGGAACGAGCTGGGGTCGGGCTCGATCCGCATCCATCGCCCGGAGGTGCAGCGCCAGATCTTCGATCTCGTCGGGATCACGCCGGAGGAGGCGGAGCAGAAATTCGGCTGGTTTTTGCGCGCGCTCGACTACGGCGCGCCGCCGCACGGCGGCATCGCGCTCGGGCTCGACCGCATCGTGATGATCATGCTCGGGTTGCCATCATTACGCGACGTGATCGCGTTCCCGAAGACGGCGAGCGGCGCGTGTCCTCTCACCCACAGCCCATCCCCCGCGGCGCCCGAGCAGCTTCGCGACGTGGGGCTCCAGGTCGCGCCGGAGAAGGAGCGCTGAGCGCGTGCGCACCGGGGTCTCGTATCTCCCGCCGCACAACCCGCGCCACATCCGCACCGACCTCCGCGACATCCGTGCCCTCGGCTGCGACGACGTCCTCGCCGCCTACCAGGAAAACGACGCGGTCTACTTCACGGGCAAGATCGACCTGCTCCCCGCGATCGCGCGGGAGGAAGGTCTTCGTCCCATCGCGATCTTCTGGGGCGGGCTCAACTTCTTCGGCGGCGGCCGCTCGAGCCAGTTCCTCCTCGCGCACCCGGAGGCGCACCAAGTGATGCGCGACGGCTCCTGGCACGCGGGGGGCTGTTACCTGAATCCGATCTGCCTCGGCGAGATCCGCGCCTTCATCGACCGCATCGCGCACGCCGGTTTCGCAGGCTTCTTCGTCGACGAGCCTTCTCTCATGGAGTGCCATTGCGCGGCCTGCCGCGATGCCTTCGCGCGCTGGTACGAAGGTGACCTTGCGTCCGCGCCCGCGCCCCAAGTGGCCGCATTCCGGCGCCGCTCCGTACTCCATTACATTGAGACGATCACGGACTACATCCGCGCCACTCACCCGCGCCTCGAGACGATGTGCTGCCTCATGCCGAGCGACCGCGACCTCTGGACCGACGTCGCCGCGCTCCGCGGCCTCGACTGCCTCGGCACGGATCTCTACTGGGCGAACGACGCCCGCGACTTGGAAGAGATGCGCCCCTACGTGCGCGAGATGGCGGCACTCTGCCGGAAGCACGGCAAGGTGCACCAAGAGTGGTTCCAATGCTGGGGGATCGCGGCCGGCAACGAAGAGCGCGCCGCCGCCCAGGCGCGCCTCCTCGCGAGCGAGCGCCCCGACGCGCTCTACACCTGGGCCTTCAACGCCCAACTCGGCACGAGCGAATCTTGCTCGAACCCCACCCTCGCCTGGTCCCTCGCCGCCGCCGCCCTCCGCGCCGCGAAGCTCTGACCCGAAGCCTCGCGCGCAACGCACGAAGCAACGCCAAGTCGCTGCGCATCGTCGGGCTCTTGCAAGACGGAGCAAGAGGGAGCTAGCATCGAAGCGGTGGGCGATGGGTGCAGAGAAACGATCCGTTTCTTGGACGACCATGAGCAACGAATAGGAGGCGTAGGAATGGGTAGGTCCGCGCAAGTCCTCCAACTGAAAGTAACTCTAGTCGAAACGAGTCCCGCAATCTGGCGGCAGATTCAGATTTCTTCGGACTGCACGTTCTGGGGCCTTCACGTTGCTATCCAGGATGCCATGGGCTGGACCGATTCTCACTTGCACATGTTCGAGCTTGCAGGCAAGCGAGGCAGTAAAGCGCATTGTTTCGGCATTCCTGACGATGATGGCGACCTTGAAGTTCGTCCAGGTTGGGAATTCAGCGTGAGCAAGTTCCTCAAGGCAAAGGGCGACAAGGCGCGCTACCTCTACGATTTCGGCGATTGTTGGGACCACGACGTCATCTTGGAAGAACTCCTGCCTGCATTGCCGAAGACCGCGTATCCGCGATGCATCGCCGGTGAGCGGCGTTGTCCGCCGGAAGATTGCGGCGGTGTCTATGGCTTCGAGAACTTCCTAAAGATCATGAAGAATCGGCGCCACAAGGAGCACAAGGAAATGGTCGACTGGGCGGGCGGCGAATTCGATCCCGAGGAATTCAACGCCGCCGACGTGCACTTCGAAGACCCCCGCAAGCGCTTGAAGTTCGTGTTGCAGAGTTTTTAGCGAACACGGACGTGCACTAAAGCCGAGGCACAAGGCGATTCGACAATCCCTTTGCGATAACGGGCGTAGTACTCGGCGGATTTGCCGAGATCCTTGGGCCCGCATGACGGAGCGTGCGTGCGGATGCCACACCGTCCGAACGTCGGCGCCTTGACGCGCCGCCTTGCGCCGAATGCGCCCATAACTATCCTACCGCAATGGATTCCCTGATCACCTCTGCCGCGCGCTCGCTTGCGGCCGGAGATCCGCTCGGTGCGCTGAAGCGCGTCGCCCTGCGGAACGACCCGCCGGCACTCGCCTTGCGCGGCATCGCGATGGCGCAGCTCGGCGACTACGGACGGGCACGAAAGCTCCTGCGGCGCGCGGCGCGCCGCTTCGGCGCGGGAGAGCGACTCGCGCAAGCACGATGCCAAGTCGCCGAGGCCGAGGTCGCGCTCGCCGCGCGCGACCTCGGCCCGCCGGCGCGCACGCTCGACGCTGCTGTGCAGGTGCTCGACGTGCTCGGCGATCGCATGAACGCGCTCCACGCCCGTCTGGTCGGCGCTCGCCGCCAGCTTCTCGTCGGCGATCTCGAAGCCGCCGAGCAATCGCTCGCCGCGGTCGATGGCGACGTCGCCGGCACCGTCGCGGATGCGCCGCCGGCGCTCGTGGCCAGGGTCGAGCTAACTCGCGCCGAACTCGCGCTCCGCCGCGTGCGGGTGGCGGATGCCGCCGCCGCGCTCCGCCGCGCGCTCGCCGCCGCCGCTACCGCCCGCATCCCGGCCTTGGTCGCCGAGATCAGTCGCGCCCGCCGCGCCCTGTCTGCGCCATCGGCTCGCCTCACGAGCGCCGGCGTGGTGCGCTCGGTCCGCCTCGGAGAAGTCGAGGCCCTGCTCGCGTCCAGCGACCTCGTCGTCGACGCCTGCCGGCGCGCGGTTCGCTGCACGGATCGTTGCGTCCCTCTCGCCGGACGCCCGGTGCTCTTCGCTCTAGTCTCTGTCCTCGCGGAGGGCTGGCCGGCCGATGTCCCCCGGGATCGCCTCATCAAGCGCGTTTTTCATGCGCAGAGCGCCAACGAGTCGCACCGCGCGCGGCTCCGCGTCGAACTCAGCCGCCTTCGCGCCGCGCTGCGCCCGCTCGCCCGCATCGATGCGACCGAGCACGGCTTCGCGCTCGCCCCCATAGACGCTGGCGACGTGGTCGTGCTAGCTCCGCCGATCGACGGACCAGCCGGGTCAGTCATCGCACTGCTCGAGGGCGGCGAAGCGTGGTCGACCTCGGCTCTCTCTCGCGCACTCGGCTCCAGCCAACGAACTGTCCAGCGCACGCTGAGCAAGCTCGGAGAAGCGTCGGCAGTGCGCGCCATAGGACGGGGTCGCTCGCGCCGCTGGCTTGCGCCCGCGCTCGGCGGATTCGCGACAAACTTGTTACTCCCAGGCGCGCTTCCGATTCAGTAGTCTTTCGTCATGGCGAAGACGCGAAAGAACGAACCCCGTCAGGCCGAGATCCTCCGCGAATACGGCCCCTTTCCCGGCATGGCCCACATTCATGGCGTGACCTTCGACGGCGCGCACGTGTGGTTCGCGCGCGGCGAGAGCATCGTCGCGCTCGATCCCGAGAAGGGCACGCTGGTCCGCGAGATTCCCGTCGCCGCCGATGCCGGCACCGCCTTCGACGGCAAGTACTTGTGGCAGCTCGCCGCCGACCGGATCCAGAAAATCGATCCGCGCTCCGGCGACGTCGTCGCCACGATCCCGGCGCCATCCCATGGCCGCGACTCGGGCATGACTTGGGCGGAGGGGACGCTCTGGGTCGGCGAGTACCGCGCGCGCAAGATCCACCAGATCGATGCTGAGACTGGCGCCGTCCTGCGCACGATCGAATCGGATCGTTTCGTCACGGGCGTCTCTTGGGTGCACGGCGAACTCTGGCACGCAACCCTGGAGGCCGAACAGAGCGAGCTTCGCCGCGTCGATCCAAAGACGGGCGCAGTCATCGAGCGACTCGAGATGCCCGCCGGCGTTGTCGTGTCCGGCCTCGAGGCCGACGGCGCAGGTGTCTTCTACTGCGGCGGCGCCACGAGCGGCAAAGTGCGCGCCGTGCGGAATCCCAAGCCAAGAGCCTGATTTGCAAGCATTACGCGCACGGCAACGGGTATGCGATCGAAGGATGAGCGTGTCGCAAAAAAGCGGCCCGCAGCTTCCTTGCGTTGTTGCCCCAGGCGCGATCTACCTGTCTCGACACAAGTCGCATGTGTACGAGACGATTCTGCCATATCCAAATCGCAGGTTCTTGACAACCATGTACTCAAACGTAACGTCTCCAACTGCATTGAGGATAACGATGGAGATGTCATAGTAAGGAACGGGATGCCCTGAAATGGACCAGAGAATATCGTCCAGCCGCTTTTGGCGATAGGTTTCCCAACTAAGCAGGACCGCTAGGCTCTTGCTGCACTGACACCAAGCAACATCTCCGATTTTTACATACGGACCGTCCTCAGATTCCGGTGTGTGTGTCGCGCCCAACCAAGGAGTCGAAAATACAATGGCGTTGAGCGCAGGATCGATTACGGCGATAAAGGAGGCAGAGTGGTAGTGCCGCTCCGGCAGAAAGCTGATGGCCAATAACGCTCCGTTAGGACTCCACGCCCAAGGCCGGGCAAATCGACGTTGGCCGGGCAATGTTACTGCTTCATCGGAAGCCAGACTAATTAGGTAGTACTGCGAGCCGAAGTTGAACTCTTTGAGCCCGAACTTTCCGTCCGGGCTTCGAATCACACGATATCCCTCGTTGTAGTAGGCAGGCAGTAATGGTGGCGGAGCGTTCTTAACCAGTGTCGTCGAGCACGCTGTATCAGAAATGGCAAACAACTTACCGAGCCGCTCACCAGATTGTCTGGCAGACGACTTAGTGACAACAACTTCAATTTTACCTGGAAACTCGCTGGGAGACGCACACCCCAGACAAGCCAATGTGACCAACGCGACTGAGGCGAAGAAGCCGTACAGCGCTCTGGCAAGCCGGTCGCCTCGACTAAATCGCGCTATTGAGCACTTGTGGTCCACCTCGGGTATCGCGCCCTGCGGCGCCGAGGCCACAAGAATGGAACCACTTGGGAGCAATTGTCTCGGCACGCCCAAACTTGGCTTCCTTCCACCAAAATCCTGCACCCCTGGCTTGAGGCGCGATTCGATGCCAGAACCCGAGGCAAGAGCCGTATGCGGTAATGCCGCTCGTACGGATCTGTGCGGGGGGCGCCCGCAAGGGCGGCCCCTAACGCGACCGATCAGGTTATCATGCTTCGAATCCTTATTCCGACAATGGCTTGCCTCGCGGTAGGTCATGGACTGGCTTGAACGCACGGACCCAGTCCGCCATGGCGGCTATGACCTTGTCCTTAGAATCACAGAGTGTGATCCGAATCGCCTCGTCGCGCCCCAACTGGCTCCAACCCCAAGGGGTGCAGATGTGAAATAACGTACTCTAACTCTTGTGTGGCAACGACTTACGACACGCAATCGCTTGACAGAAACGAAAAAATCCTTTCCCCTCGAATTA
>JAKEFC010000224.1 GCA_022616235.1 Planctomycetota bacterium
GGGAGCCGCGGCTCGAACGCGCGGAGCTGATCGATGAGCGCGCCGAGCGTGGCGCGCTCGCCTTGCTCGGCGGCGCGGCGCGCCGCCGCGGTGAAGTGGCTCAACGCCTTGTCCTTCTCGCTCGATGCGAGCGCAAGCAGCCCGGAGATCCAGTCGAACGCGGTGGCGAGCACCGGCGCGCACGCGAGTCCTTCGAGGTGCGCGTGCGCCCGCGCGGCTTCGCCGGAGGCGAGAGACAGGAGCGCGGTTTCCAACTGCAAGCGTTGCTGAGCCGCTACATCGCGCTGCTTGGCGCCGTGCGTGAGGAGCAGCCGCCGCCCGCGCAAGGAGAGCGGGTTCAGCGCAATCAAGTCGGCGAGCAGCGTTTCCACGTCGCGTGCCGAAGAGGGGTCGCCGGCGAGGCGTTCCGCGAGCTGCTCGAGCACAGCGGCCGCGCCGCCGATGTCGCCGCAGCGCTTCTTGAGCGACGAGAGCGTGCGCGCGTGATCCACGCTGCGAGGCGCCTGGCGCACGAGCTGCTCCGCGCACTTCAGCGCTTCCTCGAGATTGCCCGCCGCTTCGAGCGCCTGGCGATGGCGGTCGAGAAGGGAGAGCATCTCCGTCCGGTCTCCGCGCAAGCGGGCTTCATCGGCGAGCCACGCGGTGACCTCCGGGGCTCGGACCCCCGACGCGAGGAGCTTGCGGAAGAATGCCACCGCCTCCGGATGCGGCTCGCGCGGCGACCACCCGTCGACCCGTTCCAGAGCCTGCAAGTGCTGCACCGCCTGGGCGGCGTTCCCGGTCCGAAAGTGCAGCTCTGCCAGTCGCTGGCGGACTTCGGCGGAATCCTCGCCGCTGACGAAGAGCCCTTGGTACAGCTCTAGAGCTTTGCCGGTTTCTTCGCGCTGGTGGAAGAGGTGAGCGAGGGAGCGCCGCGCCTTGGCGGCGCCGGTCTCGTGGCCGTTCTTCTCGCACAGGTCGAGGTAGCAGCGCAGCACTTCTTCGTTCGCTTCCGCGAGATCGACGATCTTCTCGAGAGTGGACTGGGCGCGGCGCAGGTCTCCCGATTGCCGTAGGCGCTGCGCGACGGAGAGGCCGGCGGAGATCGCTTCCTCCCCTTTGCCGTAGCGCGCGAGGAGCGAAACGTAGCGGTCTTGAATCGGCGTGTTCTCCGGGTCGAGCGCGAGGATCTTCCGGCAACAGCGAATCGTGTCCTCGATGCGGAATTGGCTGAAACACTTCTCCGTGACGGTCAGGAAGCGGTCCACGGCAAGCTCGCGCTGCCCGGTGCGCTCGTACAGCTCGCCGAGCCGAAAGCCGAGGTCGAAGTCATCGAGCCCGCGCTGCTCCGCGCGCTCGAAGAGCCGCAGCGCCTTCCCGTAATCGCCGCGGTGTTCGCAGTCGTTGCCCAGTTGGAAGAGCTGGACGGGATTGATCGCTTGCACTTGCCCGCCGGCTACGAGCTCGTCGAGCGCTTGCCAACAACCGAACGGATCGACGTTCGCGGCGTCGATCGCTTCGGCGACGTCGCGAACCCCGTCGAGCTCCTGCAAGATTGCCGCGTGGAGCGGGTAGTCCTGCGGCGCGCTCATGTACGCCATGGCGGTCGGAGTGGCGTAGTACACCTCGCGCAATGCCGGCACGTGGTCGCGGATGACGTCCCAGCGGCCGGCGGTACGCGCGGCGCCGCGCATCAGCGCATCGAGTGGGATCTCGAGTTGGAACAGCTCGGCGACTCCCCGCGGCAGCGGCGGCTCGTGCTCGCCTTCCGCGGCGAGAATCTCGACATCGGGGGCCGCGATGAGCGCACCGAGACGGTCTTCGATCGCCGCCAACACAGCCGGCGCAAGCTCCTCCGCGGGGATGGCGCCTTGCGAGAGCGCCAGCGCGCCCGCGTCGCGGCCATCTTGTCGCGCCTGCTTCTCGAAGCGTTTGCGTTCTTTCTCCGTGAGCTTGCCGGTGGCGTAGGCGGCGGTCTCGAGCAGCGACGGCGATCCCGAAGAGAGCGCGTCGACGAGGAAGCCATCGCGGAACCAGAGCCATAGATCGCCGGCGGGAGAGGCGGATCCGGATGCGAAGCGGAGCGGCGGCGGCTCGCCGCTGGTCGCGAGGCGGACGAGCTGCGGAACGACCTGCGTTTTTTCCAGTTCGATCGCTTCGGACATCGCTTGCGAGGCCTTTGCGGCGCGAACCCTCCCGATATAGAGCACGTTTCAAAATGCCGCCTGCCTTCGGCCGGCTGCGAGCGCACCATGCTTCGTCGGGCCGCCTCGCCGTATTTCTCCGTCAATACTGCCTCTGCGGCCCTCCTTGCCTGGCGCACTCTCGCTCGGCCTCGGGGCTACGGCTTCATTCTGACACGTGCTCTTAAGCATAACATCGAAACGTCGCGCCGCGGCCGCGCTAGAAAGTGGGTGGATTATCGGATGCGCGAGGATCGCTCAGCGCCCGCGATCGCGGGCCGCGAGTCGCGCGAGCAATGCCCGAAACACGGGCAGCTCGCGCAAGCTCTCGAGGTCGGGGTCCTCCTCGATGTGGCGGAAGTCATCGAATCCCGCTTCGACGGCCTGCTCCAGTTCGCGCATCGCCTCGGCGCTGCGGCCGCGTAGCGCGAGCGCGCAGGCGAGATTGTAGTGGGCCAGCATGTTCTCCGGTTGATAGGCGATCGCTCGCTGAAAGTGCCGCATCGCCAACTCGAAGTCGCGGACGCCGAGCGCGGTAATGCCGATTTCGAAGTGCAGCTCGAAATCGCCGGGAAAGCGCCGGAGCAGCTCGAGCAAGCGCTGGAGCGCATCCTCCGCCTCGCCGGCCTCCCTGCGCTGGCGGGCGTCGATGATGAGAACGGCCCGCGAGAGAGAGGCGATCTCCGCAGACTCTTCGAAACTCAGGCGCTCGAGGAATTCGCCGCCGCGGCGGTCGCCCAGGCGCGCGAGCGCGACTGCGGCCGCGACCTGCACGAAGCGCTCGCGCTCGACCTCGAGCAGGCGCGCGAAGATCGGCACCGCGCGTTCGCCGGCAGTCCATTCGAGCCGCTGGATCGTCTCGCGCCGTCGCTTCGCGGGTTGCGCGCGATATGCGCCGAGGTCGAGCCCCATGGAGCGGTCGAATGCCGCGGGGACCGCGAGTAGATTGCGCTCCGCGAACGCGCTCCGGAGCGACGCGCTCAGGTGTTCGTTCTGGGCCGGGTCCGCAACCCATGCCACCAGCCGCCTCTGACCCCAGTCTCCAAGCTCGAGGAATACGGCGCGTGCTTCCCGCCAGCGCTCCGGGTGGAGGCCGGAGGCGGCATCCAGCGACTCCGCGGCGACCTCCTCGCGAAACGCGTCCCAGCCCTTCGGGTCCCGGCCGTGTACATCCGGGATCAGCGGCACGAGAGCGCGCCGCAAGAAGGGCGGGAGCGAGCGTGAACGGGGCGCGGAGGGGAATTCGAGCCGCACGGCGGCCGCGAGGTCCTCGTGCAAGCGCGCGTGGAATCGCGCGACGTGGTAAGGGGGAGGCTTCTTCTGGTGGATTCGCGACCACAGTACGGGAGCGATCGCGTAGCCGTGGGCGAGGAGCGCCCGATAGGAATCGTGGCTCTTTTGCCGAGCCGCTTCCCGCTTCTCGCGCAGGGCCGCCAGCTCGCGCGCCGCTTCCTCCGCGAGCGGCTCCGGAGTCTTCGCGGCGAATTCGCGCGCGGCACGGCGCGCCGCGTCGAACTCCGCCACCGCGGCCTCCGCGGTCTCGATCTCGCCGAGGAGCAGCGTCTCGAAGTGCGCGCGCAATGGCCCGAGAACCGCGGGAGCGAGGGGTCGGAGGAGGTAGGCGCGAAACTCTGCAAGCTCCTTGATCGTGATCGACTCTTGGAGCTGGCGGAGCGAAGCGGCTTGTTGATTCGTCGTACCGCTCTCGAGGTAGCCGCAGATCTCCGAAAGCCTGCGCGCCACTTCGCCGCGCGCCGTTCCTTGCGCGGCGGCCGCGTTGTGGAGTCCGCCGCCGGAGGCGTCGCCAATCGCGTGCGGCGGGACGAGGCCCGAGGCGGCGGACCCGGACGCGAGAATCGCGCCAAGGCAGAGAGCGAATAGGCGCCGCGAGGAGGAGGAGCCGCCGCCGGATCGCCAGCTCATGCGAGCACCAGCGGATCGGAAACGGCGATCCGCTTCCCCGCCAAACTCTCCGCGAGGACATCGGGACCATCGGCGAAGAGCGGACTGATCTCGATCCTCGCCTGGGCGTGCCCCGCCGCATCGCGCGGAACGTCGACCCCGGCTTCTGCGAGCCACTCGGCGTAGAGGTCCGAGAGTGCGGTCTTGGCGGTCGCGGGCGAGTCCGCCCCTTCGAGGTTCTTCACGGGCGCGAATTCGTCGCCGCGCAGCGTCTCGAGCACGAGCGGGTTTTTCGCGAGCGGCAGCGCATCGAAGATGAAGGTCTCGAACTTGAACGAATTGGGTTCCGTGGAGTCCACGGCGCGGCCATCTTGGAAGTGCGGCGTTGCTTTGCGCGCGACGTGCACCGGCAGATCGAGCAGGCCCCCGCGCGCCGATCCATCGAGCAAGCTGCACGAGAGGACGTGGATCGCGATGTTGCCTGCGCGAAACCGCAGGGCGCCGCTCGGATCGCGCGCGGTGCGCTCTTCTTCTCCCAACTCCGTGTACTCCACCACCGACAATCCGTCCGGCCCGTTGCAGAACACTCCGACCTTCTCCCCGGGATGGGACTTCGCCACGGCCTTCGAAGTGAATTGCGACTCGCGCAAGACATGGTAGCCGATCATCGCGGGATCGAGGATTCGCACCAGCGGATTGTCCACCTGGAAGTAGAAGAGATGCTCGATGCCGCGCTCCGCGAGCATGGGACGGAGCGTGCAGAGGACCTTGAAGGCGCCGCCGTGCCCATCCGGGCCGAGCAGGATGCGGCTCTTCGACTCGAGCAGGATCTTGCCATCGTGCGGATCCACGACGGGAAACATCCCTTGCTGCGCGAAGAACACGTCCGCAGGGTCATGGCCGAAGAAGGCGTTGCGCGCGAAGTAATCTCTCGTCGCCGCATCGTTCGCATCGCTGGTCATGATGATCCAGGTGAGCCGCTTGCGGAGGCGCCGCGCCCACGCGAGGATCTTCTCCGCGTGCAATTGAAAGAGCGTACGACCGGTCACGGGGCCGATCGGGAACATCCCCTTCGGTCCCGCGAAACGGAGGCGCGTTCCCTGCCCCCC
>JAKEFC010000032.1 GCA_022616235.1 Planctomycetota bacterium
GCGAAGCGCGGTAGGGGAGTGGGTGGCCTGACACCGCCTTGCTCCGAATTCATGCACCGCCACGCGCCAATCGGCGCTCGTGCCGCAAGGCGAAAGGCGGCGTCAAGCCGCCGCACTCCATGCGTCGCGCTCGGCGCTCTCCGACATGCCCCCACCGCGCGAAGCGCGGTAGGGGAGTGGGTGGCCTGACACCGCCTTGCTCCGAATTCATGCACCGCCACGCGCCAATCGGCGTTCGTGCCGCAAGGCGAAAGGCGGCGTCAAGCCGCCGCACTCCATGCGTGGCGCTCGGGACGCGCTCCTCAGAGGTGCGGTGGCCGGGCACCGCCTTGCCCCCGCCCGCGCGCAATCGGATCATTCGTTGGCGGTAGCTGCCTTCGCGGGTACCGCTTGGCCCGCGCCGAGCGGCAGCGGACCGCGGAAGGTGGGCGGCGGCAATTCGCCGGCCGCAGGCAGCGCGGATACGAGCCGCTCGCGATCGAGCGCCAAGTCCTCGGGCGCGAGCGCGGGAAAGCGCGCCGCGAGCGCATCCGCGCAGAGGATCGCGAGCGTAACGAGCCCATAGCGCGTCGGATGGAGCCGATCCCATTGGAGCGATGCGGGCGCCGCGCTCGGCGCCGCCGGATCGGAGCCCGCTGCCGCCGCTCGCGCACGTCCGTCTGCCGCCCATTTGGCGAGCGGCAAGAGCGTGACGCGCGGGCGCGCCGCGCTCCACTCCTCGATGATGCGATTCAGAGGCGCGAACTCCTCGGCGGGCGGAATCGCCGCCCGCGGCAGCATCGATTCCGCGGCGCCGCGCATGTCCGGCAAGTCTCCGACGAACAGTTCCGCGTCCAGTTCGTCGAGCATGGCCAGCCCGGACTCGAGGTGCCGCTCTCGAAGCGCGAGCGGCTTCGCGCCATAGGCGAACCAGAAGAGGAAGTCCACGGCGATCACGACGGAGGCTCGCTCCTCCTTCATGAGCGCGATCGCCTCTTTCCCCGCCTCGAAGGGGCGCATGAAGAAGAACGAGCGCGCTCCGTCGATCATCTCGTGCGGCACGCGGAGCGCCGTGCTCAAGGGGATTGCGAGCGGCACGCCGATGCCGAAACCCGCGCTCGCGCTCGCGCCGATCACGCCGACCCGCGAGACCGCAAGGTGCGCATGGGCGCGCTCCAGGTCCGCCGCGCGCGGCGGCGCTTCGGTCGTCGCGCAGGCGCCGCTCGCGGCCAGGAGCACGAGCAGCCACAGCCGTACGAGCGCGCCATCGCCCTGCTTCGCTCCAGCGGTTCCGTACCAGCGCCTCCGCCGTTCCATGCTGCACCGAACTCCTACCGAAATGGGACTCGCTCTTCGATGTCTTCCGTGTCGACGGAGCGCACGAGCCACTCCCCCTCGTCATCTTTGTGCATCGTGAGGTCGAGCGCGAACTCGGGAAACTGCCGCACGGAACCGGGCAATTGCTCCTCGAAGGCAACGTCGACTCGAACCGTCGCGCGCATCCCCTCCGGATCGAGGGTGACGACGGCGCTGTCGCGCGCCAGGCGGACGAAGAAAGCGAATTCGCCCCCGCCGCTTCGCGCCCCCAGGAACTCGCGGGCGAGCCAGCCCTTGATCAAGTCGCGCTCGATCGTGTCGCGGCTGCACGTGATCGTCTCTTCGAGGCCGCTCACGGCGCCGCCCGCGCGCCGTGCGTTGAACGCGTCCGCCATCGCTTGGATCCGGCGGACGATGCGCGCTTCCTCGGTATCGAACAGCGCCGACAAGAAGTAGATCCCCGCGGCCAGCGCCAGTATCACGACTCCCGCGAAGGCCAAACGCCGCAAGCTCGCGCCTCCTACCTCTTCGCTTCCAGGTTCTGCAGCCGCTCCTCGAGCTTTCGATAACGCGCATCGATCTCTTCGCAGCGCTTGCGCAAGGCGGGAATCTCTTCCCCCGCGATTCCCGCGCGCAGCCGCGCGATGCGCCGCTCGATGAGCGGGTGGTCCTGCGCCGGCTGGGCGGACTTGAGCGCTTCGAGCGCCGGGATCGCGCTCCCCGCGTCCAAATCCGCGAGCGCTTCCGCCGCGCGCATCCGCACTCGCGGCCGCCGGTCCCTGGTGAGATCGATGAGGGTCTCGATCGCGCGCTCGCGCAGCTCGCGGCTGGCGGTCGCGGCGCTCGCCCCGAGCGCTCCCACGGCGGCGGGACGGGCTGCGTCGGGCTCCGCGCCGTAGGCGATGCGCGCGGCGAGCTGCGCATGGGCGCGCGCCGAGCGCAGCCGGCCGAGTCCCGCGAGGGCGCCGTTCCGCACGATGCAATGCAGCCCACCGTCTCTCGCCGCCTCTTCGAGCGTCGCAATGTCCGCTTCGTCGCCTTGCGCCCCCAGCGACTCGAGCGCGGAGGCCCGCACGAGATAGGAGAGATCGCCGCGGCGGAGGATCTCGCCAAGAGCCTCGCGCAAGCGCGGGTCCCGCGCTCTGCCGGAGGAGACCGCGAGCGCCGCTAGCACGCGGGGATCCCGTTCGCGGCGGAGCAGCAAAGCGAGCGGCTCGATCGCTTCCGCGGAGAGAGCTTCACCCAACTCCGCCGCCGCCGCCGCCCGCACGCCCCAGAACGACTCTTTCTCGAGCGCGTCCACGACCGCGCGCAGGTTCTTGCGCCGCCCCGTACGGATCAGCTCGCGCGCGGCCCAGATGCGCACGGCAACGCCGCGCGTCGTACGCAGCGCCGCTCGGAGCAAGTCGTCGCCGGGGTTGAAGTCGAGTGCGAAGAGCGCCTTCTGTCCCGGATCGAGGCAGACCATGCGTGGCGCATAGGGCATCGCGACCGCGAGCCGGTGGCGGGCGTCGGCGATCGCGACGGACTCTACGTGCCACCCTCGCTCGTCCTCGAATGCGACCTCGAGATCGAAGTGAAAGAGCCCAATCCCTTGCCGCTCGCTCCCCTGCGTCTGCTCGATGGTGAAGATGCCCTCCTCCCGCTCCCTGTCGTGCTGGAAGGCGACCTTCAGCTTCGGATGCCCGGGACGGTAGATCCACTCCTCGAAGAACTGGGTGAGGCTCAGACCCGAGTGCTTCTCGAAGACGCGCCGCAGGTCGTCCGTTTCGACGACGCCGCGGCTGAACGTCTTCACGTAGTCTTCCACGGCGCCCCAAAACGGTCCGTCGCCGATGCGGCGGCGAATCATGTGAATTCGCCATGCGCCGCCGGGATAGAGATGGCGGTCGAAGAGATTCCAGCTCGAGTCGTAGCGGCGCGTCACGATCGGGCGCGCGTAGCGATTCTTCACTTCGTCGAAGTAGGCTTCCGCGTTTACGACGAGGTCGTACTCCGCTTCCTCCTTCGCCGCGTTCTCCTCGAGCCACACGGTCTCGATGTACGTGGCCCAAGACTCCTTGAGCCAGGAGTGCTCGAAGTGCCGGCACACGACCGCGTTGCCGAAATAGCCGTGCGCCAACTCGTGAACGTTGACGCTGGCCACGCGGTCGCCGATGTCTCGCTGCCAAGTCTCATCGAGGATCATGATGTCGTCCCACGTTACGAGCGTCGTGTTCTCCATCGCCCCGCCGATCTCGGGGACCGCGATCTGAAAGTACTTCTGGAAAGGGAACTTGACGCCGATGCGCTGCTCGAGCCAGCGCAAGAGTTTCGGCGTGCCGCCGAAGGTGCGGCGCAGATGCTCCGCCGTGAACGGCGGGACCGTGAAGTACGAGATCGGGCAACCATCCACTTCGCCATCATCGACGCGCACGAAACGCCCGATCGCGATGCAACACAGATAGCTGGGGCTCGGAAAGTCGAGCTGCCAGTGGGCGGTCTTCGTTCCGTCCGCGTTCCCTGCCTCGCGCACGAGCGCGCCGTTGGCGAGGATCGTCATGTCTTTCGGCGCGGTGAGATGAAAGTCGAAGGTGGTTCGCACGGAAGGATAGTCGACGCACGGGAGCCAGTAGCGCGCGCGCTCCGTCTCGTGATCGGTCGCCACGAAGAGCGGCCGCGCGGGGTAATGCTCCTCCGGCCGCGAGAAGAGCATCCCGCTCACTGGGTCGCTCGCGCGATACTTGACCGCGAGGCTCCGCCTTTCGCCGAGCCGAAAAGGGCGCGCCCAGGTCGCCGTAATGCGTTTCCCGTCGTAGCGCCAAGCGAGTTCTTCGCCTCCCCCGGCTTCGACGACGACTTCTTCGAAGGCCACCGCGTCGAGCGCGATCGTCCGCGCTCCCTCGCGGTTGGCGACGACGTCGGTGGCGACGGCGCCGGCCACGCTCGCACCCAAGAGATCGAATCGCAGGCGGATCTCGATGTGCTTCGGCTCGAGCGGCAGGTCCGGCGCGAAGGTCTCTTCGGCCCCCGGCAGCGCGAAGGACTCGCCGCGCCCGCAGTAGCAGCCGATGCCGAGTTTCCGGTCGTAGCGCCGATCGAACATCGAGCATCCTTGTCCATCGCCGGACTTGGGAAAAGGGGGCACGATACAGCGGCCGCGATGGCGCCGCCACATCCGTGCCTCGCTCCGCGGCGCAAGAATCGCATTGTACGCGGGCGCCGAGCGTCTACTCTTCGGGGGTCGAGTTGCGCGGGCTAGAAACGCGGGGAGCGTGCGGCGATGGGAGTGGCAGCGACCGACTTCGATGTCGTGATCGCCGGCGGCGGAATCCACGGCGCCGGCGTCGCGCAAGCCGCGGCCGTGCGCGGCCACGCGACCCTCGTCATCGAGAAGGAGCGCATCGCCGCGGGCACGTCGAGCCGCTCGTCGAAATTGATCCACGGCGGTCTACGCTATCTGGAGAGCGGCCGCCTCGGGCTCGTTCGCGAATCGCTGCGCGAACGCCGCTACCTCATCCATGCGGCTCCCGATCTCGTCCGCTGGGTGCCGTTTCACATCCCGATCTACGAAGACTCGCGGCGGCGCGCCTGGCAGATTCGCGCCGGTCTCTCGCTCTACGCGCTGCTCGCGGGCCCCCGCCGCCAGAGCGGCTTTCGCTCCCTCCCGCGCTCCGCGTGGACCTCGCTCGACGGACTGGAAACGCGGGGTCTGCGCGCCGTGTTTCGCTACTGGGATGGACAGACCGACGACGCGGAGCTGACGCGCGCGGTGATGCGCTCCGCGGAGTCGTTCGGCGCGCGCCTCGCCTGCCCCGCGGAGATCTTGTGGGCGGAGCCCGCGGCGCAAGGAGTGCGCATCGGCTACGGCGATGCCGCACGCGAGTCGGTCGTCACGGCGCGCGTGCTCGTGAACGCCGCGGGTCCGTGGATCAACGAGGTGCTCTCGAGGATTCGCCCCGCGCCGCCCCTCTTTCCGATGCAGCTCGTGCAGGGCGCGCACATCGTCCTGCCAGGCGTTCTCGAGCGCGGGATCTACTACGCGGAAGCGCCGGCGGATCGCCGCGCGATCTTCGTCATGCCGCATCGTGGCCGCGTGCTCGTCGGGACGACGGAGAAGGTCTATCGCGGCGACCCGGGTGCGGTCGTCGCCACGCCGGAAGAGATCGACTACCTCCGCGCCGCCTGCGCGCGCTACTTCCCCCGGTTGAACGGGGCGCCGGAGGAGGCCTACGCGGGTCTTCGCGTCCTCCCCGCTAGCCACAGCAAGGTGAACGCTCGGAGTCGGGAGACGACCCTCCACTGCGCGCCGGCGGACCCGCCTCGCGTGCTCACCATCGCGGGCGGAAAGCTGACCGGTTTCCGGGCGACCGCCGAGCGCGTTCTCCGGCGGCTCGCTCCACTCCTGCCGCCGCCGGCCGCCCACCCCCCTACCCACGAACTGCCGCTCGCCGCGGCGGCATCGCCGCCGCGCTAGCCCGAATTATTCATGACCCTTCTACTGCAAGCGCCGAGATGGCCGCCTTGCTGCGTCGAAACTGCGACTTCGATCCTCAACGACCCCACCAGGTCGCCTCCGGTCGAAGTCGCAGTTTCTCCTTGCCATCCAGCCACCTCGGCGCTTTCGTGACGAAGTTCATGAATAATCCGGGCTAGACCGCGGTTGCGGCGCTCCGGCCACGCTCCCTGGCTTTCGTTCGCGCGAGCCGCGCGCTATCTTCAGTGGCAATCCCTCCCAGGAATCGCGCATCGGACCGAGGGGACCAAGCCATCATGGACAGCCGCCCTGCCCGCGCCGTGCTTCGTTTCTGCGCTCGCCTCGCGGCCGCCTGCGCCGCCGCCGCACTCTTCTTCGCGCCGGGCCAGGCCGCGGCGGGATCCGCCGATGCGGAGCGCCAGCTCGCGAAGGCGATCGCCGACGGCGACGAAGATCGCATCGTCGCGATCTTCGAGCAGCTCGCCGCCGACCCGAGCGCGAACGATGTAGAGCTGATTCTGCAAGGTGTCGCGCTCTTTCCGTCAGCCCGCGTCTACGACCTCGGCATGGAATCCCTGCGCGGCTTGGGTGCGGAAAATCTGGACGGAGCGTTCCGCAAGGCGCTGAAGAAAGGGCAACAAGCGCCGCTCCTCGCCGCCGCGGTCGTCGCCGCCGCCGCGCCGATGGCGCCTCCTCTCGCGGAGGAGTGGCTGCTCCTCGCGCTCGACGTCGACAACGCCATGGTGCAGCGGAACGCGATCGACGCGCTACGCGAGCGCAAGTCGAAGAACGCCATTCCTCGCCTCATCGACCTGCTCGAGCGCTACGGCATCGGCAAGAACATGGTCGCGTACGAAGCGGAGTCGGCGCTCCTGTTCCTGACCGGGCGCGAATACGACTTGCTCGAAGATTGGCGCAAGTTTTGGGACGCCAACAAGGACACCCTCGATCCCGCGAAGCTGGACGCCGGAGGCGGCAAGACCGGCGTGACGCTCAAGCGCCCCGAGCTGACCGTTCCCGAGTTCTTCGGCGTGGAGGTCGTGAGCCAGAAGGTCGCGTTCGTGGTCGACATGTCCGGCTCCATGACCATGTGGGACGAAGGAGGCGAAGAAGGCGGCAAGGGCTCCGCCTGGCAGGTGCGGCAGAGAGTCGTGCGCACGAAGCGCCAGCTCGGCGCCGCGATCAGCAAGCTGCCGCGAGGCGCCTACTTCAATATCATCGCCTTCAACAACGCGATCCAGCACTTCCAGCGGCGCCTCGTGCCCGCGGTGCCGGTATGGAAGGAGAAGGCCGGCGCGTTCATCGATCGCTTGGAAGCGAACCATGCGACGCACACGGACGAAGCGATGCGCGCGGCCTTCGAGGATCCCAACGTCGACACCATCATCCTGCTCTCCGATGGCGCGCCCATGCGCTCGCGCGAAGAGGGACCGGCGCAGTTGATCCCCCGGATCCTCGACGACGTGCGCTCCCTGAATCGGCTGCGCAAGGTCCGCATCTACTGCTTCGGCTTCGACGGCCGCGGGGAGTGGCCGCCCGGTTCCAAATACGCGCAGAATCCGCCGGAGGATCCGGCGGAGATGGTCGCGTTCCTGAAGCAGCTCGCGACGGAGAACCGCGGGTCCTATACCTCGATCAAGTAGCGCGCCGCGACGCGAGCCGCGACGCGGGCGCCGAGTCCCATCACGCGCGGCGGCGTTCCGCGAGCGCGCGCGCCAGCTCTACTCTCCAGGCGCCGTAGCGCTCCGCGAACGCGGGGAGCGGCGCCGGCGGAAAGAGCGTCCCCGCGCCGTCCGGCCGCCACTCGCGCGGACGCACAGCGAGCCACGCGATGCCGCGCGCAGTCGCTTCCGCGACGCTCGCGCGCCGCACCGAAACTCCCGCGAGCGCCGCGAGCCGCCGGCAGAGCCCATCGCTCTGCGCCAGTCCGCCGCTCAATCGCAGTTCCGCGACCGGCGGCAACCCGCGCCGCATCGCTTCCAGGTTGTCGCAAATCAAGAAGACGATGCTCTCGAGGACCGCGACCGCGCGCGCAGGCGCATCCCCCGCGCCGATCCAGCGCGAGGGAAAGTCCGCGACCCAATGGGGAGACCCGAGCCCGCCGACGCCGTTCAAGAAGAGCGGCGGCGACTCCACCTCATCGAGCCAACGGTCGAGGTCCGCGGGAGCGGGGCTCCCCGCCGCACCGGCGCACAGATCGAGCGCCGCCGCCGCTCCGTTCACCGTCCCCTCGATGACGCGCGTGACCGCGGCGCCATCGTCCAGGGCGATGCTCGCGAGCAGGCGGTCGTGCTCCCCCGCGATCGCGGCGGCGACGCGCTGCAAGAAAGCGCCCGTCCCCAGATTCGCGTAGACGGCGCCGCTCGCGGGGCTGCCGTCGGCGAAGAGCGCGGAGGGCTGGTCGCCGTTCACAGCGGCGAGCGGCACGCTGAGGTCGCCGATGGTGAGATCGCCGAACGCGCCGACGGTCGGCACGCAGCGCGGCAGGATCTCCGCGGGGATGTCGAAGAGCGCGAGCAGCTCCGGCGACCACGCGCGGCGCTCCGCATCGTAGAGGAGCGTGCGCGACGCGTTTGCAGGGTCGGCGACGAGCGGGTGTCCGCCGACGAGGGCCGCGACGAGATAGCTCGCGAGCGGCCCGCACGCGAGCGCGCCGCGCGCTTGCGCCGCACGCACTGCGGGCAGCTCGTCGAGGCACCAGCGCATTTTGCTCGCGCCGTAGTGCGGCGAGAGGAAGAGCCCCGTGATCTCGCGGACGCGCGCGGCGGACCCCTCGAAGCCGGCGAGCCAGCGGGCGGCGCGGCGATCCTGCCAGCCGAGGACGGGCGAGAGCGCTTCCCCCGTGCCGCGCGTCCAGCAGACGAGGCTCGCGCGCTGGGTCGCGAGCCCGGCCGCACGGATGCGGCTGCGGTCACTCCCGAGCGCCCCGACAGCTTCCCAAGCCACGCTCCGGAGCGACTCGGCGATCTCCGCGGGATCCTGCTCCACGCGGTCGTCGCCGGCGCGCTGGACGCCGACCGCGCGCCGCGCGGCCTGGACGACGCTCCCGGTCTCGTCGAAGACGAGCGCGCGGCTCGATTGGCCTCCTTGGTCGAGAGCGAGGATCCAATCGCCGGAATGCCGCGCCAAGGGGTCACGCCTTTCATCCCGCGCCGCGCCGGTTGCCACGTATCACGGCCGATACGGCAAGACGACGAAGCGGCGCGGGCCGTGCGCGCCGGTGACCAAGGTCTGCTCGATGTCCGCGGTTCGCGACGGCCCGCCGATGAGCGCGAGGTAGCCGCCGGCGAGGGTCGCTGCATCGATGCCGCGATAGAAGTCGGCGAGATCCGTGACGATGGCATCCTCCCGCACGAGGACGAGCAGATTCTCCGGGAGGAGCAATTGCAAGCGAACGGGCACGCACGCCGCATCGATCGCCACCGCACCGGCGCGCGCGACCGCGCAGAGCGCCGTCGCCACCATCCAGGGGAGTCCGGCGAGCTCTGCGGGCTCCGCCGGCGCGGGCTGCTCGCCGAGGAGCAGCGCGGCGCCGCGCGCGTAGCCGCGCGCGCCCGGCGCCGCCTTCGCGATCGCCGCGGGCAGTTCCGCGCGCGCCACGGCGCTCGAGAACTCCCCTTTCGCTTCC
>JAKEFC010000225.1 GCA_022616235.1 Planctomycetota bacterium
CCTCGGGGCGACGGCTTCATTCTGAAACGTGCTCTTAGTTCCTCTGCGGCATGCAGGCGCAGCGGCGCGGCTGTTTGCAGGTATGGCACACGATCACGATGCGGGAGGACTCGGCATCGGACTTGTAGCGCTCGAGTTCCGACTTGGCGCGCGCCGCCTCCTCCTTCGCTTCCTGCACGGCATGCTCCGCGGCCGCGACTCGCTCTCTGAGCTGCGCGACTTCGTTCGCGAGGTCGGACGCGTGGTCGCGCTCCCGTTCCGCTTCCTCGCGCGCGAGGATCTCGTCGCGTTCCGCCTCGCGCACCCATTCTCCGCGGAATTGCACGAACCCCTGCGCCATCAGATACTCATCCGCCGTGAGCCAGCGCCCATCATGGAGATGAAAACCCAGCTTCGCGCGCGCCCCGGCATGATTGGCATCGATCTCGATCGCGACGGCGAAGAGGCGCTGCGCGCTCGCGGGAAGCTCGTTCTCGGCGGCCCAGAGCCCGGCCTGGTAGTGGCCTTCCGCATCGCCCGGATCCAAGGCTGCCACGCGCTCGCGAAGCTCCTCGAGCGGCGACTTGCCGGGGATCACTTCCTTCACCTCGTCGCGGCGAAACGACATCTTGCCGAACTCGAATTCCAACTCGATGACTTCGCCCTTGTCGATGACCTTGCCCTTGACGATGGAGCCATTCTTCAGCACGACCTCGCCTGCAGTCAGGGGCAGAACGATTCCGAGGACGAAGAGCGGCGTGAACAACAGATTGTGCATCGAATTCCTCTCTCGGCGGCGCGGCACGACGGTAGATCTTGGGCAGAGCCCCCTCCGCGATGACCTCCCGCCGCCGGCCAGTGAGGATAACAGAGTTTCGGGTGCTTGCGCCGCTGCTCGATTCGCAACAAGTGCGCGAAATGCTCGACTCAAGAAGTGACCAGCGCGGCGCGCCGGGCAGGGCGCCGGGCCTTGCCGTTTTGCTTGGCCGCGAGATGCTGCTTCAGGCGTTCGAGGTGCGGGAAGGCGATATCGACGAATTTCGCGCCGGCGACGAAGGCGGCGCCCTTCTTGCGGACGCGCACGGCGCGCGCGACCGCTTGGATCTCGCTGCCGCCTTGGGAGGGCGTGATGCGGAGCTGGAAGATCTCCCTCTCTTCGAGCGGCGCGCCGCAGCGGAGCTGGAGCCCATGTTCGCTCAGATTCTCCGTGACGA
This sequence comes from Planctomycetota bacterium, assembly GCA_022616235.1. GTDB lineage: Bacteria > Planctomycetota > UBA8108 > UBA1146 > JAKEFC01 > JAKEFC01. The sequence goes on from JAKEFC010000225.1 coordinate 1,194, forward strand.
ATCGCTCCGGCTGCCGGCAAAAGACCTGGAGCATCCCGGGTAGCTCGACATCGATCCTCGGAAACTCGCGATTCTCGGTGCCCGCGGAGACGATGCGGTCTCTGCCGTTCGCCTTCGCTTGGTAGAGCGCGCGGTCCGCCGCTTCGATAAGGGCCAGAGGATCGCCCGCGTCCGCGCGGTAGGTGGCGACCCCTCCGCTCACGGAGACCTTTGCGGCCAATTCGCCGCTCCCGGCACGCAGGCGTTCTCTGGAGATCCGCGCGCGGATGCGCTCCGCGATCGCGCATGCGGTCGGCTTGCAAACACCCGGAAGGATGGCCCCGAATTCCTCGCCGCCGTAGCGCGCCACGAGATCGCTGTCGCGCGCGCCCCGCTGGATCGCGCGCGCGACGGCCTTCAGCGCCCGATCCCCTTCCAAGTGACCATGGCGGTCGTTGTAGCCCTTGAAATGGTCGACGTCGAAGAGCACGAGGGAGAGCGATGAGCCGGAGCGCTTCGCTCGCTTCAATTCCCGATCCAGCTCCGAGCGGAAGTAGCGGTAGTTGTGGAGTCCCGTCAGCTCGTCGCGAAGCGCGGAGTCGCTGGTCTTCTGGAAGATCTTGATCTCGATGATCTTCGGATTGCGAAAGTGCTGGTTCACGGAGATGAAGTAGTCGAGCAGCGCGACCCTGAAGTCCACCACCGAACCGAATTTCTCGCTCAGCTTCTGCCGGTGTTCGAGAATCGCGTCCCAATGCGCTTCCGCGCGCCGCGGCGTGAACCGCAAGTGACAGAGTAAGTGGAGCAAATCCGAATAGACCTCGCGACCGAGCTTCTTGCTGAGCGCGAAGATCCTGCTGTCGATCCGGCGCGGATCGGGAGTCGTCTTCGCGAGCAGTTTCAGGATCTGGCGCTCGACCTCGGAATGGATAGACTTCGTCTTCGCGGGCATGGAATAAGTACCGCTCACTCCCTCTCTCTCTCATCGATTGTCGGTCGCTGGAGGCGTTCCTCTCTCGCAGATTCCGTTTCGCGCGCCTTTCGGTTATCGGAACGCGCGCCGCCGCCGGCCGAATCCGCTTTGATGCGCGCGGCTGCGGCGCTACCTTGCCGGTTTCGAGCACGCGCGCCGGATGCGCGTTTCGAGGACTGGATTGCCGGCGGCAGCTCCAATCGACGGTCGACAGGAAGTTCATGCCCGACGCCACGCAGCCGCTGTTCGCGCAGCTCGGGATCTCGGTCGGGCTCGGCCTCCTGATCGGCCTCCAGCGGGAGCACGCGGCCGCGGCAGTCGCCGGGCTCCGGACCTTCCCATTCATCACGGTGTTCGGCACGCTCGCGGCGTGGATCGATCGCGAAACCGCGGCGGGCGGATGGGTGCTCGCGGCGGGGTTGGTGGGGATGGCCGCCGTCGCAGCCGTCGGCAAGTACGCCGAGTTGAAGCAAGATGCCCACGATGCGGGCCTCACGACCGTGATCGCGATGCTGCTGGCTTTCGCGCTCGGCGCCTACATCGCGGTCGGCGATCCGGTCATCGCGGTCGCGATCGGCGGCGGCGCCGCGGTGCTCTTGCAGTTCAAGCCCGAGCTGCACGGCCTCGTGACTCGCCTCGGCGCAGACGACCTGCGCGCGATCATGACCTTCGTGCTCATCACTTGCATCGTGCTCCCGCTCCTTCCGAACAAGTCCTACGGCCCCTTCGCGGTGCTGAATCCGTTTCAAGTCTGGCTCATGGTGGTGCTGATCGTCGGGATCGGCCTCGCCGGCTATATCTCCTACAAGTTCCTGGGGCAAGGAGCGGGATTGCTCCTTTGTGGAGTGCTCGGCGGAGCCATCTCGAGCACGGCAACCACGGCGAGCTTCGCGCGCCGCGCCATGTCCTTGCCGGACATCGCTCCCTCGGCGGCCGTCGTCGTCATGATCGCGTCGACGGTCCTCTTCGTGCGCGTTCTCGCCGAGATCGCGGTCGTTACTCCCGGACACCTGTGGAATTTGGCGCCCCCGATCGGCGTCGTGCTCATCGCGTCGGCGGCGGTTTCGGCCTGGTCGTGGCGCGGCGCGCGCGGCGGCGTGGCCGAAGTGCCGAAACAAGCGAATCCCGCGGAGCTGAGATCGGCGCTCCTCTTCGGCGCGCTCTACGCGGCGGTGCTCCTCGCGCTCGCGGCGGCGAAAGAGTACATCCCGGGGACCGGCTTGCACCTCGTCGCGATACTCTCTGGTCTCACCGACATGGATGCGATCACGCTCTCGGTCGCGCGGCTCGTGGAGGATGGCGAGCAGGGTGGCGGCATCGCGCCGGACGCCGGCTGGCGGCTCATCCTCCTCGCCTCGATGTCGAATTTGTTCTTCAAGGCCGGCATCGCCGGCTTCCTCGGCGGGGCATCCTTCTTTCGCCGCGCGATCGCACTCTTCGCGGTCCCGTTGCTCGTCGCGGCGGGACTCATCGTGCTCTGGCCGTGACCGGAGGCGTCCGGAAATGTTCGAAGCGCTGCGGCTCTATTTCCTCGCGATCTACGCGGCGGGCGTCTTGGTCATCGCGATTCGTTCCCTGTCGCCCGCGAATTGGCGGCAGGCCGTGGAACTTCGCGCCGCGGGGGTACGCCGGCGGCTCCCCGCGATCATCGTCCCGTTGAATTGGCTCCTGCCTCCCGCGCTGCTCTTTACTGGAGCGGGGAGCCTCGGAGACTACGGCATCGCCGCCGACATCGTCGCGATTGCCGCCAGCTTCTACGCGATCGCGATGCTGATCGCTGGCACGAGGTCGTTGGGAAGGTTCCTCGTGCCTCGCGCGGTGATCTTCGAAGGACACGAGCTCGTAACGCGCGGACCGTATCGACTCGTTCGCCACCCCGTGTACTCCGGCGTTCTCGCGCTCTGGCTCGGCGCCGCGATCGCGCAAGCGAATCTCGCGCTCTTGCTCCTGTGGCCCGTCGATGCGGCGCTGTTTCATTTGCAGGCGCGCCAGGAGGAGCGCCTCCTCGCGTCGAAGTTCGGCGCCGCCTACGAGCGCTACGCGGCGGCGACTCCGCGCTTCCTCCCGTGGCCCCGACCCTCGCTCAAATGAGGGCGCGGATCTTCGGCGCGAATCGCATGCGCAGAACGAGCGCGAGCAGGATCGCTCCCAAGAAAGACGCGGCGAGCCGGAAAATCGCCACGATCTGGGGCCTCGCGAGGAGCGCGA
>JAKEFC010000226.1 GCA_022616235.1 Planctomycetota bacterium
AGGAGAGCCGCCGAGGCGTATTGATGGAGAAATACGTAGAGGCGGCTCGACGAAGACAGGCGGCGCCGCAGTCGACCGAAGGCAGGCGGCATTTTGAAACGCGCTCTAAGTCCTCGGCCCGGATCATGGCCGCTTCATAGCATGCCTGAGCCTCGCCGTAAACGTCTCACCCTGCGGAATCCTTGCCAGAAAACCGTTGCGTGCGCGCTAGCGCGCGGCGGGCAGGAGCGTGCCGCCCAGCGTCTGCTCTCGCGTCCATTCGCTGAGACTGGCGGCGATCTCCAGCCGCACGCCGCCGCGCAGGATGTTCAACTGTACGCGCGCGGCGGCGCTGTGGCTCATGAGGAGGAACATCATTTGTTGTGCGTTCTCGAATTCGGCGCCGTCTACGCCGATGATCAGGTCGCCGTCGCGGAAGCCGGCGCGCGCCAGGCGGCCGTCTTCGCTCGTGACCGCTACCCGGAGCGCATCCACCGCCTGCGGCGCGAATACCACCTGCGCCGGCCCCGGCACCTGCACGGTCATCACTCCCACTCCGTTTTCGTTGGGCAGGCTGATCGCATATTCGCCCGGGGTTAGATGCTCCACGCTGGCGCGGCCTTGGTCATCGATCTCCGCGGTGATGGGTCGCGCGTCGAGCACCGAGCGCCAAATGTGGAAATTCGACCCCGGCTCCGCTCCCGCGCACAGCACGGTCAGCGAGTGGAAGGCAGGCAGCGCGATCTTCACGGCATTGGCGCCCGGCGCGAGGGTGATGGCCATGCGGGCGCACTCCTCTTCGTCGCCGTGCGCTTTCATCGCCAGTACGACCTCGTATTTGCCTGGTTGCACGGGTCCAAGCGTCGTCGTGCCATCCGCGCCCACGGGCTTGAAGGAGGCCGCGGCACCGGCGATCGCGCCGGCCGCATGGGATTCGATCCCCTCGACGCTCGCGATCGCCTCGAGCTTTACGCTCATTGCTGGCGCCTCGGGAGACTGGTCGAACCCTGTCACCGTGACGTGTACCGACGCCGGCAAGGAAAAACGCACGGTGAACTCCTGCTCTCGGCCGTACACCGCCGAAAACCGCTTCTTGCCGAGCCCGCGCGGTTCGACCTCCATGGAGACGACCACTTGCGATTCCTCGTCCGTTGCTTCGTCCCACTCTTCCTTAGGGAGGAATCTCGCGGGCCACCAGTAGCTCCCGTCCTTCTTCTGGGCGAGCGCGACGACGCCCCTACGTGTCTCGTCGTTCCAACGCACCTCGTAGCGCGCGGATTGCAGGTTGCGCACCGGATTCCCATCGGGATCGAACGCCCACAACACGGACGATTCGCTGTTGATTAGCAGCGGCAGATCCATTTCGAGTTCTTCGAGGCCGTCACTCACTTCGACGATCTGTGATGCGACGGGAGGTCCGTGCAGGCTCCTGTAGAGCGTGACGCAATAGGCTCCGGGGTAGAGGTCTCGATAGAGAAATGATCTTTGATACGGTTGCAAGTGACGTGTCTTTTCAGCGCCAACTGAATCAGCACTCGTCTCCACCCGCCCCGCGCTCGTTCGTTGACAACTCACATAGCAGCGCGAGTAGTTCTCGTCCTGCGGAAAGCGGACCCTGCCTTTGATCCCGGGGCGCCCGAACAATCGCAACTCGGCGGTAACTGCTTGACCTCTCTCGGCGAGCGTCACGGACTCCCACTTCGACGAGTACTCACTCTGGTTGCCATCAATCGCCGAGATTTGGTGGGTGCCGAGCGGCAATTTGATTGTCGGTAGCCTCTTGGTCCAACGCTGGTACGAGTGACTTCCTTCGCCGCCGCAGCGAATCTCCGCATCGAGCGGCATCTCGCCATTCGGCAGTCGTACCGCGAGCGTCACCTCGCCGGCCGGTATCGCAGTGAAATCGATTTCGGCGTCGGTTCCGCCGTTTGCTACGGAATTGTCGCGACATTCCACTATGTAGCCGCGGCGCTCGGCGAGCAAAAGGAACACGACTGGAGGTACATCCGTCAGCTCGTAGGAGCCGGACTCGTCCGTGATTGCTTCTCGACTATGCACGCTCGTCCAGCGATGGCGCTTCGCGGCGTCCGCGAGGAATTCGCCTTTCTTCCGCTTCGTGAGGAGAGAATACATTCCCGTCGAAATGCGTCGATGAGGGAATCGCCCGCACGCGCACGCCGGCTACGGGCGTCCCTTCCGGAGTCCTCACGGCGCCGAAGAAGCGTCCCTGTCCCGGCGGCAGTGGCTCGATCGCTTCGATGCGGATCTGGATCGTCTCCGCCGCCGGCGTGGAAGCTGCGGCGTCGGCGGATCCCGGCGTCCCACCCTGCGTGACGAATGCATCCTGGGAATCTCTGGCATCTTCGAGACGCGCTTCGCTCGCCGGGGAAGTTCCCTCGCGGAGGGACGGAGAGGAACGCTCCGCGACGTAGTAGCGGGAGCAGAGGAAGCCGCTCAACCCGCCCGCCGCGAACAGAAGGATCGCCAGGAGGAATCGTCGCATTGCGTCCCCAGCCTCCGCCCTGCGGCGGTTTCAGCGCGTCGCCGGCTCCATGCTGTCGCCCATCTGGGATCCGCGCTCCAGCTCGCGCATGTTCGCCGTGACTTCGATCCGCTCGCTTCCGCGCAACACCGCGAACTTGCACTGTTCTTTCGCCATGTTCGACATGAAGAGGAGCTGGAGCTGCCGTGTCCCTTCGAATTCCGCACCCTCGATCGCGACGATCAAGTCCCCGTCCTCGAATCCGGCGCGCGCGAGCTGCCCCGCCGCATCCGCGATGGTCACCCGCATCGCGTTCACGGGTGTCGGCGCGAAAACCACCTCCGCAGAATCAGGCACGCGCACCGTCATCATGCCTTCAGCTTTGCCGCCCCAACGGGTTACCGTGTATTCCCCCGCGAGGAGATGCCTTATCGTTACGCGCCCATCCTTGCCGAGATTCACGTGGCGCTGCTCATGTTGCGGAGCGCCGACGCGTTGCACGCGAACGTTGCCGCGCGTATCGCCATCTTCGAATAGCATGGTCACGGCATGCAGAGGCGGCATGGCGATGCTCGCCGTATTCGCTCCGGCACTCAGGGACACTGCCACGCGCGCGCACTCTACTCCCCAGTATCCATCGCTCTGCACCGAAAGGATGAGATCATACGAACCTGCTTCCACGGGTCCCAAGGTCGCCGTACCGTCTGCCGCCACTATCGCGATCCCTCCCGTCTCCGAATGCATGGGATGCAAGTCGGACTCGTCCGTCCCGACTGCCCGCGAAACCGGCCGGAGCGATACGTTCGCATTCCCGCCATCGTCCCCCGAAGAGGAGAGTGTGCCATCATTAGTTGAGATTTGTA
>JAKEFC010000227.1 GCA_022616235.1 Planctomycetota bacterium
TCGGGGGCGGTGATCGGAGGCTTGCCGCGGTATTCCGGCGGCACTTCGGACTCGGGGATCTCCGTCGCTTCTTCGATGAGGAGTATCGGTATGCCGTTCTCGATGCGATACGCCTTCCGAGATTCGTAGCAATAGAGCGCGTTCCCTTTGAGGACGAGCGGACGGCGCGTGAGCGGGCAGCGAAGATCCGCGACGAACTCCGGAGCCAATGCCGGCGCGGCTTCCCCGCGCTTCTTCCCTTCGTCAGGCATTCGTCACCCTTCCTTTCCAGTCCGCAGCAGCCGTTTTGCCGGCCGGGCGCGATTCTCTCCACGCCGTCCCGCGGCGGCAATTGAATTGCCGTTGGATTGTAAGTGGATTGCAAATGGCCTGCCGCTGCGCGGGCGGGGCGTGCGCGAGATTTGCCGCGGAATGAACTGGACTTTGCGGCGCGCAGTCGTTATTCGGTGCGCTCCCCGCGCCGGGCGGCGCGCCGAAAGCAGGCAGCGCGTGCATTATTTCCCTCATCCGCCGCAGCGGCGCCGCGTGATCGCCGCGCTCGCGCTCCTTGCGCTAGCGCTTCCTGCAGGAGGGTGCGCGGCCCCTGGCGCGCGCGGACTCGCGTTGACGATCGAGATCGTCGAGGAGCGCGCGGATGGCGGCTTTCGCTTCCCGGCGCCAGCAGCGCGCTGGGAGTGGGTCGCGGACGGCAAGTATGCGGCGCGCGCCGGGAACGGGAGCGAATGGCTCGATCCGGCCACCCTCGAACGGATCCCCTCCGCTCCGGACCCACTGCCTGGTAGCGCTCGCTCGCTCGCGCCGCTCCTCGGCGTTGCCGAGGATGCCGCGCAAAGGCTGCTCCGCTCCGCGGCGGACCGCTCCGATGACGGAGCGTGCGTCCTCCTCCTGCACGAGGGCGATCTCTATCTCTTTCGCGCGGCGGAATCCCAGCTCCTCCGCATCACGGAGACTGCGGAGACGGAATACGGCGGGGATCTGAACCCGGCGGGCACCGCGGTCGCGTATCTCCGCAACTACAACCTCTACGTGCAAGCCCTCGATCGCGATGAGCGCACGGAGCGCGCGCTCTCGGAGGATGGCGGCGAGCGCCTGCTCTACGGGCGCCTCGACTGGGTCTACCAGGAAGAGATCTACGGGCGCGGCCGCTGGGACGCGACGTGGTGGAGCCCGGATGGCGAGACCCTCGCCTTCCTTCGCCTCGATGATCGCGAAGTGCCGATGCACACGCTCGTCGATGAACGCCCGCACGGGCAGAAGATCGAGAAGGCGGCCTATCCGCAGGCGGGCGACCCTAATCCGCGCGCCGAGCTGTGGATCGCGTCCTTGAGCGGCGAGGTGCGGCCCATCGACCTCGCGCGGCTGGGCGACGAGCTGCTCATCGTAAACGTGGCGTGGCAGGCGGTAGATGGCGGGCTCTACGTGCAGGTGCAGGATCGCTTGCAGAGTTACCTCGCGCTCCTCCGGGTCGAGCTTCCGGCGGGGGCGCCGCGGGAGCTGCTCCGCGAATCGAGCGCCACCTGGGTAGACCCTCCCGGTGCGCCGCGCTTCCTTGCGGATGGCACGCTGCTCTGGCTCAGCGAGCGCACTGGACATCGACATCTCTATCACTATGCGCGGGACGGCGCCTTGCTCCGCGCGCTCACCGCCGGGGCGTGGGATGTCTTCGAGGTGCTCGCCGTCGACGACGAGCGCGGCGAAGTCTGGCTCGATGGCAACCGCGAGCATCCGCTCGAGCGCCACGCCTATCGCGTTCGGCTCGCCGGCGGCCCGCTCGAGCGCGTCACCGCCGCGCCCGGGAAGCACCGCGTGGCGCCGAGCGGCGATTGCGGGCATTTCCTCGATCGCCACTCGAGCATCGACCGCCCCGCGACGGTGGATCTTTGCGACCGCAGCGGCCGCGTCCGCGCGACGCTCGAGGACGGATTGCGCATCGAAGATATTCCCTTTCGCTGGCACGCGCCGCGGCTGGTAGAGATTCCGTCTTCCACGGGTGCGACGCTCGATGGCTTGGTCGTGCTCCCGCACGAAGCGGAGCGCGGCGAGCGCTGTCCCATCCTGATCGAGACCTACGCAGGCCCCGAAACGGCGAGCGTCGAGAACGAGTGGCACTCGTCCCTGTGGGCGCAATTCCTCGCCCAACGCGGCGTCGCCGTCCTCCGGCTCAATTGCCGCACGGCGAGCGTCTACGGCCAGGCGAACGCGGACCTCTGCTTTCGCCAGCTCGGCGCGATCGAGCTTCGCGATCACGAGGACGCGCTGCGCTGGGCCGCCGCGCAGCCTTGGGGGGACGGCGCGCGCGCCGCGATCAGCGGCCACAGCTACGGCGGCTTCATGGCGGCGTATGCGCTCACGCACTCGAAGCGCTTCCGCCTCGGCATCGCGGAGTCGGGCGTCTACGACTGGCGTCATTACGACAGCATCTACACGGAGCGCTACATGGGCCTCCCCGCGCAGAACCCCGGCGGTTACCGCCGCAGCTCGTGCATCGAAGCCGCGGGAAACCTGTCCGGGCACCTGTTATTGCTGCACGGCACGCTGGACGACAACGTCCATCCGCAGAACACGCAGCGCTTCTGCAATGCGCTCATCGAGAGCGGCCGCACCAACTTCGAACTGATGCTCTTCCCGGGCGCGGGGCACAGCTACCACGATTCCGAGCAGCTTCTCCACAGGAGGCGATTGCACTGGAGCGCGATTCGCCGCATTCTGCTCGGTGATCGCGGCGGCGCCCATGCCGAGTGACGCTGCGATCGCCATAGCGGCTCTCGGCGGAAAGGGCGGCAGGAACGCGGATGCAAGAACCGGCTAGCAGGGAGATGGCGCGGAAACAAGGGGAGCGAGTCGCCGCGCGCGATGCGGCGCCGGGCGGCGCCGTCCAGCCATCGCGCGACTTGCTCCGGCGGCTGGCCCTCGCGGCCGGACCTCCGGGCGCGGAAGGGGAGGTGCGCGACATCGTGCGCGATGCGCTCGCGGGCGCCGGCAGCTTCCAGTACGACGCGCACGGCAGCATCATCTGCGAAGCGCGAGGCACCACTGCCGAGCCGCGCGTCGTCCTCGACTGTCACATGGACGAAGTCGCGTTCATGGTCCAGAGCATCGGCCGCGATGGCATGCTACGGATCATCGCCCTCGGCGGCTGGTGGACGCACGTGCTCCTCGCCCAGCGCGTGCAGGTGCTGACGGACGGCGGCAAGGTCCACGGCGTGATCACATCGAAGCCGCCGCACTTCTTGTCGACGGAGGAGCGCGCGAGGGTCCTCGACATCGAGCAGATCGGCGTGGACGTGGGGGCGCGCAGCGCCGATGAAGCCGCGAAGCTCGGGATCCGACTCGGCGATCCGATCGTGCCCTACGCGGAGTTCATCCCGCTCGCCGGCGAGCACCTCTTGAGCTGCAAGGCGTTCGACAACCGCGCCGGCGTCGGGCTCATGTGCGAGACGCTGCGCGCTTTCGCCAAGCTGCCGCACCCGAATACCCTGATCGGCGTGGGGGCGGTGCAGGAGGAGGTCGGCTGCCGCGGTGCCCGCACGGCGAGCGCAATCTCGCGCCCCGACGTGGCGATCGTGCTCGAGGGGACCCCCGCCGACGACATGCCGCCCTCGAACGAGCCGCAGGCCGCGCTCGGCCGCGGACCGCAGATCCGCTTCAGCGATCCGACGGCGCTCTCGAACCGCCGCCTCGTGCGCTACGTCGAGCAGACCGCCGCCGCGATCGGCACGCAGATCCAACTCGCGGTGCGCCGTACCGGCGGCACGAACGCGAGCAGCATCCACACGCACGGGAGCGGCGTGCCGACCGTCGTCATCGGCGTTCCGGCTCGCTACATCCACACCCACGTCAGCATCATCGACTGGCGCGACTACTCTTCGGCCCTCGCGCTCGTCATCGCCCTCGTAGAGCGCCTCGACGCCGCCGCCGTCGCCGGCTTCCGCGACTACGGGTAGGGGGGGGCGCACCGCGGCGGCGCTCGATGCCGGTGGCATCGTGAAGGGATCGGTGAAATGGAACCCCGCAATCGCTCTCGAACTAGAGGCGCCGGACTCGCAATGTCGAGCATCCTTGCCGTCGCGTCGATTGTGCTCCTCGCCGCGGCCCTAGCCCAGGAACAAGAGCAATCGGAGTCATCACCGACAGCCACGGTGCCCGTGGAGCCCCGGCTCGACCCGCCGTATGCGGTGCGAGGAAGACTTGTCGCGACGAACGGCGAACCGATCACGACGGGAACCGTTTGCGGACTCCTCGATCTCCGCGTCGACCAGTGGGGCTACTACACGTTTTCGAATTCGACGCGCGCCATGCCCGTCGGAGCGGACGGCGGGTTCGACATCGTGCTCCCGCGCGCTCCCGCGATCCTCCTCGCGGAATCTCCCGGGATGCAATTCGCCGTGTCCGGCGTCATCGATCCGGGAGCGGGCGGGCTCGGCGCGATCGAGATCGTGCTTCGCGAAGGACAGCGCGTGCGAGGAATCGTCCAGGATCAGGAGGGCAGCGGCGTCGAGGGCGCGAACATCACGGTTTTCGTGCACCCGACGAAACCGGCGTCGCCCAACGTCGACTATGCTCCGCCGCGGTTGGGCAGGCGCGCGGTAAGCGCGGAGGCCGGCGCGTTCGTTCTCGATGGCGTTTCCGGGACGCTAGAACTGACAGAAGTTCGACATCCGGATCACGTGCACTTCTATCAGAGCGTCGACTACGTGGTTGGCGCCGGTGCTCCCCTCCTGATCACGCTGGAGAAGGCGCAGAGGCTCGCGGGAGTCTTCGTGACAAAGGGCGATGCCAAGCCCTCATTCCGTGGCGGCTACCTGAGGTCGCAGGTTGTCGTCGACGAGTACTGGGAAACGAAGCTCGCCATCGGCGCGGATGGGCGCTTCGATTCCGGCGCCCTGCCGTACAAGGCTTCGAGCGCCATCTTGTTGCTCGACGGCTTTTTGCCGCGCAATCTCGACTGGACGAATGGGACTGGCGTGCGTGATGTCGGCGCCGTCGAGGTGGATCCCGGAAGCAGCCTCGCCGTGCGCGTCGTGTCCGCTGCCGGCGAACCCATTGCAGGTGCCTCCGTCTTTCTGCGCGGGAGGCAACCTATGCCGGGAATGGAGCGGGTCCCGTTACCAGGACAAGAAGGCAAAGCCGACGAATCCGGGAGATGGCATGCTACCGGCCTCTTCGACATGCCTTACGCCCTCGAAGCCGCCGCGGAGGGGTATGCGCACTTCGGCAAGGTAGTCGCGCCGTCCGGCGAAGCGGCAAAGCAAGAACTCAACGTTGTATTGCAACGGCCCGCGGTCGCGAAACTCGCCCTGGTCGATTCCGCGCGCGGCATGCCGATCGCGGGCACTCCCGTGAAATTCGAGTTCACGCCGAGCGGAATGTCGGCCCCGTATCGGGAGCTTCGCTCCGAAGGCGGATCTACGACTACGGACCAAGATGGCAGAGCGGCGCTCCCGGTACCGTACTTGGAGACGGAGCTACGACTCGATCTCACCATCTCAGGTTTTGGTCTGCACACCACCGAGCTTGCGCCATTCACCGCCGAGAGCACGCGCGACCTGGGAGAGATCGGGATCCGAACGGGCGGTGTGGTGCGCGGGAGAGTGGTCGATCAAGACGGGAACGGCGTAAGCACGTCCGTGAGCCTCGAATGGGAGGAGTTCGGCCCCGGTCGGCGAGACTACAGCGCCGGGGTGGAAAGCGAGCGCACGGATGTCCACGGGCGCTTCCAGGTGACGAACCTAAAGCTGCGAGATTACGTCGTCACGGTGGATACGTATCGCCATGCCCAGCCGCTGCCACGACGAATCTCCCTTACGGAAAAGAACCCGGTGTTCGAGGGACTGGACTTCGTGTTGGAGCCAGGCCGAGCATACGAAGGGACCATCACGCTGGCGGATGGCACTCCGGCGTTCGACGTGCAGATGGACTTGCGCAGGCAAGGCGACTCGGCGCAGCGTTGGGCGCTGGTCGGCATCGCAGAAGACGGACGTTTCAAGACCGCTTGCGCGCCGCCCGGTCCGGTACGCCTGTCCGTCACAACTGGAGTCTTCACTAAGCACATGCTGCTCGACATCCGAAAGGATTCGTGCGAAGCGCTTCCCTCGCGGATCGTGCTGCCCCCGATCCCGATTATCGAGATCTCCGTCGCCGTCAAGGGCCCGAAGCAATTGCCGGAAGCCATCGACATCGAATTGCGAAGAGAACTCCCGTCCGGAGGAGAATCTTCCCGTGGGATAGGAAGCAACAAGTTGAGAAATGGATCCGCGCGCCTGCTTGCGGTCGATCCCGGGAATTATTCCGTCGGCATCGAAGCCCGTGGGTTCCCCGCGCCGCCGTCGCAAGAGATCGTCGTCGATGAGGGCCAAAAGGCCACGGTGAGCTTCCTGCTCGATGGCGGCGACTCGGGCCTTCTCGTGCAAGTCTTCGATCCGACGGGCAAGCCCGTCGTGGGAGCGACGGTCCACTTGAAGCAGACCTTCGTGATCAAGAAACGATTTTGGTTCGATTCGAAGTCCATGCGCCAAAAGTCGGTCGGAACGACGACGAGCGATGGCGGCCTCAGGGTATTTCTACCCGCCGATGGCGAGCTTGCCATCGTGGTAGAGGCCGAAGGCTACGCGGCCCATGAACACTCCTTCGATGAGATCCCCGCGCCGGGCGCAACGCTTCGCATCGAGCTGGAGGAGGAGTAGCTTGCGCTTGATGCGCTGGCGCATCGTGGCCGCGCCGCTTCGAATCCGGCGACTACTCCGGGGCGGTGCCGCGCTCGAGGTCGAGGAGGAACTGCTTGCGGCGGAGGCCGCCGCCGTAGCCGCCGAGGCGGCCGTCTTTGTTCACGACGCGGTGGCAGGGGATCACGATCGCGATGCGATTGAGTCCGTTCGCGCGGCCGACGGCGCGGCGGGCGTTGGCGTCTCCGACGGCGCGCGCGATGTCATCGTAGGAGCGCGTCTCGCCGTAGGGGATGCGTAGGAGCTGCTCCCACACGCGCACCTGGAAATCCGTTCCGGGGTAGACGAGCGGCGTCGTGAAACGGCGCAGCGATCGCGCGAAGTAGTCCGCCAGCTCCTCGCGGAGGCGCGCGAGATGCTCGTTCTCGCCGGGGACGGCAGGCTGCCCCGCGAAAGCACGCCGCACAGAGGCGAGCTGCGCCTCGAGCATGCGCCGATCCGTGAACTCGAGGAGGCAAACCCCTTCCGCAGTCGCGCCGGCGAGGAGCGGCCCGAGCGGGCTCTCGATCCACGCGATCCGCACGCATTCGCCCGCGCGCCCACGCCCGCGTCCCGGCGAAGTGCCGAAGACGCGCGCGAACGCATCTCGAAATCCGCTGTGCGACTCGTAGCCGCTCTCGAGCACCGCGCCGTCCAAGTCCCCTCCGTTTCGAATGTGGTGGAGCGCGCGCCCCAGGCGCCGCGCGCGGCTGAACGCGTGAAAAGTCATCCCGAAGCGGCGCAGGAAGTGGCGCCGCGCGGTCGCCGGGTCGACGCCGCGCTCCCTGAGGTCGCTCTCCGTGATGCGCCGCGCCGGCTCGGCCTCGACGTCGGCGAGGAGTCTCGCCGCCCAAGGCGGCTGGCGGTCGAGCGCGAGCGGAGTGCAGCGCTTGCAGGGGCGATAGCCGGCGAAGAGCGCATCCTTCACGAGCGGAAAGTATTCGATGTTGCGCGCGAGCGGCCTGCGCGCCGGACAGTTCGGGCGGCAGAAGATCCCCGTCGTGCGCACGCCGATGAAGAAGATCCCGTCATACGCGGGATCGCGGCGGCGAACCGCTTGTTCCATTTCGCGGACCGGAGGCAGGCGTCTCATGCCGGTAGCTCACCCGATAGAGCGCGTCGCCTGCCACCGATTTTCGGGCGGCGAATTCGGGCGCGGCTCGAAGCGGGATGCGGCGCGGGGAGCGCGCGGCGTCTGCGTACGGTCACTCCTCGTTGGAGCGCATGTAACAAGCATGGATATAAGCGGTCTCGTGCAGCGTGATCGCCAGGCCGACGCCGGCGAGGAGCGCGCCGGTCCAGCGCTCTTCCATCGCGAGCATGCACGCGATGCCGCCGAAAAGCGCGACGCAACCGAGACCCAATCGCAGCGTACTGTAGAACGTCCGCATCCTGCGCCTCCCGCCTCTCGTGCGCCGAGAGTCTCCGCGATCGCTTCCGGCGTCACGGCCGCAGCTTACCCCATGCCGTGGGAACGCCGCCAGCGCCGCAGGGCCGCGCGCCCTCCTCGCGGCCGTGGCCTCGAGATATACTCCGGACATGGCCGCTGAGCGCCCAGTCCGAAGCGGAGACGATGCGAAGAGCCGATACATCTCTTGCGACGCGCTGCCGTGGCGCGATTCGCCGCACGCGGGGGTGACGTGGAAGAAGCTCCATTTCGATCCCGCCACCGGCGATTCCGCGGTGCTCCTCAAGTTCGCGCCCGGCGCGGCCTACGGAGCACACCGGCACCCCGCGGGTGAGCAGTATTTGATCCTCGAAGGAGCGCTGGAAGAAGGCGGTAAGGTCTACGGTCCCGGCACCTACGTCCATCATCCCCCTGGCTCGGCACATCGCCCGCGCTCCGCGGAAGGCTGCGTAGTGTTCGTGATCCTCCCGCGCCCGATCGAGGAGATCGGCGCGACGCCGTGATGCTCCGCGCGGCAATCAGCAACATCAGGCAACACGCCCCATGACCAACGTCGACCCGCTCGGCTCCAACATCGGCTACGTAGACGACCTCTACGAGCAGTACCTGCGCGACCCATCTTCCGTCAGCGAGGCCTGGCGCGATTTCTTCGCGGACTACGCGCCGCCCGGCACGCGGCGCGAGGCGGCACGCGCTGCCAGTGCGGCGCCTCCGGCCCCCTCCGGCGAGCGCGCGATCGCCACTGCGGTCGCCGAGCCTCCCGATGAGATCGCCGTCACCGCGGAGACCGGCGTCGCGGAGGACGCGCGGGTCGAGGAAGCGCCGTCGCGCCCACCGCCCCCGGAGCGCCAGCCGCTCCGCGGAGCGGAGGCGCGCCTCGCCGCGAACATGGAGGAGAGCCTCGCGGTTCCCACCGCGACCTCGGTGCGGACGCTGCCCGTGAAGCTCCTCGACGAGAACCGCCGCCTCATCAACGAATACCTGCCTGCGCTCTCGTCGATGAAAGTCTCGTACACGCACATCATCGCGTACGCCGTGGTCCTCGCGCTCCGCGAGCACCCGGAGATGAACGACATCTACGAAGCGGAGGATGGCGCGCCGCGGCGCGTGCGCAGGAGCGAAGTGAATCTGGGGCTCGCGATCGACGTGGTAAAGCGCGGGCGGCACTCTCTCGTGGTTCCCTGTCTCAAGGACGCGGGCAAGCTCGGCTTCCGCGACTTCATCGCGGCCTACGAGGCGATCGTCGATCGCGCGCGGCGCGGCGCGCTCGCGGTCGGCGACTTTCGCGATACGACCGTCACGATCACGAATCCCGGCATGATCGGCACCGTGCTCTCGATCCCGCGCCTGCTCCGCGGCCAAGCTGCGATCGTGGGCGTGGGGAGCATCGGCTTTCCGGCCGAGTACGCGGGGATCGCTCCCGTGGCGCTCCAGCGCCTTGGCGTCTCGCAGGTCATGTCGCTCACGAGCACCTACGACCACCGCGTCATCCAAGGCGCGCAGTCGGGTGCCTTCCTCGCGTCCGTCGAGAAGCTCCTCCTCGGCGCGGATGGGTTCTATCGCCGCGTGTTCGAGGATTTGCGGCTTCCGCACGACCCGTTCGAGTGGGCCGCGGGCAACGTGCCGCCGTTGCTCGCGACGGGGTCCGCCGGCGACCCGGCGACGAAGCAATCCAAGGTGCAGCAGCTCGTCCACGCCTATCGCGTGCGCGGCCACTTGATCGCCGATCTGAATCCGCTCTCCTATTCGCCGACCCCGCATCCGGAGCTGGATCTGCGCTACTACGGCCTCACCGTGTGGGATCTCGACGGAGAGTACTTGCTCGATGGCCGCGGGAGCAGCGACGGCGGGCGGCGGGCGCTCCGCGACATCCTGCGCGATCTGCGCCAGACCTACTGCGGCTGTACCGGCGTCGAGTACATGTACATCGCGGACACCGAAGTGAAGCTCTGGCTCCGCGAGCGGATGGAATCCACCCGCAACGAAGATGCGCTCCCCGCCGCGGACCAACTGCGAATCCTCGAGAAGCTGAACGCCGCCGAGGCGTTCGAGCGCTTCCTCCACACGAGCTACGTCGGCCACAAGCGCTTCTCGCTCGAAGGCTGCGAGACCTTGATCCCGGTCCTCGATGCGCTGCTCAACGCGGCGGGGGACGCGGGGATCGAAGAAGCGATCATCGGCATGGCACACCGCGGGCGTCTGAACGTGCTCGCGAACATCCTCGGCAAGCCGCTCGCGCGCGTCTTCGCGGAATTCGAAGACTTGGATCCGGCGAGCACCGATGGCTCGGGGGACGTGAAGTACCATCTCGGCGCGACCGGCGAGCACGCCACCCCTTCCGGCAGACGCGTCCGTTTGAAGCTCGCTTCGAATCCGAGCCATCTGGAGTCCGTGAATCCCGTAGTGGAGGGGATGGCGCGCGCGCGCCAGGAGCTGCTCCGGGACACGAAGCGTGAGCGCGTGCTCCCGCTCCTCATCCACGGGGACGCCGCCTTCGCGGGCCAGGGGGTCGTCGCGGAGACGCTGAACATGTCGCAGCTCCGCGGCTACGCGACCGGCGGGACGGTACATGTGGTCATCAACAACCAAATCGGCTTCACCACGTCGCCGCGGGATGCGCGCTCGACGCACTACGCGACGGACATCGCCAAGGTCGTCGCCGCGCCGATCCTGCACGTGAACGCGGATCACCCGCAAGCGGCGGTACGCGCGGTCCGCCTCGCTCTCGAGTTTCGCCAGAAGTTCAAACGCGACGTCGTCGTCGATCTCGTTTGCTATCGCCGCTGGGGCCACAACGAAGGGGACGAGCCCTCCTACACGCAGCCGCTCCTCTACGAGCGGATCGCGCGCCAGCGCTCCGTGCGCAAGCACTTCACGGAGCAGCTCCTGCGCCGCGGCGACATCGACCCTGGGACCGCGGAGCGCATGCTCGAGGATTTCCAGAAGCGGCTCGAAGGCGCGTTCGGCGAGGTGCGCGCGGCCAAGGAGCGCGCGCCGACTCCCCACGTCCCTCCCGATCGCGAAGCCACCGAGGGCGCCGCGCGCCCGCCGGTCGCGACCGGGGTCCCGGGCGCGGAGCTGGCGCGGATCCTCGACGGGCTGCTTCGCGTTCCTCCCGGCTTCCGCTTGCACCCGAAGCTCGTACGGCAGCTCGCGCAGCGCCGGGCGCAGTTCGCGGAGGAGCGCATCGATTGGGCCCTCGCGGAGAGCCTCGCATTCGGGACGCTCGCGTGCGAGGGATGCCACGTGCGCCTGAGCGGCCAAGACAGCGCCCGCGGCACCTTCAGCCAGCGGCACGCGATCCTCTACGATGCGCGGGATGGCAGCGCCTATTCGCCGCTCGCCAATCTCGACCCGGGCCAAGCGCCCTGCCACGCCTTCGACAGCCTGCTCTCAGAATTTGCCGTGCTCGGCTTCGAGTACGGCTATTCGGTGGAGTACCCGCGCGCGCTCATCCTCTGGGAGGCGCAATTCGGCGACTTCGTGAATGGCGCGCAGACGATCATCGATCAATACCTGTCCAGCGCCGAAGAGAAGTGGGCCGAGCGGAGCCGTCTCGCGCTCCTGCTCCCGCACGGCTACGAGGGGCAGGGTCCCGAGCACTCGAGCGCGCGTCTCGAGCGGTTCCTCCAGCTCTGCTCGGAGGGCAACTTGCGAATCGCGGCGCCATCGACCCCCGCACAGTATTTCCATCTCCTCCGCCGGCAGGTACACGCCGAGGAGATGAAGCCGCTCGTGGCGATGACGCCGAAGAGCCTCCTTCGCCACCCAAAAGCGACTTCTCGCGCCGCGGATCTATCCGCCGGCTGCTTCGAGGAACTGCTCGACGATCCCGCGGCGCCATCCCCCGAACGCACGGAGCGCGTGATCCTCACGAGCGGAAAGCTGTATTACGAGTTGGCCGCGGAGCGCGAACGGCGCGGCCGCGCGGAGGTCGCGCTCGTTCGCATCGAGCAGTTCTACCCGTTTCCCGGCGTGCGGCTCCGGGAAGTCGCCGAGCGCTATGGAGCCGCCAAGTCCGTGCTCTGGGTGCAGGAAGAGCCGCGAAACATGGGCGCGTGGGAATTCGTGCGCGATCGGATCGGGGAGTCCCTCGCCGCCGGCCAGACGCTCGGTTACGTTGGCAGGCCTTCTAGCGCGAGTCCGGCCACGGGCTTGCAGGCGCGGCATCGCGCGGAGCAGGAGCGCGTCCTCGACGCGGCTCTCGGCTAGCCCGCGACGAAGGAACTACGAGGGGGGCGGATCTTGTACCTGCGAACGGAGCGGGATCTCGCCCGCATCGCCGACACCGCGCGGCGCGAAGGGCGTCTCGGGCTCGACGTAGAGTTCATCCGGGAGCGCACCTACTTTCCGCAGCTCGCGCTCATCCAGCTCTCGGCGGGGAGCGAGCTAGGACTCCTCGATCCGACCTCCGATCTGTCGCTCGCGGCGATCGAGGACCTCATCGTCGATCCCTCCGTCTGCAAGGTGCTGCACGCGGCGGCGCAGGACCTCGAGATCTTCGCCGCCCGCACCGGCACCCCTCCGCGCAACATCTTCGACACGCAGATCGCCGCCGCGCTCGTCGGCATGGGGCATCAATTGCCCTATTCCGGCGTCGTGTCGCGCGTGCTCGGCATCGCGATCGAGAAGGGCGAGAGCTTCACGGACTGGCTCCGGCGTCCTCTCAGCGCGGAACAGGAGCGCTACGCGCTAGAAGACGTGCGCCACCTCCTGCCGCTCCACGATCGCCTCGCCGAGCACCTCCAGGCGCTCGGCCGCACGGCGTGGATACAGGAAGAGTGCCGCCACTACGAGGAGCTTCGCTTCTATCAGCCGGATCCGCGCGCGCTCCACTGGAAGGTGCGCCGCACCGGCGCCCTCGACCCGCGCCGCCTGGCGATCCTCGAAGAGCTGGCGATCTGGCGCGACCGCGAAGCGCGCGCGGTGGACCGCCCGCGTCGCAACGTGCTCTCCGATGAAATCCTCGTCGAGCTGGTGCGCTTCGCGCCGGAGCGCGAGGAAGACCTCTCTCGCTTCCGCGGCATTCCGGGGGGACTACTCCGGCGCTCCGGCGCGGAACTGGTTGCCGCCATCCGGCGCGGCAAGTCGCGCCCCGATAAGGATTGCCCGCGCCCCGAGGCGCGCCAACGCCTCGAGCCCGCGGAAGCGCTCGCCGCCGATTTCCTCGACGCGTGCATGCGGGCGTACTGCCACAGCGCCCAGATCGCGCCCGCGATGATCGCGTCGCGTTCGGATCTGGAGGCGCTCGTGTGGGAGTTTCGCCACGGCGTGCTCGCGAACGCGCCCACTGACTCGGATGGCGCCGCGGCTGCGCTGGAATTGGCAGTGCTCGGCGGGTGGCGCGGCGACCTCATCGGAAAGAGCCTGCTCGCGGTGCTCCGCGGCGAGGTGCGCGTCTACCTCGATCCGAGCGGCGGCCTGCCGCGCTTCGAGCCACGCGCGGGAAGCTAATTGGGGCGACTCAATTGCGTGACGCGCGGCTCACGGCGCGTGCGCGCCGGTGGGGACCGCCGGCGGCTCGGCCGGCGTCGGCGCCTCGATCACGTCCATGAAGGCCGAGACGCTGAAGAGCGCGCGGCCGGGACCTGGCGGGCCGTAACCCGGCGGGACGGGGAGGCGATGGCGGCGGTGCGTGTCGCGCCAGACGCGCAGGAGTCCCACGTGATATGCGAGGGGCGCGGGCCCTTGCGAGCTGCCAAGCTCGGAGAGCGGCTCCGGGCACCAGGTCGTGAAGCGCGGCACGACTCCTTGCGACATGAACCACTCGAGCCCAGCGCCCGTGGAGGCGAGTGCATCGTCCACTGCCGCGAAGCCGTGCGGGCGCGACATTTCGATGCCCGCGACGAAGTTGGGGATCACGTTCTCCGCTCCGAAGATCTCGCGCGCCGCAAGGATCCGCCGAAACCACTCGCGCTGGCCGATGTACGCGGCCTTTCCCGGACAGATCTTCTCGAAGAGGCCGGCATCCCAAACCTCGAAGTTCGGGTGGTAGATGCGAATCCCCGCGTCGCGAAACCGTTTCTGGTCGTCCTCCGGCAGCGCTTGCGCGACCATCTTGCCAATCCAGCGGCCGGCGAAGCGCCCTTCGATCGCGCGCGCGTAGGACGCGTAGAATTCGGCTTCGCGCTGGCCTTGCAGGTGGCGCGTGATGCTGCCGCCGGTGATCGTGTACGCGCGGCTCTGGTCATCGGTCTGGGCGATGATCGCGAGCGCTTCCAGGACATCCTCGATCGGCTTCACGGTTCGGTAGGGGCGGCCGGCCGCCACCTGTTGGCGGTAGTTCGCGTTGATGTCGCAGAACCGGCACTCCTCGTTGAACCCGAAGTACTGGCACTTGCGGTACACGGTGAGATAGATGAGATAGCCCCACTCGATCGTGGGGGCGACTTCGTGTACGGGCTGGCCGGAGCGGAGCGCGCGCTGGTAGTAGCCCGGACTCGGGAGCAACTCGATGGCGGCGACGTCTTCCTCGCCGAGCCGGAGCGCGAGCGAGTTCGCGGCGGCTTCCACCCGCAACGGGGATGCGGGGTTCACGCGCACGGAAACGACCGTGGGGCGATACGCCGCCGCCCCGCCGTGGAAGCGAATCTCCTCGGGGGCGTGGCGGTGCTCGTCTTTCTCCATCGCCGCGATCGGCACCATGTCGAAGCTGAAGATGAAATACGACTTCGTTTTCTTGTCCCGGCAGAGGCGGAGCGCGTCCGCGGAAAAGGAGAGTCCGGAAGTGAGGATCGCTTCCTTGAGGAGCGCTTCCCGCGGGAGATCGGGATACTCGGCGGCGAGACGCTCGAGTTCCGCGGCGAGATCGGCAGCGGTGGGCGGATGGGTCGGCACGCACTGTTTATCCCTGCGCGTTCGCGGAGTGTCAAGGATGGCGCCCGCGCTCGCGAGGCCTCCGCGTGACGAATAGCGCGGCGGCGGCGGCCTCCGCACCGGAACCGCTCGGCGCGCGAACGGCGGCGGAACCCGCGTCCGCGCCGGCGCGCCTCGGAGTGCGCGATGCGTGCACCTATCTCCTGGCTCGCGCGCTCCTCTTGCCCGTCGAGCTGGCGCCGCTCGCGTGGGCCCTCTGGTGCGCGCGCCGCCTCGGCACGCTCGCGTACCTGCTCGCGCGCGGCCGCCGCCGCGTCGTCGAGCACAATCTCGTGCAGGTGTACGGCGCGCGCATGACCGCCGCCGAACGCCGCCGCTTCGCGCGCCGCGCGTTTCAGAATTTCGCGATGACGGCGGTGGAGACGCTGCAGATGCCGCGCCTGATTCGAAGCGGCGCGCTCGACCGCCTCGTCGCGCGGCGCGGGCACTTCGCCGAGGCGCGCGCGCTCATCGCCGCCGGCAAAGGCGTGCTCTTCGTCGGGCTGCACGCGGGCGCCTGGGAGTTCTACCTGCCTTGCCTCGCGCTCGAAGGGATCCATCCGCTCGCCGTGATGCAGCCCACGAAGAAGCCGTGGGCGACCGCGCTCATTCGCCGCGGCCGCGCCGGGCACGCCGAACTGCTCGTGGACAAGAAAGGCGCGCTGCGCGCCGTGGCGCGCGGGGTCGCGAGCGGCGCGCCCGTCGCGCTCCTCCTCGACCAGAACGACCGCCACGGAGTCTTCGTCGATTTCCTGGGGCGCGCCGCGCGCACGAATCCGATCGCGGGGCTGCTCTCCCAGCGCTACGGCGTCGCGATCGCCGTCGGCTCGATCCAGCGCATCGAGCCGGGGCGCGCCTATCGTTTCTATCTTTCGCCGCCCAGGATCCACACTCCGGCCGGGGACGTCGCGGAGCGGATCCGGAGCGTGACCGCCGCCGTGACGCGCGAGATCGAGAAGCACTGGCGAGCGATGCCGGAACAATGGCTCTGGCTCCACCAACGCTGGAAAGATCGCCCGGATGGATCGAGGGAGCGGCTCAAGTGAGTTTCGCGTGCGCTCGCGCAACGCGGCTAGCGCGGCGGGATCTCTTGCTCCATCAGATCGTATTGGGAGACGCGCATCCCGAGCGCCTCGTAGACGCGGCGGGCGTGCGCGTTAGCGCGATCCACGTAGAGCCTGACGCCGCAGACGCCGCCTGATTCGCGCGCGCGCCGGAGCACTTCTCGATGGAGCGCGCCGTAGACGCCGAGGCCGCGCGCCTCCGGCAGGACATAGACGCTCTGGATCCACCAGAAGACCGCGTTCCGCCAATCGCTCCACTCGCAAGTGACGAAGAGGCAGCCCGCCGGCTTCTTGGCGCGCTCCGCGATCAAGTACCAGCCGCGCGCGCGGTCGGCGAGCGCAGCCTCGACTCCCGCGCGGAGCACGGTTGCGGCCAGCTCTTTGCCTTCCGTCTCGCGCGCCATGGCGCGATTGCAATCTGCAATGAATTCGCGGTCGCCCGCGCGCGCATCCCGCACCGTGACATCGAGATTCGGCATTCGAAACCTTTCCGGTACGCGATAGGCGCGAGCCGCGCGACTGGTCTACAAGAGCGCCGCGCTTTCCGCTAGGATCTGGCACTTTCCGCGCGATCGAAAGAGGAGAACGACATGAGCCCCCCGGATCCTTGGAGCGTGCCGGGCGTCGAGCCTTCGGCGCGCGGCAAGGTGCGCGACATCTACGACCTCGGCCATCGGCTCCTGCTCGTCGGTACCGATCGCATCTCCGCATTCGATCGTATCCTGCCGCAAGCGATCCCCGAGAAAGGCGCGATCCTCACGTCGCTCTCGCGTTTCTGGTTCGACCACCTCGCGGAGATCTGTCCATCCCACTTGGTGTCGACGAGCGCGGCGGATCTGCCTGAGCCGTTTCGCGCCGCCGCGCGCCGCTGGGGGCCGCGCTTCATGCTCGTCGAAAAGCTCCAGATGATTCCGGTCGAGTGCGTCGCGCGCGGCTATCTCGCCGGCAGCGGTTGGAAGGAATACAAGCGATCCGGCACGGTCTGCGGCATCGGACTCCCCGCGGGGCTCGTGCAGGCCGCGGAGCTGGAGCATCCGATCTTCACGCCCGCGACCAAGGCGACGGACGGCCACGATGAGAACATCTCGCGGGAGCAGGCGGAGGCCCTGCTCGGCGCCACGCTCGTGGACAAGTTGGAGCGCCTGACGCTCGAGATCTACGAGTTCGGCCGCACGTTCGCGCGGGAGCGGGGCGTGATCCTCGCCGACACCAAGCTCGAATTCGGTCTGCGCGGCCGCAATCTCGTCCCGATCCTCGCGGACGAGGTGCTCACGCCGGATTCCTCGCGCTACTGGCCCGCCGACGTCTACAAGCCCGGGGGCTCGCCGCCTTCCTTCGACAAACAATTCGTGCGGGACCACCTGACGAGCATCGGCTGGAGCGGGGACGGCCCGGTTCCCGAACTTCCGGCCCACGTCGTCGAGGGCACGGTCCATCGGTATCGGGAGATCTTCGAGCGCCTCACGGGCGAGCCGTGGGGCAGGCGAGGAGGGGCGTAGTGGCGCTCAAGGTGCTCGTAGTCATGGGGAGCGAATCCGACTTCCCGGTGATGAAGCCGTGCATGGAGATCTTGCGGCACTTCTCCGTGCCGTTCGAAGCGCGCATCTGCTCCGCTCATCGCACCCCCAGCGCGCTCACCGCGCTGCTCCGGCGCGCCGAAGAGGAAGGGTGCCGCGTGATCGTGGCGGGAGCCGGCGCGGCCGCGCATCTCGCCGGAGTTTGCGCGGCGCACACGGCGCTGCCGGTGATCGGCGTGCCGATCGAGTCCAGTTCGCTGCAAGGGCTCGATGCGCTCCTCTCCACCGTGATGATGCCGGGCGGCGTGCCCGTGGCCGCGATGGGGATCGGCAAGGCGGGCGCCAAGAACGCGGGACTCTTTGCCACGCAGCTCCTCGCGATCGCGGATCCGGCACTGGTCGCGCGCCTGCGTTCCTACCGGCAGAGCACCGGCGAGTCCGTGCTGCGCCAGGATTCGAAGCTGCAAGAAAACCTCGCACGCCTGCTCGAAGAAGAGGCGTGACGTGCGGGCGACCTCCTGGACCGCTCCGCCTGCCGCGCCCGCGTTCCGCTCATGAGCGCCGCGCCCGCGCTTCCCGAGACGATCGAGTGGCGGGGTGGGATCGACGGCCACGCGGCGCTCATCGACCAGACGCTCCTCCCCGATCGCTTCGAAATCATCCGCATCGCCACCACGGAA
>JAKEFC010000228.1 GCA_022616235.1 Planctomycetota bacterium
CCGCGCGCTTCGTCGATGCGTGCTTGCAGCTCGCGCACTTCCATCTCGAGGTCATGGGTCCGTTGATGGCGGGGGAGCACCCAAAATGCGGCGACGAAGCACGAGATGCCCATGAGATAGAGGAGAAAATTCAAGAACCCGCCGCCGCTCCCCAAGCAAGCACCGATTCGTCAAGGCTCGTACAGCGAACCTTGCGTCGAGCGCGCTTCGCGCCCGCACGCGCGGAACTCCGAGCTTCGCTGCGTGGCCTCTCCTGCTTGGTTTCCCGACGCGGAGCGAACAGTAAATCCCATGCCCTTTACATTTGCAAGGGTCCGTACGCCGCGGCGGCGCCCAGCTCCTCCTCGATGCGGAGCAAGCGGTTGTACTTCGCGTTCCGGTCGCTGCGGCAGGGCGCACCGGTCTTGATCCAGCCCGCGCCGGTGGCGACGGCGAGGTCGGCGATGAAGTGGTCCTCGGTCTCGCCGGAGCGGTGGGAAATGATGACGCGGAAGCCCGCTTCCAGCGCCAAGCGGATCGCGGCCAGCGTCTCGGAGACCGTGCCGACCTGGTTCAGCTTGATCAGGATCGCGTTCGCGGCACGCTCGGCGATCCCTCTGCGCAAGCGCGGCTCTTGGGTCACGAACAGGTCGTCGCCGACGATGCGAACGCGCTCTCCGAGGCGCGCGGTGAGACGCGACCACGAGGACCAGTCATCCTCGGCGAGCCCATCCTCGATGGAAGTGATCGGGAAGCGGTCGGCGAGGCGCAGGTAGCGGTCGATCATGGCGTCCCCGTCGAGCACCTTGCCTTCTCCATCGAGGTGGTACTTGCCGCTCTTCGCGAACGTGCTCGCGGCGACATCGAGCGCGAACACGAGATCGCTGCCGGCGCGGTAGCCCGCGTCCGCGGTTGCTTCCGTCATGAATTCGAGCGCGGCATCCGATCCCGGCAGATCCGGCGCGAAGCCCCCCTCGTCGCCGACGGCGACGGAGAGTTTCTTCTCCGACAGCCGCCGCTTCAGCTTGTGGTACACCTCGACCCCCATCCGGAGCCCCGACGTGAAGCTCTTGGCCCCGATCGGCGCGAGCATGAATTCCTGGAAGTCGATGTTGTTGTCCGCGTGGGCGCCGCCGTTCACGACGTTGAGGAGCGGGATCGGCAGCCGGCGCGCCGCGGGACCGCCCAAGTAGCGGTAGAGCGGCAGTTCGCACTCCTCCGCGGCAGCGCGCGCCACCGCCATCGACACCCCGAGGATCGCGTTCGCCCCAAGCCGCCCCTTGTTCGGCGTGCCGTCCAGCTCGATGAGCGCGCGGTCGATTCGCTCCTGCTCGAACACGTCGCGCCCGACGACGGCTCCGGCGATCTCGCCGCGCACGTGCGCGAGCGCCTTTTCGACCCCCTTGCCGCACCACGGCGTGCCGCCGTCGCGCAGCTCGATCGCCTCGAACTCCCCCGTCGACGCGCCGGAGGGGACGGCGGCCCGCCCCTCGGCGCCGCTCGCGAGCAAGCAATCCACCTCCACCGTGGGATTGCCGCGCGAATCGAGAATCGTGCGGCAGCGAAGTTCGGCGATTTGGCTCATGATCCGGGTTTGCCTTTCGCGGAGAATTCCATCACGATATGAAGATTGTGAGGTTCCACCTGGACGTGTCAAGTTGGGCGCCGGCGGCGATGACCTCCACGGCGCACTGCCGCCCGATGCGCACCCTGGAGGCGTCAGCGTGAAGCTCGCGGAAGAACGCCAGCGATTCGAGTCCGCGCCGGCCCCCGCCACTCCCACTCCGGCGTCCGGCGCGCGCGCAGACTCCGGGGCGGGACCCGGAGCCGGATTATGCGGCGATCGATTCACTCGCCACGGCACGAGCACGCTCCTCGGGGCGAGCACGATCTTGATCGTCGCGTCCGCGGCGGCGCTGACCCTCGCGGTGCGCGCCGAGTTCGTCGCGGCGTGGTACGCGGCGGGTGCCTGCGTGATCTGTTGGCTCGTCGTCCTGTCTTTCTTCCGCAATCCGCGCCGCACGATTCCGGCGGGCGATGCGCTCGTCCTCTCGGCGGCGGACGGCGTCGTGACGGATGTGACTCCGGTCGAGCGCGAGACCTTCATCGATGGACCGGCCGTGCGCATCGGCGTATTCCTGTCGGTGTTCAACGTGCACGTGAATCGCGCGCCGGTCGCGGGGATCGTCCGGCACCTTTGCCATCGCCCGGGCGCGTTCGCGAGCGCGACATCGAAGCGCGCGCGCGAATCGAACGAGTGCCAGGAGATCGGGATCGAGACGCCGGCCGGCACGCGGGTGCTCGTCCGCCAGATCGCGGGACTGATCGCCCGGCGTATCGTGTGTCCGCTCCGCGAAGGGGACGCGATCGCCAAGGGATTCGACTTCGGCATGATCCGCTTCGGATCCCGTACGGAAGTCTCCGTCCCTGCGCGCGATGGAGCGCGATTTCGCTGCGCCGTGAGTCCGGGGGACAAAGTGAAGGGCGGGAGCACCGTGCTCGGCGAGTGGGAGGGGCGCGCGCCACCGGAGCCGGGCGCGCGCGGGAAGGGAACTGGCGATGCCTGCGGCCGATGACGACGGCGGCGACCCGCGCCCGCGCGCGAGCGCCGCTGCGGTCCTCCCCAATCTGATCACGATCGGCAACGCGGTCTGCGGATTCCTGGCGCTCACCCACATAGCAGGGGTGCGCATCGAGGATGGCCACCCGAGCAATCTCGAGTACTTGAATCGCGCGGCGTGGTTCATCCTCCTCGGCATGGTATTCGACGTATTCGACGGGCGCGTAGCGCGCCTGACCGGCGCCACGAGCGCGCTCGGAGCCCAGCTCGATTCCTTCTGCGACCTCGTCACCTTTGGACTCGCACCCGCGGGCCTCATGGTGAAACTGCACAGTTGCGCCTACTTCGAGCTTGGTACCCACGCGCCTTGGGGGAAGATCGTGTGGGCGCTCGGTCTGCTCTTCTTCCTCGGCGCCATGCTGAGGCTCGCGCGCTTCAACGTCGACCACGAGCCCGGCGAGGACCACCACCTCTGCTTCAAGGGGATGCCGACGCCGGCGGCGGCGGGAACGGTCGCGGCGCTCGTCCTCTGCTACTTCTGGCTCAAGAACTGGAAGTCGTGGGAGCTGCTCATGCTCGCGCCGGCGCAGCCGGAGTGGGCGCAAGAGTTTTGCCGGGCGATCATCATCTTCCTACCGTTCGTGACGCCGCTCCTCGGCTACGCGATGGTATCTACCCGTTTCAATTATCCGCACGTGGCGAGCCGGCTGCTCGTGCGCCGCGACTTCGACCATCTCGTGTGGCTGATCTTCGGGGCGATCCTGCTCGCGCTCACCGCGGAGCCCGTGCTCGCCATCGGATTCCTCGGCTACATGGCGTGGACGCCGATCTGCGTGCTGATCGGCAAGCTCAAGGGTTGGAGAGCGAGCCCCGCGTGATCTCGCCGGCGCGCGTCGTGCTGGGGATCGGCTCGAACCTCGGCGATCGCATCGCGCTCTTGGCGGCGGCGCGCCGGCGCCTCGAAGAAACCGGCAGCTTCCTCATCATGCGCGCTTCTTCCATCGTGGAGAGCGAGCCGATCGGGCCGCCCCAGCCGCGCTACTTGAACCAGGTTCTCATCGGCGAGACGCGGCTCCCGCCGGAGGAACTGGTCGCGGCCGCGAAGCGGATCGAGACCGAGTTGGGGCGGCGTGCGGCGTTGCCCTGGGGTCCGCGAGAGATCGACATCGACGTGCTCGCATACGGCGCCTTGCAGGTGCGTTCGCAGTCAATAACGCTGCCTCACCCCGAGATCGCCGGACGCGAATTCGTGCTCGCCCCGTGGGCGGAGATCGATGCGGATGCGCACGTCCCCGGTCTCGATCGCACGGTCGCGGCGCTCCTCGCGGATCTCCGGCGCGACGCGGGGCGCGCGGGGCGGATACTGGCAACGGTCGCGGACGAAGGACGCCGAGAGATGAAGATCGTCCGAACGCTGGCCGCCGTGCGCGAGTGGCGCGACGCGGTCCCCGCGGCGGAGCGAGTCGGCTTCGTGCCGACGATGGGAGCCCTCCACGAGGGGCATCGCGCGCTCGTCGCGCGCGCGCGCGACGAGTGCGCGCATGCGGCCGTGAGCGTGTTCGTGAATCCGTTCCAATTCGGCGCCGGGGAGGACTTCGCGAGCTACCCCCGGGACGAGGCGGGGGATGCCGAAGCGGCGAGGGCGGCCGGCGCGGATCTCCTCTGGTTCGCCGGCGCGGGAGATCTCTATCCGACGACTCCCGTCGTGCGCATCGATTTCCCGGACCTGGCCGCGCGCCTCTGTGGGCGAAGCCGTCCCGGGCACTTCGCGGGCGTCGCGCTCATCGTCGCCAAGCTTTTCCACATATTTCGCCCGACCCGCGCGTACTTCGGCGAGAAGGACTTTCAGCAGCTCCAAATCGTGCGCCGCCTCGCGAGAGATCTCGACTTCGACGTAGAGATCGTCGCATGTCCAACAGTGCGCGAAGGGAGCGGACTCGCGCTCTCCAGCCGCAATCGGCGCCTCTCCGCGGCGGGAAGGAACGCCGCGACGGCTCTCTACCGGGGCCTGAACGAAGCTCGCCGGGCGTTCGCGCGCGGAGAAAGGAGCGTCCAGGCGCTGCGCGCCACCGCCGAACGCTGCTTCCGCGCCGAGGCCGACGTGGAGATCGAGTACCTCGAACTGGTCGCCCCCGACACGTTGGCGGAAGCGGCGGCAGCGACCGCGGAATCCGTCTTGCTCGTGGCGGCTCGCATCGAAGGCGTGCGGCTCATCGACAACGTCGTGCTCGGCCGGGCGGAGGAACCCCCTCTTTGAAAGCGTCGTTTCCGCTCCTCGGGATCGCCGTGAACGGGCGCGGAGTCGAGGTCACGACCCCCGCGAAGCTGAATCTCTTCCTCGAAGTGAACGCGCGCCGCCCCGATGGATTTCACGACATCACGAGCCTCATGATTCCGATCGATTTCTGCGACCGCATCCAGGTCGCGCCGGCGGACGCGGGCGCGGAGGACTCGCTCGCGATCGCGGGAAGCGCGGCGGCAGGAGTTCCGCTCGGTCCGGAGAATCTCATCTTGCGCGCCGTAGCGAGTGTGCGCGCCGCTCGCTCGATTCCGCCGGTCTCCGTGCGGCTCACGAAGGAGATTCCCGCCGGGAGCGGCCTCGGCGGCGGCAGCGCGAACGCCGCGGGAGTCCTCGCGGCGCTGGAAGCGCTCTATCCATCGGGTCGATCGCGCGCGCGGCTCATGGAGTGCGCCGCCTCGCTCGGATCCGATGTGCCGTTCTTCCTCGGCGCTGGGGCGCAAGTCGCGCGCGGCCGCGGCGAGAGGCTAACGCCGATCCGGCGCGAGCTTTTCGGCGGCGAGCGCCCGTGGTTTCTCTTGCTGATGCCGAACGTCGCGTCGAGCACGGCCCTCGCCTACGCGCGGCTCACTTTCCCCTTGACACTGCCAAATGGCCCAATTAGCTTCGACGTAAAGACTTTCGCAATCGGGACGCAATCTAAAACGAACAAGATGACTTGGGCAGGCGAGGCGAAATCGGCGCGCGGGGCAGTTCCGCGTTCCGGGAGCGCCGGCACGCGCTGGACCGACGGCCTTTTCAACCGCCTCGAGCACACCGTGTTGGCATCCCACTCCGAGCTGATGCCGCTCGCCGCATGGCTGGAATCGTCGGCGCCGAGACGCTGGCGAATGACGGGCAGCGGGTCCACGTTCTATGTCGCGTGTACTTGCGCGGAGGAGGGTGAATCGCTCGCGAAGCGAGTGGGCAACGAGGCGGGCCTGCGCGCGCTATCCCTACGGACGCGGATCGCGCGACCGCTCGCCGTGGAGCATCACACGAGCGGCCGGGGTTGATCGCTCCCACGATCTTCGATTCGAACGTCGAACTCCGGTCGGGATGTCTCCGGGACAAAGAGTGGCGCGACGCTAGCTCGTTCTGGGCCTAGGCAGGAGTTGCCATGGACATCACTGAGGTTCGCATCAAGCTCGTCGAATCCGGGCGCGCAAAGCTCAAAGCGTATTGCAGCATTACGATCGAGAATTGCTTCGTGATCCGCGACTTGAAGATCATCGAGGGCTCCAAGGGCCTGTTCGTCGCCATGCCGAGCCGGAAGCTCACCATTCGCTGCAAGAAGTGCGCCGGCAAGAATCAGCTCCGGAGCAACTTTTGCTCCGAGTGCGGCTACGCGCTGCCGGAAGATCGCGGCGCCCGCGGCCGCGATGGCCGCGTCAAGTTCCACGCGGACATCGCTCACCCCATCAGCACGGAGTGCCGCGAGGCGATTCAAGCGAAGGTGCTCGCCAGCTACGAGGGCGAGCGCGAAGCGGCCAGCCGGCCGGGTTATCGGGCGCTCGACTTCGACGATTACGGCGACGGCTCCGAAGGCGGCGAACGCATCGAGGAGGAGGACGGGATTTCGAGCGAAGCAACGAACCGTGCGATCCCCGATGGCGGCTCGCCGGGAGGGCGCGGCGCCGCGGCGCCGCACGGCACTAGGCGGGCTCGCGAGCCGATCCGCGCGGCCGAGCGCGAGCCGGAACCGGGGCGCGCTCGAGCTTCGAGCGTCCCGGAGGGCACGCGCGCGCGGCAGTCCCCGCGGGAATCGCGCGCAATCCAGGATTCGCCGCCGGATGACAACTTCGGTGCCGGCCTTTTTTAGGCGATAACAAAGAGCACGTTTCAGAATGAAGCCGGCGGAGCGGTCACTTGGATGGCTTTTCGAATCGAATCGCGAATTCATAGGTACAGTTGTGGACCGCGCGTAAGCGCGAGGTTATAAGACGAGTGCGCCGATGGAGCTGGAGCCTATCCGCGACAGCACGCCGGACCGAACCCGGCAGCGAGCGAGCCTGGCGGTGCCGCGCCCTCGATCGAGAGTGGGCGCACTTGCCGCGCCGGCCGGCCTCGTGGCGCTTGCCTTCCGTCCGCCGGCGTGAATCGGATGGCGTCCCCAGCGCGCCGAGTCGCTCCGGGCCCGCCTCACGCCGCGCCCCCGGATCTGTGCCGCTCGCCGCGCCGCGGGGAACTGAACACGGAAGCCGACTACGACGAAAGCCGCGAGCATTGTTCCGAAGCGTCCGCACGGCAATCGCAACCCTACGAACGGCCTTGAATCGGGCCGCCGTCGCGATCGCCACGCTCCACGCCCTGTCCATCTTCGCTAGCGCCGCATTCGCTCAAGATGGGAGCGGAACCGCGCCGGCGGCGATCCCTCCCGGCAAATCGGCGCCGCCGAATGCCGCCGATCCGCCGCGCAATTCGGAGGAGCAACGCTTCATTGCGGCCATGGCGTCCGATCACCCGGATCGATGGGTCGAAGCTCTCGCGCGCCTGCAATTCATCTACGAAGCGGACGAGCAGCTCAGCGCCGAACCCTGGATCGAGCCGGCGCTCCGCGACCTCTTGACGCGGCGCGCGGACGAGCGACCGGCGCGCACGCGAAAGCTGATCGAGCACGAGCTGTTGAGGACCCCGGGCCTCGGCCAGCGCGTGCTCCTCGCCGTGATCGGCCGCGAGGAAGTCACCGAGGCGACGGAGCTTGGCGCGCGCCTCTTGATGCGAATCGCGGCCGATCCCGCCCGCCGCGCCTCGCTCTTTCGGGAGATGGAAGGGGCGGCGAGCGGACCGCTCTTTCATCGCCTGTTCGATGTGCTCGTGAGCGTCGATCCCGCCGAAACGGTGTTGCGGAGCATCGCCGTCTTGCAGCCCGGCGCCGAACCGGCGCCCCCGGGGCGCGCGGCCGATGTCCTCGTCTCCGTGAATCGACTCTTCGGGACCCAGTTCGTCGACGCGACTTCACTCGGCGCCTGGTGGAGCGAGCACCGCGATGAGTCCATCGTCGAGCTGCTCGTCGATGCGGAGCGCCGCGAGAAAGTGCGGGTCTGGGAGCAAGCGGCGCACTACTTGAAGCAGTGCGAGCGGGCGCTCTACCGCGATTGGCTCCTCAGCTCCCTCGATCGCACACCGCCGATTCCCTCGCTGGCACTCGCCGATCTACAACAGTTCGCGCAGGCCGTCCGCGGGAACGGCCTCGCTCCCGTGGAGCGCCAGGGGATCTTGACCCCCGTAGTCGCGCGCCTGCTGGCCGTCGTGCGCGACGCGGAGGACAAGGTTCTCATCACCGATCGTCTGCTCGCCCTCGGCGCCCTCGGAGAGATGACGGATTTTGCGCACCATCTGCCTCTGCTCGATCTCCTTTGCCACTATCTGCGGCCATTGGCCGCACCCGGCGCGACGGGGCGGGAGTGGGAACTCGGGCTGAAAGCGATCGAAGTGGCGGGGCGCCTCGAAGTCGGAGTCGGCGCGGAACTCGACGCGATCCTCACCGCCCACTTCGATGCCGCCTCCGCTCCGCCGGTGCCCGATCGCGACGAGCTGATCCGGGCGGTGCTCAGAAGCCTGCTCCGGCTCGGCCCGCGCCCAGCGACGATCCCGGTGCTCATCGCGATGTCGCAAGGCGGCCCCGAAGCGATCGGCGACGGGACCAACGGCTCGGAGCGCACGCCCCGCGGCGAGGCGCGGGAGCTGGCGCTGCAAGTCCTTTCGAAGTGGGCGGGCAAGGTCGGCGTCGGCGAACGGAGCGAAGCGGACCGCGTCTCCCTCTGCGGCATCTTCGAGCGTACTCTGGCGCAGAAAGAAACGAGCAACCTGCGCACCGCGGCGATCCTCGGCCTCGGCAATCTCGGGCGCAAGGAGGGGATCGAGCCGCTCGCTCGCGTCGTCCGCGAGAATCTCGCCGGCGACGGCGACAACCGAGTGTACGCGATTCGCTCCATCGCTTCGATCGGCGGAACGGCGGGCGCCGCGGCCTTGCGGAGTCTGCGCGCGGAGGCCGCCGCGCGCGGCGGCGACTTGGCGGCGATCATCGATGGCGAAGCCGCCAAACTGTGCAAGCTCGATGCCGACTATTCGATCATGCACGCCTACATGATCGATGCGGGCGGAGCGCGGGTCTCGTGGTTCGACGATTTCGTCGCGATCCCAGAGATCGCCGCGCGCCTCGAGCCGGCGGAGGTGCCGCCCGAGCTCGTGCAGCGAGACGGTTGCGCCCATTGGTTCGCGCTCAAGCTCGCGCACTGCCGCGCCATCGAAGCGCGTTCGGAGAGCGCGGCGGATCCGGCGGTCGAGATCCGCGCGTACGAGGAGCTGCAGAAAGCTTCTAGCGCCATCGTGCGCTTCGCCGAAGCGAACGCGGTCCCGGCCGCGCAATGGGAAGAGGTCGCATTCCTGCTCCTGTTTGCCGCGCACCGCGCGACCTTGGTGAAGTCGCTCGCGGCCCAGAACGCGGGAGAGGCGAGCGCGGCGCTCGTGCAGTTCGCCGCCGCGACGAAGGGGATGCCCGCGGCCGCGGCGAAGCGTGCCGCAGAGATCCCGTGGCTCCTCCGGCGCATCGCCTTGCAGCCACGCTTCCCCGGTGCGCGCGAGATCACCGACGCGATTCGCAAACTCTGCGCGGCGGACCCAACGCTCGCGCTCTCGGAGGATGCGACCAACTTGCTCGGCGAGATCGACCGCCGCAGCGTCCCTCCGGCGGAGAGCGTGACCCAGCCCCTCGACAAGTCGCAAGGCGCGCCGCCTGCCGGCGAATAGCGCGTGACTGCCCCCAGCATACGCACCGAAATCCGGCGCGGGAACCGCGTCGAATCGATCCACGAAGCGGCGGCGGCGGAGTGCCCTGCCGGCGGCGCGCCCGAGCCGCTCGGCCGCGCCGGCGCGCGTTTCTTCCTGCGCTCCCTCGCGAAGCCGATGCAGACTCTGGTCCTCTTCGAATCCGGAGTCGTC
>JAKEFC010000229.1 GCA_022616235.1 Planctomycetota bacterium
ACATCTTCACTTGCTGGCTCGGCGGCGATTCCGTGCGGAGCAGCCGCGCGCTCCTCGCGAGCGCCGGGGTTCCCGGATACGAAACGCCGGAGAACGCGGTGGGAGCTTTCCACCAGCTCGTAGCGCACGCGAGGAATCAGGAGCTGCTCCGGGAGGTGCCGCCGGCCGCGCCGGAGTCCGGCGCCGCGGTCGACCGAGATGGCGCCCGCCACATTCTCGAGGAAGCCGCACGCGCGGGCCGCGAGTGGCTCGACCCGCGGGAATCGCTCGCGGTCCTCGCCGCCTACGGCGTGCCGGCGGCCGCGACGCGCAGAGCAGGTGATGCTGCCGCGGCCGCGCGATTCTCGTGCGAAATGGGATTTCCCGTGGCGCTCAAGATCGTCTCGCCGCAGGCCACGCACAAGAGCGAGGTGGGCGGCGTCGCGCTCGGCCTCGCGAGCGAGAGCGAAGTCCGCGCGGCGGCCGAGAGGATGATCGCGGCTCTGGCGTGCCACGCGCCGGGGGCGCGGATCGACGGCTTCGTCGTGCAACGGATGGTCGAGCGGCGCCACGCGGTGGAACTGCTCGCCGGCGCCGTCACCGACCCGTTGTTCGGCCCCGTGCTCCTCTTCGGCACCGGCGGAACCGCGGCGGAAGCGATTGCGGACCGCGCGATCGCGCTGCCGCCGCTCAACGAACCGCTCGCGCGCGACCTCATCGCCCGCACGCGCGCCGCCGCGCTCCTCGCCGGACACCGCGGCAAGCCCGCGGCGGACGAGCGCGCGGTTGCGAACGCGACCATCGCGATCTCGCGGCTCATCTCCGAGCAGGATGCGATTCTCGAATTGGACGCCAACCCGCTCCTCGCCGACGACGCGGGAGTCATCGCGGTCGATGCGAGGATCCGCGTCGCGCGCGCCGGCGCGGGGCGCACGGCGCTCGCGATTCGTCCCTATCCGCTCGGGCTCGAGGAACGATGGGTGATCGAGGACCGGCAGCTCTCGGTCCGGCCGATTCGCCCGGAAGATGACGTGGCGCTCCGTGCCTTTTTCGAAAGCCTCGATCCCGGGGATTCTTACTTTCGCTTCTTCCGCTCGGTGCGCCAGCCGGAGCGGAGCCAGATCGCACGCTATGCGCAGATCGACTACGACCGCGAGATGGCGTTCGTCGCGTTCGAAGGGGGCGAGATCGCCGCGCTCGCGCAAGCGCTCACCGACCCCGACAACATCGCTGCCGAGTACTCCCTCGTAGTTCTCGCGAAGCTCCGAGGCCGTGGACTCGGAGGCCGGCTGCTCGCGAAGTTGATTGACTATCAGCGTGCGCGCGGCACGGAGCGGCTCGTGGGGCAGGTCTTGACCCAGAACGCTCGCATGATGCGCCTCGTGTCGGAACTCGGATTCGAGCTTCGCGGGGAGCTGCCCGGCGGCATTACGGAAGTCTCCCTATCGCTCGGCCGCGGCTAGCCGTAGGGAGTCGCTTGGCTGCCGTCGCCGCGTGCGCGGTCGCTGGGAATCGCGGGCGATTCATCGCCGTCGCACAGGATGCGGAGAGGCGGCGTTTCCGTATCGTCGAACTGGCCGTCTCGAAGCGCCCACAAGAATGCGAGCACCGCACCCAGCGCGAAGATGAGCGCTAGCGGCAAGAGCACGTAGATCATGGTCATGCCGGCGCTCCCTCCGGCGCGGCGGCGACGTCCAGGGGAGCGCCCGCGGCGCGTGCCGGCGCTTCCGCCGGCGGCTCGGGCGATCGCGTTTTGCCGCCGGCGCGGAGCGAGTTGCCCACTACCGCGAGCGAGCTGATCGGCATCAGGATCGCGGCGACGAGCGCGTTCACCGCGCCGCACACGGCGAGGGTCGCGCACGCGGCGTTGTAGCAGATCGCAAACGCCGCATTCGCTCGAATGATTCGCAGCGTCCGCGCGGAATCGCGGACCAGATCGGCGATGGCCGCGATCCCGGAGCGCGCGACGTAGACGTGGGCGGCGGCGAGCGCCGCCTCCGCGCCCCCCTCGACGGCGATGCCGACCGTGGCCGCGGCGAGCGCGGCGGCATCGTTCACGCCATCCCCGACCATGACGACGGGCGCCGGCGTCGCGCGCACGCGCGCCAGCTTCTCTTCCGGGGTCACTGCCCCGTACGCGGCCCCGCCGTCGATGCCGAGCGCGTTCGCCGCGCTCGCCACCACTTCGAGAGCGTCGCCGGACAGGATGCCGATGCGCCATCCGCCGGCGCGAAGGCTCGCGATCGCGCTCGCGGCATCCGCGCGGAGCGGATCGCCGAATCCGGCTGTCGCCACCGCGATCCCTTCGACCGCGACCGCGACCGGAGTGAGTGCCCGACTTGCCATCGAGTCCAACTCCGCCTGCCGCTCGCTCGGCACGTGGATTCCGCAGGGCGCGGCAGCGTGCGGGGCGCCGATCCAGACCCGGCGTCCCGCGACTTCACCCGAGATGCCGCTTCCCCAACGATGCTCGACGGCTCGCGCTTCGAGCCCCGCGTCCGAAGCACCGAACGCGGCGAGGAACGCGCGCGCGAGCGGGTGCGAGGAGTGGCGCTCGATGGCCGTCGCGAGCGCCGCGGTTTCGCGCGTGCCGTTCCAGGCGGCAAGGCTCTGCTCGCCGCGCGTCAACGTGCCGGTCTTGTCGAGCCAGATCGTGCCCGGGCGCGCGAGGTTCTCGAAGACATCCTGGGACTTCACGAGGATGCCGGCGCGGGCGGCGCGCCCCATTGCGGCCAGTACCGCGAGCGGCGTCGCGAGGCCCAGCGCGCAGGGGCAGGTAATCACGAGGAGCGACACGACCACGTCGCCGGCGCGCCGGGCGTCCGCGTGCAACCAGTAGGCGAGGGCGCCCGCCGCGACGAGGAGCTGCGCCGCCACGAACCAACCCGCGATGCGATCCGCGAGCCGCACGATCGGGGGGGCGGACGCCGCGAGCGCTTCGACCTTGCGAAGCAGCAATCCGGCGCGCGTGTCCTCGCCGGCGGCGTCGATACGCACGCGCAGACGCGCCGAAAGATTGGTAGTGCCCGCGAACACCGCGCTCCCCTCGCCGGCGCCCGTCGGTCGCGACTCGCCCGTGAGCAAACTCTGGTCCACCGAAGATCGCCCTTCGATGATCGTGCCATCCGCGGGGATCATCTCGCCGGCAAGTACTTCCACGATTCCGCCCGTTCGGAGCAGCGCGAGCGGCACCACCCGCACGCCGCCGGCTTCGACGACGCGCGCGGTGGAGGGGAAGAGCGCGTGGAGAAGCTCCGTCGATTGCACCGCCCGGCGCTGGCGCCGCTGTTGGACGTAGCGGCCGGCGAGGAGCAGGAAAATCAGGATCGTCACCGAATCGAAGTAGATCTCGCCCTCCTGGCGGATCGTATTCATTGCGCCCCCGATCGCGCCCGCGAGAAGGCCGATGCTGAGCGGGAGGTCCATGTGCAGCCGGCGCCGGCGGAGCGCGCGCCAAGCTCCGCCGAAGAAAACCGAACCGCCCCACACGAGCGCGGGGAGGGTCAGCGTCAGGCTCACCCAACGGAGGAAGCTCTCGAGCGATGCCTCCATGCCGTGAAAGAAGCCGCCGTAGAGCGCAAACGAAATGACCATGACGTTGCCGGCGCAGGCGCCGGCGATGGCGAGCTTGCCGAGCAGGCGGCGATCGTCCTTGCGGGCCGCGTCCTCGCCGCGGAGGCCGCGGAAAGGATGCGGCGGGTAGCCGAGAGAACCTAGCGTGCGTCCGATCGCGGAGAGCGGTGTTGCGGCCGGATCCCACAGGATCGTCGCGCGCGCGCGCCCGAATTCGAGGCGCGCGCTTGCGACGCCGGGGATGAGCCGCGGCAGCATCTCGACCAGCCAGACGCACGCGAGACAGTGTACGCCCTCGAGATAGAGCCGCACCGATCGCAGGCCTCGCGCATCCGCCCGTACGTAGAGCCGGTGGAATTCGGCATCGTCGAACTCCTGGTATTCGTGCCGCAAAGCGCGCGCCGGCCGGCCGCCGCGCGCACCGGCGCGAAGCTTGTAGTAACGCTCGAGGCCGCGCTCGTGCAGGATGGCGTACACGGCCTCGCAGCCATCGCAGCAGAAAGTCGTGCCGCTCGCGCTCGCCTGCCGAGCCGCGGGGACCGGCGTACTGCAATGGGCGCAGAGCGAAGCCCCGCGCGCAAGCGTCGCGGCGAGAGGCTGCCCATCGGCGCGGCCATCAGTCACTGCAGCACGCCGGTTCCGCGCTCTGCGCGCGCTCCGCGGCCGCGGAGACGATCGCCGCGGAGTCTTGCGCGCGCACGCGCTCCGTGAAGCCATCCAGTGCCGCGGCGCGCTCGAAGAGCGCGAACGAACCGGCCACCACGAGCGCGAGCGCGGCAAGCGCAGGAAAATGCCGGCGGACGCGCGGGGCGAGCAGGTGGACGCCGGCGCCGAGGGCCGCGAGCGCCGGCAGCGAGCCCGCCCAGAACACCGCCATCGTGAGCGCGCCGCCGAGCGCCGAGCCCGTGCCAGCGGCGAGGAAGACGAAAGCGTAGAGCCAGCCGCACGGGAGGAGCGCGGTGCAGAGTCCGATCGCGAGCGCGCGACGCGCGGGAGGCATGCCGGCGACGCGCGCGATCCCCGCGCGCGCCCAGCGCGCCGCGAGCGCGGGACTGCGTAGGCTCGGCAGCCGGAAGCCGCGCGCAACGAGGAGCGAATGCACGCCCCACAGGAGGATCAGCGCGCCGCCCGCGGCCGCCGCCGCGCGCTGCACGCCGGCGAAAGCGCCGATCGCGTCGAGTCCGGTGCCGAGTCCGCCGAAGAGCGCGCCGAGCGCGCCGTATCCAGAGAGCCGCCCCGCATGGTACGCGCCGAGGACCGCGGCGCCGCGCCCGCGCGCCACGCCGTTCGCGCAGAACGCGACGAAGCCCCCGCACATGCCGACGCAATGCAAGCTGCCGAGGAGGCTGCCTGCGAGCGCCATCCAAAGGAGAGCGCTCACTCGACCTCCCATTCGGCCGTTGCGGTGAATGTCGCGGCGCTCGCTTCGACCTTCGCTTCGAGGGCCCAGCGGCCGCGTCGCGCCGCAGGGACGCATACGATGGCGGCACCGCCTTCGCTCGTGGTCGCGGACAGATTCCTCGCGTCAGCGCGCCGCGCTCGATGGAACACGGTAAGCTCCAGGTTCGCGCCGCGGATCGCCGCACCTGAGACGTCGAGAACCCGGATCTCGAGCGGCATCGATCCGCCGGCGGCGCGCTCGAGCGGGCGCACGCGCAATCGCCAACCCAAGCGAAGATTCTCGCGCTCTTGCTCCATGCGGCGGTCCCAAGCGAGGCCGCGCCGATAGTAGTCGGGCTCGACCGCGAAGCTCCGTTCGCGCGCGGCGCAATAGATGAGAATCGAGTCGCCGACGACGGGCACGGCGAGCAGCGCCGCGATGAAGAGGGGCCAAAACCTGCCGCGCCGGGGCTTCATGGGCTCCCTTCCTTTCGATAGGGGCCGAGGAGGCGGCAGGGGATCTCTTCCGCATAGCCCGCGCCATCATCCACCGAGAGCGTGCACTCGAGATTCCCGCGGCGAAACCGCTCCGGGGCGCCGACCAGGAAGAAGGAAGCGGTCACTGTTTCGCCGGCGGAAACGGGTACCGGGTTCTGCGCCGCCACCAGTTCGACCTCCTCGGCGCAGGCCACCGCGACTCGATAGTCGCGCGCGGCGTCGCCGCGATTCACGATCTTGAGCCGAATCGGATTCGAGACGAGGCCGTCGGCGAGCACGGAGAATGGATTGCCGATGCCGCGCAGCAGCGTGACCTCGGCGTCGCCGCGCGTGAGTAGGAGGACCCCGAGAGCACCGAAGGCCGCGAGCGCGAGCATCGGGTAGAGGATCACACGCGGGCGCAACAGGCGCCGCTTCTCGCCTGCAAGCTCCGCCTGCGAGCAGTAGCGGATCAAGCCGCGCGGGCGCCCGACTTTCGCCATCACCGCGTCGCACGCGTCGATGCATTGCGCGCAGCCGATGCATTCCATCTGCAAACCGCCGCGGATGTCGATCCCGGTGGGGCAGGTTCGCACGCAGAGGCCGCAATCCACGCAATCGCCGCGGGGCGCGGCGCCGCCTTCGCGAGCACGCCCCTTGCCGCGCGGCTCCCCGCGGCGCGCGTCGTAGCCGATGACGAGGGAATGGCGATCGAGCAGCGCCGACTGCAGCCGGCCGTAAGGGCAGGCGACGAGGCAGGTTTGCTCGCGAAACCACGCGAAGTCGAAGTACATGAGGCCGGTAGTCGCCGCCATGACGAGGAACGCGATCGGATGCTCGAAAGGGGAACTCTGCACCCAGGCGGCAAGCTTGTCGATTCCGACGAAGTAGGCGAGGAACGTGTGTGCGAGGAACATCGAAGCGAGCAAGTACAGAAGGTACCCCGCCGCCGGGCGCCACGCGCCACCCGCGCGGCCTCGCCCGATCCAGCGTTCGAGCGGGCGATAGAGCAGCTCGAGATAGACCGTCTGCGGGCATGCCCAGCCACACCAGATCCGCCCAAAGAGCGCGGTGACCGCGAACACCGCCGCGATCGCGCCGACGAGGAACAACATCAGATACAGAGTGTCTGTCGCAAGGAAGGTCGTGCCGAAGAGAGTGAATTCGCGCCGCGGGATGTCGAGCAGGATCGCCGGGCGACCGCCGATCTCGATGTAGGGCAGGAGCGCGAACAGGGCGATCAGGAACCATCCGAAACAGACGCGGCCGCGCAGGAATCGGCCCGGCGATACGCGCGGGCGCAGCCATCGCCGAGTGCCGTCGGCATTCAGCGTAGGGAACACGCGCGTTTCTAGCCGGCGCGGTTTCACGGTCGAGGTTGCCAAGTCACTTCTTTTCGTCTTCCGCGGGCGCTCCGGTGGGCGCGGCGGTCTCTGCAGCCGGCGCTGGAGCCGCGGCCGGCGCGGGCTCGCGCAATACCCCCTCCGGTGCCTTGGGATTCGGCGGATTCGAGCCTTGCAGCGTCTGGATGTAGGCGCTCAGGTACATGATCTGGACCGGGCCGAGCGACTTCTTCCACGATTGCATCCCCTTCGCGGGAACGCCTTCGCTGATCGTCTTGTAGATCTCCGTCGGAGCGTTGCCGTGGAGCCAATGGCGATCCGTGAGGTTCGGTCCGATGTTGCCTCCCGCGTCGGCGCGGTGACAACTCGCACAGCGGAGCTGGAACATGCCGCGCACGCCGC
Source organism: Planctomycetota bacterium (assembly GCA_022616235.1). Lineage (GTDB taxonomy): Bacteria > Planctomycetota > UBA8108 > UBA1146 > JAKEFC01 > JAKEFC01. Next base: position 7,155 of record JAKEFC010000229.1, read on the forward strand.
GCATCAAGTCCTCGTTGGCGGCGAAGGTCGCGATCGTGGCATCGGAGATCTCGAGGTGTGCCCATCGCTTCGCTTGTGCGTCGAAGTGCGCGAGGGCTGCCGCATCGTAGGCATCGTAGATCGACCTTCCGGAGCCGATCTCGTAGTAGAAGAAGTAGAGCGCCGCGAAGAGGCAGGTACACCAGAGCACGGCCACCCACCAGCCGGGCAACGGGTTGTCGAACTCGCGAATGCCGTCGTATTCGTGATCCAAGATGTCGTCTCGCGAAACGCCGCTCATGCCACAGGTTCCTCGTCGTAGCCGCCCGTAGTCGCCTCGCGGCCGCTTTCCGCGCGGTTTGCATCGTCATCGAGCGGCATGCGTGCCGCCGCGCGGAAGAAGCTTCCCCTGCCGATGAGTGAGAGGAACGCGAGCGCCATGCCGGCGACAGCGACGACTAGCGCCCATTCGCCGCTGCATTCCGGAAGGTTCGGGGACACTTCGTTCGCTCTCTTTCCACGCCGACTTCTCAGGGCGAACTCTTTGGCGACGCCTCCGGCGGCGTCTGTATGTCCTTGCCGAGGCGCTGCAAGTAGGCGATCAGCGCCACGATCTGCTTGGACTCGAGTCCTGCGGGACCTTGCTGCGCCTCGATCTCGAGCCCGATCTGCTTCGCTTGGAGCCGCGCGAGTGCCACAGGATTCTCGATCTCGTCGCTACCGTACGGCACGCCGAGCTTCGCCATCGCCGCGATCGCGCCTCGAATCGCCTCGAAGTCCAGCTCCGCTTCCAACGTCCAGGGATAGGCGGGCATCAACGAGCGCGGCGTCGTCGAGCGCGGATCCTCCATGTGCTGCACGTGCCAGAGGTGCGGGTACTTGCCGCCGACGCGATGCAGGTCGGGTCCGATGCGGCGGCTGCCCCAGAGGAACGGGTGGTCGTACACGAATTCGCCCGCCTTCGAGTACTCGCCGTAACGCTCCGTCTCCATCCAAATCGGGCGCACCATCTGCGAATGGCAGTTGTTTCAGCCGTTCGCGATGTAGATGTCGCGCCCCGCCAGCTCGAGGGGCGTGTACGGCTTCACGGATCGAATCGTCGCGACGTTGGAATCGATGGCGAACGTCGGGACGATCTCGAAGAGCGATGCGACGAGGACGGTGACCGCCACCATCAAGCTGAGGAGCGCCGGCAGGCGCTCCCAGCGCCGGTGCCAGGCCGCCCGCACGAGCAGCTCGATGCGATAGGCGAATTTCAGAACGTGGACTCCGCTCGCTTCGAGTGGAGTCGGCGCGGGCGGCGGATCGGCCCATGCGCGCGCGAGGGCAGGCGCGCGTTGCACCGCGGCGGAGTAGGAAGCCGGCCGCCTGCTCCACGTGCGCACCACGTTTACGACGCAGAGCACCGCGCCCGTGAAGTAGAGCAGCCCGCCGCCCACGCGCGCCCAATACATGGGCACCAACCGAAACACCGTCTCCACGAAATCCGGGTAGGCGAGACGCCCCTCATCGTCGAACGCGCGCCACATGAGGCCCTGCGTGATCCCCGCGGCGTAGATCGGGACGATGTACAGGAGTATCCCTACGGTCGCGATCCAGAAGTGCGAATCGGCGAGGCGGCGGCTGAAGAGCGCGGTCTGGAAGAGACGCGGCGCGAGCCAATAGATCATCCCGAACACCATGAATCCCACCCAACCGAGGGCGCCTGCGTGCACGTGCGCGATCGTCCAGTCGGTGTAGTGGGACAGCGAATTCACGCCCTTGATCGACATCATCGGACCTTCGAAGGTCGACATGCCGTAGAAGGTCACTGCTACGACGAAGAATTTGAGGACCGGGTCCTCCGCGACCTTGTGCCACGCGCCGCGAAGCGTGAGCAGGCCGTTGATCATGCCGCCCCAAGATGGCATCCAGAGCATGATCGAGAAGAGCATGCCGAGCGTGGAGGCCCAGCCCGGCAGGGCCGTGTAGTGAAGGTGGTGCGGTCCCGCCCAGATGTAGATGAAGATCAACGACCAGAAGTGCAGGATCGAGAGCTTGTAGGAGAACACCGGGCGATCCGCAGCTTTCGGCAGGAAGTAGTACATGATGCCGAGAAACGGCGTCGTGAGCAGGAATCCCACGGCATTGTGCCCGTACCACCACTGCATGAATGCGTCCTGGACGCCGGCGTACACGGAATAGCTGCGCAACCATCCCGCCGGCACCACGAGGTTGTTCATGATGTGCAAGAGCGCGATGGTGATCACCGTCGCCAGGTAGAACCAAATGGCTACGTACAGGTGGCGTTCGCGCCGCCGCGCGATCGTGCCGAATACGTTTATTGCGAAGGCGACCCAGATCACGGCGATGGCGATGTCGATGGGCCACTCCAATTCGGCGTATTCCTTCGACTGGTTGTGGCCGAGCGGCAGCGTGATCGCGGCGGCGACGATGATCGCTTGCCACCCCCAGAAGTGGAGCCGTCCGAGCCAGCGGCTGTAGATCCCGGTCTTCAGGAGCCGTTGGATCGAGTAGTACACGCCGCAGAAGATCGCATTGCCGGCGAACGCGAAGATCACGGCGTTCGTGTGCAGCGGGCGAAGGCGCCCGAAAGTCAGCCAGGGCAGCTCGAAATTGAAGAGCGGGTTGGCGAGCTGGAGCGCGACGAGCAGACCTCCGAGCATGCCCACGATCCCCCAGAACAGCGTCGCGAAGAGAAACTGGCGCGTGAGACCGTCGTCGTAGGAAAACTCTTCGAGCGGCGCCGTGGCGGGGCGTGTCGGGTCCATTTGCCTCCAGGAATGCGAGCGGGAGCCGCGGTCTTTCTCCGCCGCTCCCGATGCTCCGGTAAGGTCGTTCGATTGCTCTTCTTGCAAGGAGCAAAGCTTTTGCCATTGCGCCCGCGTTCGGCGGGCGCGCCGAGTAGGGGCGAGTAACGACCGCGCGGAGCGATGCCGCATTCGTCGTTTTGCGAGCTTTTGTTCTCACGAGCGGGAATCGCTTGCGCTCCGGCGCCGCGCGATTCTCAAGCTCGGGAAGCGGTGTGCCGTGCTATTCTGCCGCGCGAGGCAGCTTGGGAGCGGGCGGCCGGCATGCGGAGACGGAGCGAACGGCGGATGCGCGAGCGCGAGAATATTGCGAGCGGTACGCGGTGGGAGCCGGTGGTCGGCTACTCGCGCGCGGTGCGCGTGGGACGCCACGTGTGGGTGTCGGGAACGACGGCCACCGGCGCCGGAGGAGAGATCGCCGGCGGCGGCGATGCCTACGCTCAGGCCGTGCAAGCTCTGCGCAACATCGAAGCCGCGCTCGAGCGCGCGGGCGCGCGACTGGAAGACGTCGTGCGAACCCGCGTCTACGTCGTGAATATCGCGAGGGACTGGGAAGCCGTCGGACGCGCGCACGGCGAGCGCTTCGCCTCCATTCGCCCCGCCACCGCGATGGTAGAAGTGAGCGCGCTCATCGACCCCGCGATGCTCGTCGAGATCGAGGCCGACGCCTACATCGCCCTTCCCGCGCCGAGGAGGCAGAGTCGCATCGACGGCGCGGGGAAAAACCTGGGTGCGGACGAGGCGTAGCGCATTGCGAACGACCCCCGTTGTGGCGCGAACGTTGAACGCTGGAACGAACGATCGGCCTTACTTGCGGAAGGTTTCCACCGTGGTTAGATTGCCGCTCCTTGCGGGCGGGGAATCGGCGCGGGAGCGCCGCGACGGCGAATGCGGCAGCGGACCGCGGGTCGGCACGGCGCGCGCCGTGGAGCGCGACCCGGCAAGATGCGCATGACTTCCCGGGACTCGACGCGAACGTTCGACAGCGGCTCGCCGGAGGCGACGGAGCGAGTCGGCGCATGGTTGGGGGAGCGCGTGCCTGCCGGCACCCTCTTCGAATTGCGCGGCAATCTCGGCGCCGGCAAGACCGTCTTTGCGAAGGGAATTGCGCGCGGCCTGGGAGTTCGAGAAGTCGTTCGCAGTCCAACCTTCAGCATTTGCCACATTCACGAGGGACGCTGCCGGTTCTTCCATCTGGATGCCTACCGGTTGGGCGGCCCCGCGGAGCTACTTCTGCAAGGATGGGACGACATGCGCGCGCAAGGAGTCGTGGCGGTGGAGTGGGGGGACCGTATCGCGGCGCTCCTGCCGGCGGAGCGGATCGCAGTCGACATCGAGCACTGCGGCTCGCAATCGCGTCGGTTGACGCTGCGGGCATACGGCGCGCGCTTGGCCAAGATACTCGCGGCGCTCCCCGCGGAGGACCCGCCGAAGAGCGCGGGCGCCGGCGCTTGATGGAACCAAACCCGGGATTGGAACTGAACGAATCATGAAGCGACCGCTCTACATCACGGCCACCGACGAGGCCGTCGGCAAGACGCTCGTAACCTTGGGCCTCGTCGCCGATCTCGCGAACAGCTTCGACCGCGTCGGATTCATCAAGCCGCTCGGCATCGCGCGCGTACGCGCAGGGGTGGACGGGATCGATCTCGATGCGATGCTGATCGAGCGCGCTTGCGCCTTGCACGAGAACATCAAGGACATGTGCCCCGTGGCGTTGAGTTCCGCCCAGTGGCCGGTGATCACGAAGGCGGACGCGGAGGCGATGCTTCGCCGCATGCAAGACGCATACGGTCGCATCAGTTCGGGGCGCGATGTCGTCGTGGTCGAGGGCACGGGGCACGCGACGATGGGGAGCAGCCTCGGGCTCTCGAACGCCGGCATCGCCCGCATGTACGGCTGCAAGGCGCTGATCGTCGCGGCCTACGGCGTCATGGGCCACAACCCGTTCGATCCGGCGCTCCTCAACGCAGCCTACTTGCGCGAAAGCGAGGTCGACGTCATCGGCCTCGTGATCAACCGCGTACCGAAGGAGTTGCTCAACGACTACCGGCCGTACGCCCAGGAACGGCTCGATTCGATGGGGATACGCCTCCTCGGCATCCTCCCGGAAGAACCCGAGCTGAATTCGTTTCGATTCATCCGCGTCGCCGAAGTCTTGAACGGCGAAATGATCTGTGGCGCCGGCAATGCCGAGCGAATCATCAAGGCGGTGCGCGTCGGCGCGATGACGCCGCACCGCGCGATCCCTTACCTCGTTCCGCATTCCTTGATCATCACGCCGGGGGACCGGGAAGACATGTTGGTGAGCATCTGCGCCTGCGCGGGGCGCAAGGCGGGGGGGCCGGCGGGTGTGGTCCTATCCGCCGGGGAGAGGCCGCATCCGCGGATCCTGGAGCTGCTCAAGGAATCGGCACTTCCGACCTTCCTCGCGCAGGAGGATTCCTACACCGTCGCGAGCAAGATCTTCGCAATGCCGGTGCGAATTCAGCCGACAGATGACGATAAGATCACGTTAGCGAAACAGATGGTCATGGAGCACGTGGATCTCGAGCAGATCGTGAAGGCGTTGTAGGAGCCGCCGGATGCCTGAGCACACGATGAGAATCGGACAGGAAGTCGTGCGCAGGAAGCTCGCTTCGCTCGAGCAGGTGCGCGACTGCTTGGCCGCTCAAGAGGAGCTGCGCGGCAGGGGTCAGGACGTGCCGCTCGGGCAGGTGCTCGTGGCGCGCGGTGTCTTGCCGCTCGAGGACCTCAAGGAGGTGCTCTCCAGCCTCAATCTGCTGCTCCTCTATTGCCCGAGCTGCCAGAACGAGCACCGCGTCAAGAACTACAAGCGCCGCAACGAATATCTGTGCAATTATTGCTCGACCGAGCTGATCTTCACGACGACGCGCCTGACCGCCCCGGGAGTGGTCACGCCGGCGCCGCGCGCGCCGGCGGCCGGCGACAAGGAGAAGGCCGACCCGCTCATCGGCCGCAAGGTCGGGGGGTGCATGATCCGCCGCAGGATCGCGAGCGGCGGGATGGGCACGGTCTACGAGGCGGAGCAGATCAATCTCGGGCGCACCGTCGCGCTAAAGGTCCTGGCGCCGGACCTGGCGGCGGATGAGAATTTCGTCCGTCGCTTCCTGCTCGAAGCGCGCGCCGCGGCGGCGCTGAGCCACATCAACATCATCCACATCAACGATGCCGGCCAAGAAGAGGGGATCTTCTATTACACCATGGAATTCGTCGCCGGCGAAAACCTCAGCCAGCGACTGCGCCGCGAGCAGCGCCTCGCCGTCCCGGAAGCGCTGCGCATTACGGCGCAAGTCGCGGATGCGCTGCACCACGCGCACGCTCGCGAGATCATCCACCGCGACATCAAGCCCGAGAACATCATGTTGACGACGGAAGGACGCGTGAAGCTTGCGGACCTCGGCCTCGCGAAAAAAGTCATGGGGGATACCCAGACGACGATCACGCAACCTGGTTCGATCCTCGGGACTCCGTACTACATGGCGCCGGAGCAAGCGCGCGACTTTGCAACCGCGGACGCGCGTTCCGACCTTTACAGCCTCGGCGTCACCCTCTACAAGATGCTCACCGGCCACGTTCCGTTCACGGGTGCGAGTCCGATCGAGGTCATGATCAAGGCCTTTTCGGGCACGAAGAAGTCCGTGGCCGAACTCGTGCCGGAGATCGCCGGCGAGGTTTCCGAACTCGTCGACAAGATGATGCACGTGAATCCGGCGTACCGTTTCGCGAATGCCGCCGAGGCACGAGATGAGATTCTGGAGGTTAGCGCGCGTCTCGTGACGAAGTAGAGGGGCGATTTCGTGCGACGTTCCGCCAGCAAAGCACCGCCGCCTTGCGAGCGCCTGCCCAACATCCCCGCCCGCGGACCGAGTAACTCCGAGCGATATCTTCCCGTCGGGACCAACTCCAGGAGATCGCGATGAACGACCCTGGACTCGGACCGGGGCGCGCCGAGGACGCTGCCGGCGACCCTGGCGCGGAAGTCGCGCGCGCCGAGGCAGCCCTTCCCGGCGAGGCGGCTCGCGGCACCGATGACTATCTCTTTTGCGAGCTGAGCATCGACTCGCCGCTCGACGAATTCCGGCGTACTTGCGCGAGCAAAGTGCGAGCGCTCGCTCCCTCCGCGGAGAGCGCGGTTCGCGAGCGATACCGGCGCGCCGCCGCCTTGGGCGAAAGCGTGCTCAAGCGCCTTCTCGGGGAGTCGAGTCGATGATCCTACGTTCTCTCGAGGGAAAAAACTTCATGAAGTTCCGGCACGTGCGCCTCGAGGCGATTCCGCGCCGCGGTCTCTTCTGCATCGAAGGTCCGAACGAGAGCGGCAAGACCTCGATCGGCGAGTTGATCCAGTTCGCGCTCTTCGGCAAGTCGCACACGAGCGCGGAGGGCTCCCTGGCAGACCTCATCCATTGGGGCGAGCAGCAGTGCTCGGTCGCGCTGGAGTTCGAGCAGACGGATCCCACGGGGGCGCGTCGCTACCTGGTTTCGCGCGAGATCGATCGGCTCGGAACGAACTACGCGCGCCTCTCTTGCCTCGACGATCGCCGGGAGATCGCCGCCGGGACGTCGGCGGTCGATGAGGCGCTGCGCGGAGTCCTCCGGCTCGACTTCGAAGACTATTGCCGCTCCTTCTACATGGCGGAGAGCGATGCGCCGCGATCGCCGCAAGAGATGCGCGAGTTTCTGGACCACATCGTCGGCTGCGACGTTCTCGAGAACTCGCGCGCGGCGGTGTGCGATGAGATCGGCGACGCCGAAGGCGAATTCGCGAGAATCCAAGCGGAGCTTACGCGGAACGAGCTGCAGATCTCGAAGTACGTTCCCAACGTGGCGCGAATCCCCGAGCTGATGCAAGCCCGCGTCCAGCACGCGCAACGCGCGGTCGAGCTGCACGAGGCGGAACGGTCGCGCGCGCAGAACGTCGCCGCGGAAGAAAAAGAGCTGAAAGAGCGCGAACGTCTGCGCGACCGCCTGCGCCAGGCCGCATCGAAGCCCCTCTTGGAGCTTTCTGCGTTCTTGCAGCCGATCGTGCGCGCGGAGGTCCCGGCTGCCGCTGGGGCGCAGACGGGCCACCCGCGGCTGTTGGCCGCGGGTCTCGGGGAGCTGGTCGAGGAATACCGCGACGTGTGCCGGAGCCTCGATACGGAAATAGCGAACGCGCGGGAGCATCTCTACGGAGACCGCGAGCGGTCGCTGCCGCGGCTCGAAGGAGCGGCGGAGCGGCGCCGGCGGCGCGCCGCGCGGCGCTCGGTGCGCGGACGCATTCTCGGGCGCGCGCTCGTCGCCGCCAGCGTCGCATCGCTCGTGATCTGGATCGGAGACGTTGTCGAGATCATTGCGCCGGTGCGCGCGCTCGCGGATTCCTGGGGAGTCGCGGCGTCGACGA
>JAKEFC010000230.1 GCA_022616235.1 Planctomycetota bacterium
CTTCGACCGGAGGCGACCTGGTGAGGTCGTTGAGGATCGAAGTCGCGGTTTCGACGCAGCAAGGCAGCCACATCGGCGCTTGCAGTAGAAGGATCATGAATGATTCGGGCTAAGCACGCTCCCAAGAGAACGCAAGCACCTCTTCGAGGCGTTGCTTTCCTGCGGCGAGGAGCACCACGCGATCGAGGCCGACGGCGACGCCGGCACACGCCGGCAGGCCGTCCGCTAGCGCGCCGAGGAATCGACGGTCGATCGGCAGCTCGCACGATCCCCGCGCGCGCCGAACGCGATTCGCCTCTTCGAAGCGCCGCTCTTGCTCCGCTGCGTCGAGCAATTCGCGGTAGCCATTCGCAAGCTCGATGCCGCGAGCGTAGCACTCGAAGCGCTCGGCGACCGGAGGCTCGGACGTGCGGATGCGCGCGAGCGCCGCTTGGCTCGCCGGATAATCGTGCAGGAACACGGGGCGCTGGCGGCCGAGCCCGGGCTCGACGCAGGTGACGAGCAGGTAGTCGAGCCAGCCGTCGCGATCCGCCGCTGGAATCGCGGGCGGCGCGCCGCGCCCCGCGCGCAGCGCCGCTCGCGCAAGCTCCTCCGCGGAGGCGTGGTGGGGATCGATGCCGACCGCACGCTCGAACGCTTGCGCATACGTGACGCGCTCGAACGGCTCCGGCGCCGGCGCCGCTCCCCCTGCGGCGGAGAACAGCGCGCGGAACAGAGCCTCGACCTCCGCCATCAGCGCGTGCTCGTCGAATCCCGGACGATACCATTCGAGGATCGTGAATTCCGGATTGTGCAGCCGGCCGCGCTCGCCGCTCCGGAACGCTCGCGTGATCTGGAAGATGGGACCGCTCCCCGCGGCGAGCAGCCGCTTCATGCAATGTTCCGGAGAGGTCAGGAGGTAGCGCATGGCGGGCGTACTCTGCCGCATCCGCTCGGGCAACTGCTCGGGCAGCGGCACGGGAATCGGATCGAGATGGGCGTCGACTGCGCCCGCTTCGCACAAGATCGGAGTTTCGACTTCGAGAACGCCGCGCGCGGCGAAGAACGCCCGAATCTCGGCGAGAATTCGCGCCCGCAGCTTCAGCGTCTCGAGCGTCGCTCCGGGGAGGCAGGGATTCGAATCAGGATTTGGAGATCCGCTCAATGTACTCGCTTGTCCGCGTGTCCACTTTGACGATGTCCCCCGTGTTGATAAAGGCCGGTACTTGGATCTCGACGCCGGTTTCGAGACGCGCCGCCTTCTGCACGTTGGTTGCCGTGTTCCCGCGCGCGGCCGGCTCGCAATATGTGACCTCCAACTCGACGTGCTTCGGCGCTTCGACGGTGATCGCGCGTTCGCCCCAGAAGGTTACCTGCGTGACCGCCCCCTCCTTGAGCCAATAATTGGCATCGTTCAGGCCATCTTTGGGAACGGTGAACTGCTCGAAGGTTTGCATGTTCATGAAGAACCAGTTCTTCGAGTCGTTGTACATGTACTCGAGAGTCATCTCCGTGACGTCCGCGGCATCGAGCTTGTCTCCGCTTCGATACGTTCGTTCGATCACGTTGCCGCGAATCAGATTGCGCAACTTCGTGCGGTAGACCGCCTGCCCTTTCCCCGGCTTCATGAAATCGGTCTCGATGATGAGATACGGCTCGTTGTCCAGGAGGACCTTGAGCCCTTTCTTGAGATCGCCGACGTTGTATGCCCCAGTCATGTTCCTCCGCGGGTGTTCCTAAGTGCTTGACACTCTCCTTCACGGCGCGCGGCTCGATCGAAGTGGTCCGCTCGGCGTGAAGCCCCGTTGCGGGGGCGATGCGGCGATGGTCGCTTCTCCTGGCGCTTCTGTGGCGCGATTCGCACCGGAATCCGCAGGTGCGCCGAGCGTTCCGCGCGCCCGGGACCGTCTCGTCTCGTCCCGTTGCGTCCCGTCGTTCGTTGCCGGCTCGAATCGCGGCGTTATTATACAAATCACCATGACGTCGAATAGGACTTTCGTTTCGTGACGGCGCGGCCGGCCGGCGCAGCCGCGATGAATGCGGTCTCGGCGCCGCCACCGTCGCAAACTCCGAACCTCGGAGCCGCGACGAACGGCGCGTGGCAGCGGCATCTCGCGGCCGCGGTGCGCGACCCCGATACGCTGATCGCGCTCCTCGAACTACCCGAGGAGTACCGCGCGCCGGCCCGGCGCGCCGCGGGCAGATTCCAGCTAGTCGTGCCGCGCGGCTTCATCGCGAGGATGGAGCGGGGCAATCCCCGCGATCCGCTGCTCCTGCAAGTGCTGCCCTTGGCGGAGGAGGAAATCGAAGATCCCGCGTTCGTCGCGGATCCCGTGGGCGACCTCGCCGCGCAGCATGTCCCCGGCTTGCTCGAAAAATACGAAGGGCGCGCGCTCCTCATCGCCGCGGGCGTCTGCGCGGTGAATTGCCGCTACTGCTTTCGCCGCGAGTTTCCTTACGACGCCGCTCCGCGCGGCCTCGCCAGTTGGCGCCCCGCACTCGCCCGCATCGCGGAAGACCCGAGCATCCGCGAGGCGATCCTGAGCGGCGGCGATCCGCTCGCGCTCACGGACCACGCGCTCGCGAGGCTCGTGGGAGCGCTCGCGGAGATCCCGCATCTCAAGCGCCTGCGGATCCACAGCCGGCTCCCCGTCGTGATTCCGGAGCGGGTCACGGCGGAACTCCTCGCCATGCTCACGGCGACACGGCTCGTGCCGTACCTCGTGATCCATGCGAACCACCCGGCGGAGATCGACGACGCCTGCGCCGCGGCGCTCCTGCGCTTGGCGGCCGCGGGCGTGACGCTCATGAATCAGTCCGTGCTCCTACGCGGCGTGAACGACGACGCCGGCGTGCTCGCGGCACTGTGCGAACGCCTGCTCGATGCGCGCGTCCTCCCTTATTACTTGCACCAACTCGATCCCGTGCGCGGGGGCAGCCATTTCCACGTCCCGATCGAGCGCGGCAGGGCGATCGTCGCGGCGCTGGCCGCGCGCCTGCCCGGCTATGCGGTTCCGCGCTACGTCGCGGAGATCCCGGGCGCGCCGTACAAGGAACCACTCCGCTGATTCCGAGACAGTGCGCGCGATTGCCGCATGGCGACGACCCAATGGCGAACGGCATTCCTACGTCTCGCCGGCAAGGCGCTCCGCGCCGGCGCCAAGAGGCCCATTGCGAACGTGTACGTCGAGCTGCGGAAACGCGATCTCGATCTTGGCGGCGCGAAACTTGGCATCGATTCGCTCGTGGAGGTCGTGCGTGACTTCCTGCAACTCATCGTAATCGGAGATGAACGCTCGCAGCTCGAAGTCCAAAGCGCTCGCGCCGAAATTCCGGAAATACGCGTGCGGCGCGGGATCGTCGAGCACAAGCTCGCTCTCCGCCGCCGCTTCGAGCAGCAACTGCCGGGCGAGCTTCGTATCGCTCCCGTAGGCGACGCCGACCGGCACCGTCACGCAGGTGATCGGATCGCTCAGCGTCCAGTTGATCAATTGCTGCGTGATGAACTCCTTGTTCGGCACCAGCAGCTCGCGCCGATCCTTGTCGAGGATCGTGGTCGCGCGCATGCGGATCTTGGTGACCTTGCCGACCATGCTCCCGAGCGTCACGACGTCTCCGATTCGAATCGGGCGCTCGAACAAGATGATCACTCCGGAGACGAAATTCGCGAACACCTCCTGGAGTCCGAATGCAAGTCCGAACGTGAGAGCGGCCGCGAGCCACTGCACGTTGGACCAGCCGATACCGACTGCGGCGAGCGTCATCCAAAGGCCGCCGAAGAGGATCGCGTAGCGGGCGATCGTCGTGATCGCGTAACGTGCGCTGGCATCGAGCGGCAATCTCCCGAAGATCGCGATCTCGAGGAGTCCCGGGATGTTCTTGCTCGCGACCACGGCCACCGCGAGCACGATGAGCGCCACCACGAGATTCGCGAGAGTGAGTCGGCGTGCCCCCTCCTTCGCCGCGGACGGCTCCGCCGCACTGCGCGCGGCGTCCTCCGGCGGCACACCGATTGCCAGTTCGGGGCCGGCGGCGGGAGTCGCAGCGGCTGGCGCTGCGGGCGCGGCGTCGCGCGCCACCGCGGGCGCCGTGCCGCCGCGGGCGCCGTGCGCCACATCGCTGTCATCCTGGAATACAGATCGCGGCAGGAGCGCCGGCTCCGGCAAGAGCTGCACGCGATCGAGGGTGGCGATGACGGGAAGCGTCTCGGACCAGATCCCGCCGAGGCCGAGTACGAGCGCGAGCAGGAACAGAAAGCGCAGCATCTCGCGGCTGTGCGCGTCAACCTTGGCCATCGGCACGTGCAGGTGCCGCTCCAGGCGATGCTTCACCGCGCCGCTCTCGCTGCTCACGCCCGCATCCAGTAGCTCCCATTGGCGCTCCGCTTCCGCAATGCGCGCGTGATCTTCTGCCAGCCTCCGCCCCGCCGCGGTGAGCCAACGGAGCGCGAGAGCGCCGGCCACCGCTAGTCCGACGACGTATGCGATCGTAGAGCGGAGCCGAAGCTCGAGCACCAAGGCCGTGTGGAAGTATCCGAGCGCCGCCAGGAGCGCGAGCGCGGCCGGGACCCCCGCCGCCGCCGGCAGCCAGAGCTTGGCGAATCTCGCGAGCCGCCTCCCCGGCTCGCTCGCGAGCGCCGCCGTCAGCGCGGGACTCCTGGGGCGAAGGACGCGCGCCGCGAAGAGCGCGCAACCGATCATGCCGGCGATGAACGCCGCGCGACCGAGCGAATCGCCGTGCTCCGGGCGCGGCTGCGCCGCGAGCGCGACGACGACGAGGTAGAGCGGCAACAAAAACGTAATGCCGAAACGGCACGCCGCGCGGAGGACCGCAACGATCGCGGGAGGCCAAGAGAACTGCGCCTCCGCGACGCCTCCTGGCGCCGCGATGCGGAGAAAGGATGCGAGAAATAGATAGCCGTAGGCGCCGCGCCCGAGCGCCACGCCGGCGCCATCCGCGAGGCTGGATGCATGGCCCGCGTAGGAAGCGAAATGGCCCGCCGCCCAGATGAGCGCCGCCGCGGGCAGCGTTTCCAAGACCGCGCGGAACGCTTCTCCCACGGCCGTGCCGCCTTCGGCGGCGCCAGGCTCCGCCGCGGACTTCTCCCCCGGCCGCAGCCACGAGCGCGCGCCGAAGAGGATCAGGAGCACGAGCAGGACCGCGATCGCTTCCGCGCGATTCGCGAGGACCTCGTCGAAGAGGGTCGTCGCGAATAGCCGCCATTCGCCCGCATCGAAGAACCAGGACCCGGCGCTCAACGCGCGTCCGATGTCGCCGAATTCGAGGGGCTCGGCGCTCGCCAACCACAAGATGCGCGCATCGATGAAAGCAGCGTAGCGGCGCGCGAGCTGTACGAGCGCGCGGTCGAGCCGGTCGTGCTCGCCCAGCTCCTCTTCGATGCGTTCGTAGCCGCCGGAGATCGACGCGTGCAGCTCGGCGATGCGCGCCGCACGCGCGCGCAGCGCCGTTGCGAGAGCGGCGACCTCCTCGGGAGTCCGCCCGGCGCCGTCCTTCGCCAGGCCGGCGGCGACGGCACCTTCGATCGACCAGTTATCGCGGCGGTCGCGGGATTCGAAGAGGCGCGCGACCGCATCTTCGAATTGCGCCTCCCGCTCCTCGATCCTCCGGGCGATCTCGCGCGGCTCCGGAAGCTTGCGGCGCCGCTCGCGGAACAGCACGCCGAGATTGTGGTTCATTCCGGCGGCGGCGACCGCGGCGCGCGACTTGCGGAAATCCGCTTCCAGCGCCGCGAGAGCCGCAGCCGCGATTTCGCGCGCGGCGCGGGTCGACTCCGCGAGCCCGAGTACGTGCGCCCGTTCCGCCTCGAAGCGGTCCCCCTCGGCGGCGAGGCTCCGCAGCCGCTCGCTCGCCGCGATTGGTTTCGCCGCGGCGGCAGGCGCCGCATCCTCGCGTGGCGGCTCGCGCGGCGGCTCGCCCTGCGCGCAGAGCAAGAGAGGAGCGCAGCAGATCGAGGCAGCGAGCAGTATCGCGCTGGCGCGCGGAAACGAACGCGCGCCGCGGCACCCCACAAGAGACGGTAGTGTCATCCACATTCGGGAATGAGCCTCCGCGCTCGCCATACTCGCCGCAGCCGGAAGTTCGTTGCGAAGAGACGCGATTCGACTTCTACCCGGAGGCATCGAAGCAAGTCCACAAAAAAGCGCGCGCGACGGCGGCGCCGGCACGCTCTTGTCTTCGAAGAATCGATCGCAGATAGTGCGCGCGCGCCCGGAGCACGAATCGCTCTCGAGGCGCACACGCCGGGAGATCGATCGAATGCTCGAATACTTGCCGCTTTGCGATTCTCTCGGCGTCTTCGCGCTCATCGACCCAGCGAACGCCGCGCACACCGATCCCATCGGCAACGTCGTCCTGATGCTCGCCGTCATACTGATCGCCGCGAAGCTCGGCGGCCACGCGGCGGCACGCTGCGGGCAGCCGGCGGTGCTCGGCGAGCTGCTCGCGGGCGTCGTGATCGGCAATCTCTACCTCGCCGGCGTATCGTGGTTCGAGCCGCTGAAGAGCGATGCGACGATCGACATGCTCGCGCGCCTCGGCGTCCTGATCCTGCTCTTCGAAGTGGGGCTCGAGTCGACCGTCGCGCAGATGCTGCGCGTCGGCGCCTCTTCGTTTTTCGTGGCGACGCTCGGCGTCCTCACGCCGTTCGCGCTCGGTTGGGGCGTGGGCGCGTGGCTCTTGCCGGAGGAGAGCGGTTACGTCCACGCATTCATCGGAGCGACCCTCACGGCGACGAGCGTCGGGATTACGGCGCGCGTGCTCCGCGATCTCGGGCGCTTGCAGAGCAATGAAGCGCGGATCATCCTCGGCGCCGCGGTGATCGACGACGTGATGGGGCTCGTGATCCTCGCCGTGGTCTCTGGAATCATCACTGCCGCCGCGAGCGGCGCCGAGGCATCCCTCGCCGATTCCGGCTGGATCCTGGCGAAAGCCGTCGTGTTCCTGGTAGGCGCGCTCACGCTCGGCGTTTGGCTCTCGCCGCATCTGTTTCGGGCGTACGCCAAGCTGAGCGGCCCGGGACTCCTCTTGAGCGCGGGGCTGGCGTTCTGTTTCGCGCTCTCGTGGCTCGCCGGTTGGATCGGCCTCGCGCCGATCGTGGGCGCGTTCGCCGCGGGTCTCATTCTGGAAGACCACCACTCGATGCCGTTCGCGGAGAGCGGCCATCGCTCGCTGGCGGACTGGATTCACCCGCTCTCGTCCATGCTAGTGCCGATCTTCTTCGTGTTGATGGGCGCGCGCACGGAGCTGCGGGCGTTCCAGGATCCGGCCCTCCTCATCCTCGCAGGCGTCCTGTGCGTCGCGGCGGTGGCGGGCAAGCAGGCCTGCTCCCTCGGCATCGTCGGAGGCGGGATCGATCGCTTGTCCGTCGGCATCGGGATGGTCCCGCGCGGCGAGGTCGGCCTCATCTTCGCGAACATGGGCGCCGCGCTCCAGCTCGACGGGAAGCCGGTCGTGAGCGGCGCGGTGTTCTCCGCGGTCGTCATCATGGTGATCGTGACGACCTTCATCACGCCCCCCGCGCTCAAGTGGAGCCTGGCGCGGGGAGCGGCGCGGAGAACGAGCTAATCCGTAGTCTCGCTGAGATGACACGCGCACGCGTGCGCGCCGCCCGCGGCGCGCGCGGCGAGGAGCGGCGCTTCGAGCGCGCAGCGATCGCCGGCGACGCGCGCGCGCTCCGGGCAGCGCGGATGGAAGGGGCACCCCGGCGGCGGCGCAGCGGGGGACGGCACATCGCCTGCAAGCACGATGCGGCGCCGCTTCGCCTCGAGCGTGGGATCCGGGATCGGCACGGCCGAGAGGAGCGCGCGCGTGTACGGGTGCGCCGCCTCCGCAAAGAGCGTTTGGCGCGGCGCGGTCTCGACGATCTTCCCGAGGTACATGACCGCGACCCGGTCGCAGAGGTGGCGCACGACCGAGAGGTCGTGCGAGATCAAGATGTAGGAGAGCCGAAAGCGCGTTTGCAGATCCTTGAGCAAATTCAGGATCTGCGCTTGGATCGACACGTCGAGCGCGCTCACCGGCTCATCGCAGATGATCAGCTCCGGCTCCAGCGCGAGGGCGCGGGCGATGCCGATCCGCTGCCGCTGCCCCCCCGAAAACTCGTGCGGGTAGCGATAGATGTGGCGCGGGTTCAATCCGACCGCGTCGAGGAGCGCCATCGCGCGCAACTTCACTTCGCGCCGAGTCGCGAGGCCGTGGATGCGGAGCGGCTCGGCCAAGATCGAGCCGACCGTTTGGCGCGGATCGAGCGATGCGTACGGGTCCTGGAAGATCATCTGGATCCGCCGGCGCACGGGCAGCCAGCGGCGCCGCGACAAGCGCGTCAGCTCGACGTCGCCGAGGCGCGCGGAGCCGGACGCCGCGCGGCAGAGGCCCACGATCGTGCGCGCCGTCGTCGACTTGCCGCAGCCGGACTCGCCGACGAGGCCGAGCGTCTCTCCGCGCATGAGGTCGAAGGAGACGCCGTTCACGGCGTAGAGCCAAGACGCGCTGCGGCGAAAGAGTCCGCCGCGCAGCCGAAAGCGAGTGTGCAGGTCGCGGACGGAGAGGAGCGGCGCGCTCATGCGCGACCCATCTCGGCACCCGCCGGGGCGCCAGCCGCGAGCGCCGCGCTCGAGAAGCACGCGGAGCGGCGCGCGTTCGCCTCCGCGGCGTGCGCCGCAAGCGTGGCGGGGGTGAGCGGCGGCACCTCCGCTTCGCAGCGCGGGATCGCGTAGCCGCAGCGAGGTCGAAACGCGCATCCCGGCGGGAGCGCGGCGAGATCCGGCGGCTGGCCGTCGATCGCCGCGAGGCGCGCCGCGCCATCTCCGCGCAGAGTCGGGAGACACCGCAAGAGCCCCTCCGTATAGGGATGGTGCGGCCGCGCGAAGAGCGCGCCGGTCGCCGCGCTCTCGACGATGCGGCCCGCGTACATCACGTACACGCGATTCGCCATCCCGGCCACGACGCCGAGCGCGTGCGTGACGAGGATGATCGCCGTGCCGTAGCGCCGCTGCAGCTCCTTCAAGAGTTCGAGGATCTGCGCTTGGATCGTGACGTCGAGCGCGGTGGTCGGCTCATCGGCGAGGAGGATCTTCGGCTCGCAAAGAAGTGCCATCGCGATCATCACGCGCTGGCGCATCCCCCCGGAAAGCTCGTGCGGAAACGAATCCAAGCAGCGCTCCGGGTTGGGAATGCCGACATCGCCGAGGCCCCGCGCGGAGTCGCGCCACGCCTCGCGCCGGTCCCGACCCTTGTGCACTTCGAGCACTTCGCTGAGCTGGCGGCCCACCGTGAGGAACGGATTCAGCGACGTCATCGGGTCCTGAAAGATCATCGAGATCTCGTTGCCGCGGATCCGGCGCAGCTCGTCGGGCGCGAGCGCGAGGAGGTCGCGCCCATCGAACGCGATGCGCTTCGCTTCCACGACCCCCGGCGGCACCGGGATCATGCCGATGAGCGCGAGGCTCGTGACGGACTTCCCCGAGCCGGACTCCCCCACGAGCCCGACGGTCTCGCCAGCGGCCAGCTCCAAGCTCACGCCATCCACGGCGCGCACGGTGCCGTGATGGGTCTCGAAACGCACGCGCAGTTCTTCCACTTCGAGCAATGCCGGCATCGTGGAAGCCTCAGTCCTTCCCGCGGAGCCGGGGATCGAGCGCATCCCGCAGGCCGTCCCCCAGGAAATTCAGGGCGAGCAGAGTGCCGCCCATCGCCGCGGCCGGAAAAAAGACGAGCCACCACTGCACGTAGAGCGGGCTCACGGCCTCGACTCCGTCGACCGCGAGCAGGCCCCAGCTCACCTTCGGCGGCTCTATGCCGAGCCCGAGGAAGGAGAGAAACGCCTCGAAGAGCATGACTGCGGGGATCGTGAGCGTGAGATAGACGATCACGATCGAGAGCACGTTGGGAACGAGGTGGAGGAAGATGATGCGGCGGGTCGATGCGCCGATCACGCGCGCCGCTTCGATGAATTCCGAGTTCTTCAGGGAAAGCACCTGCCCGCGCACGACGCGCGCCATCGTCAGCCAGTAGATGGCGCCGATCACGACGTAGAATACGACCTCGCGATTGATCCCGTAATAGTCCTGGAGCGTCCGCCGGTATTCGTTCACGATCGTGATCAGAAATATCACGACGAAGATGAAAGGAACCGAATAGAGGACATCGACGATGCGCATCATGAGGTTGTCGGCGCGTCCGCCCAGATAGCCGGAAGTTGCGCCGTAGGTCACGCCGATCAACAAGCTGCAAAGCGCCGCCGCGAGCGCGACCAGGATCGATGTGCGGCTCCCCCAGATGACTCGCGCGAGCACGTCGCGCCCCTTCGCGTCGGTCCCCAGCCAGTGGCCCGTCTGCCAATCGCCGAAGATCCACTGCCGGAGGCCGAGCATGCCGCGGTCGACCGCGCCGAGGTCCCAAAACGCTTCCGTGGTGAAGCCGCGCCCGCCGAATTCCTGCCAGGGCGGCGCGGGCGGCAAGAGCAGCGCATTCAGCTCGATCTGCACGGGCGACGGGATCGGGAGGAGCGGCGCGAGCACGCTTGTGAGCGTGAACGCCGCGAGGAAGAGCAAGCACCACCACGCCACGCGGTTTCGGCGCAGGCGCCGCCACGCATCGCTCCACAGGCTCTCGCCGCGCACCTTTGCCGCTTCCGCGAGGAGGCGCTCGGCATCGGCGGCGCCGATCGACCAGCGCACCAGGGGATCCGGCGCGGCGCTCACTCTTCCTCCAGCTTGATGCGCGGATCCAAGAGCGTGTACGCGAAGTCGACGACGGTGTTGAGGCCGTAGACGAGCACCGTGTAGAGGATCGTGACTCCCATGGAGAGCGTGTAGTCGCGATTCAGCGCGCTGTTCACGAAATGGGAGCCGGTGCCCGGAATGTAGAAGATCCGCTCGATGACGAGGCTGCCCGTGAGGATGCCGGCGGTCGCGGGCCCGAGGTACGAGATCACGGGCAGGAGGCCGCCCTTGAGAGCGTGGCGCAAGATCACGAGGCGCGCCGGCAGCCCCTTCGCGTGCGCGGTGCGGATGTAGTCTTGGCTCAAGACTTCGAGCATCCCGGTGCGCGTGAGGCGCGCGATGTACGCGGCGAACGGCGCGCCGAGGGCGAGCCCGGGGAGGAGCATGTGCTTGAGCGTGCCCCAACCGGCGACCGGGAGCAGCCCGAGCATGAATACGAAGACCAGCACGAGAAAGGTAGCGATCACGAAGTTCGGGAGCACTATGCCGCCGGTGGCGAGGAGGCGAATGGCGACGTCCAGTCCGCTCCCGCGGCGGAGCGCGCTCGCGATTCCCGCGGAGATGCCGAGGGAGAGCGCCCACATCAATGCGACCAAACCGAGTAACACGGAGATCGGCAGCGACTGCGCGATGATGTCGTTCACCGTGAAATCGCGGTAGCGAAACGAAGGCCCGAGGTCGCCCACCAGGACGCCGCCGAACACGCGGCCGCCATCGCCGCCGAGAAACTCCGCGCGGTGCTCATCGAGGTTGAAGGGGCCGACGTAATGGAGGAATTGCCGCCACGGCGGCCAGTCGAGATGGTAGCGCGCTTTGATGTTCAGCTCGACCGCGGCGTCCAATCTGCGCTCCCCATCGAAGGGACCGCCGCGCACGGCGCGCATGAGGAAGAAGGAAATCGTCACGACCACGAAGAGCGTGATCGCGAACCATGCGAGGCGCCGCGCCAGAAAGCGCGTCAAGGTCGCCGCTCCCGCAGCCGCGCCGGCGCGTACTGGCCTTCCGGGGGTCCGGCGTCGAACGGCACGCGCACCCAATCCGCCGGCTGCCGCGCCCGCACAGCCGCCAATTCCTCGTCATCCATCCAATAGAAGAACTTCGGGAAGTGCTCGTCGAGGATGTTCCAGTGAAATCCGCCGAGCCGCGGTGCGACGACGTCGCTCGTAACGTAGGAGTAGATCGGGATGATGGGCAGCTCGTCCATGAGGATGCGCTCTGCATCGTGCAACACCTTCATGCGCTCCGCCGGATCGAAGAGCTTGCGAGCTTCCGCGATGAGCCGGTCGTAGCGCGGATTGCCCCATCCCGTCTTGTTGTTGCCGCCGCCGGTCAGGAACAGGTCGAGAAAAGTGTTGGGATCGTCGTAGTCGCCGATCCAGGCGCTGCGCGAGACGTCGTATTGCAGGTTCGTCTGCGAATCGAGATAGACCTTCCACTCTTGGTTCAAGAGCTTCACGTCGATCCCGAGGTCGCGCTTCCATCCGTTCTGGATCACTTCCGCGACGTCGCGATGCTTCTCGCTCGTGTTGTAGTGGATCTCGATCGAGGGAAACTCGGCGCCGCCGGGTCCGTACCCCGCATCCGCGAGGAGTTGCCGCGCGCGCGCCAGGTCTTCCTTCTCCATCTCCGCGTTCCGGTAGCTCGGGAGCCCCGGCGGCACGAGCGAGTAGGAAGGGCGCTCGCCCGCCTTCGTCACCTTCTCGCAGATCGCGCGGCGATCGATGCTGAGCGCGAGCGCCTTGCGGACGCGAACGTCGTCGAGCGGTGGGCGCGTCACGTTGATTCGGTAGAAGTAGCTCCCGAAGTACGGCTCCGGGTTGAAGTCCTCGCGCGGCAACAGATTGGGCACCTGCAAAGGCGGCACTTGATCGATCCAGTGGCAACCGCCGGTGAGGTAGACGTTGAGCTGCGTCGACCAGTTCTCGATCGCGAGCACGTCGATCGTGTCGAATGCGACGTTTTCTGCATCCCAATAGTCCGGATTCTTCACGAGCCGAATGCGATCGTTGACGCGCCGCGCCGCGACCCTGTACGGGCCGTTCGTCACGATGTTCTCCGGGCGCAGCCACTCGAGCTGCCACGTATCCGGGAAGTCTCGCTTCGCTTCCTCGATGTTGCGGCGGTTCACCGGGAAGAGCGGATAAAAGCCGGCAAGCGCCATGAAATAGTGCGTCGGCTCCTCCAGCGCGAGGAGGAGCGTGTGGTCGTCGGCGACACGTACGCCGACCGTGTCCCACGAGCGGCGGGGACGACGCGTCTCGGGATCGATGTCGGTGCGATAGGCCTTGGCGCCGCGCAAGTAGTCGAGCTGGTAGGAGTATTCCGCGCCGGTCTCCGGGTCGAGCATGCGCCGGAAGCTGTAGTCGAAGTCGTGCGCGGTGCACGGGTCGCCATTCGTCCACACGGCGTTCTTGCGGATGTGAAACGTATAGGTCAGACCGTCGGGAGAAATCTCCCAGGACTCCGCCATCCCCGGCAGCGGCGCGAGCGTCTGCGGATGCTTGACCACGAGCCCCTCGAAGATCGCGCGGATGACGCGCCCTTCCGGCACCCCCGTCACGGTGGCGGGATCGAGGGTCGAGACTTCGGTGCCATTCGAGAAGGTGAAGTCCGCTTCTTCGATGCGGGCGCCGCTCGCGATCGCGAGCGCACCTGCGAAGAGTCCGGCGAGGAGCAGGAACGCGAGAGAGCGACGAACCGTACGCGCACTCAATCTCTCTCGCACTTCCGATCCTCCCATCACGGCCGCGCCTACCATAGGAGGATCCTCCGATAAAGCAACGACGCGAGGCAGGCGGCGAGGCGCGTGCCAGAAGCGGGCTCCAGCATGTACGCGGGCAAGAGTGGAGACGTCCCGACAAGAAGTGGCGCTCGGCTCGAAATTGTCACCGAATCCGAGCGCTCGCCGGCCGGCGATTCCGATCGAGGCGTGCGGCTCGCGGCTCTAACCCCTTATAGGAGTGGCAATTCCGACGACTCGTGCCGCGAGTCGGCGCTGGGCACGCCGCGTGCCATGGGTCAATCGTGCAAGTCTCGAGATGAGATGGAATCAAAGGGCGGAGGTATCCATGACAGCGCAAAGATACGAATCGACGTGCGAACGAAGCGGCCGCAACGGCGGCTTCACGCTGCTCGAATTGATGATCGTGGTTGCGATCGTCGCAATCATCGCGGCGGTCGCGATCCCAGTGCTGCGCGCGACGCGGATTTCCGGCAACGAAGCTTCGGCCGTGTCGAGCTTGCGCGTGCTCTCATCCGTCAGCGAGCAATACCGCGCTCGCTACGGCGTCTACCCCGGCGCGATGCCGGATCTGGTGACGGTCGGCTACGTCGATCCAGTGCTCGCGGCGGGCACGAAGTCGGGATACGACTTCGCGTACACGGGCGCTCCCGCTACGTGGGAGTGCGCCGCCGACCCGCAAGTCGTGGGGCGCACGGGAGAGCGTTATTTCTTCTGCGACCTGTCCGGCGTGATCCGCTTCGAGACCGCGGGCACCGCGACGGCGACCAGCTCGCCGATCGATTAGGTATCGAGTCTGCACCCAGTAGAGGCGCTGCCTCATAGGGGCTCGGTGTCGAGGCGGAGCCTCGACACGCGCGGACCCGAGGATTTGCGTCCGATGGCGTGACGATGCGGTACGTGCCGGCCGGTGTTGCAGAGATGCGGCAGAGCCGCAGGGGCTCGGTGTCGAGGCGGAGCCTCGACACCAGGGCTAACGCGCGAGAGCCGCGCCAAACGCGGAGCACGCTCGAGCCTCGACACCAGGGGGTTCGCGCCACAGCCGCGGTGCTTACGGAGCACGCCCGAGCGTCGCCGCCAGGGGGTTAACGCCACAGCCGCGCGGACTAGGCGGAGCGGCGCTCGCGGAAGAGGTCGAGATCGGCGAGCGCATCGAGCGAGTCGATCGCGGCGGAGAAGCTGCTCGCCCGATCCGGGACCGCGGCCAGCGGTCCGCGCCGCAACCGCACCGCCGGCATGTGGAGCCGCTGCGGTCCCGGAGCATCCAATTCCGGATCGCAGCCGACGAACACCGCTTCGCGCGCATTCACCTGTAGCAGGCGCAGCGCCACGAGCAACGGGAGCGGCGACGGCCGTTGCCAAACGCTCCCCCAGTCGCTCGAAAACACGATCACGGGCATGCGGGTTACGAGGTCGGTGGCGCGCACTTTGGCGCGCTGCAGGAGCCCGACGCCGTCGGTCACGATGGCGAGCCCCAATTCCCCTTCGAAGCGCGCGATGAAGCGCGAGGCATCGGCGTGGAGCGGAAGAGCGGCTTCGGCCTGCACGAACTTGCCGGCGAGCACCGCAGCTTCCGCCGCCGGCAATCCCGCTTCGTGCACGAACGAATCCAAGAAGGTCAAGTCGCGCCGCGAAGAGCGTTGCCAGGCTTCCAGCATTTTCGCGAAGTAGAATCCGCGATCGCGCGAGAAGCGGCGCGCGAGCCCCTCGGCCAAAGGCTTGAGCGCGGCACGAGCGTATTCGTCGGCGTCGAAGAGCACGTCATCCAACTCGAATATCACGGCTCGTATCAAATCAGCCTCGCTCGCGTGGGTCGCCGCCGCAAGCGCCGCTCCTCGCGGCGCCGCCGGCAGGACGGGTTTCCAATGTCACGACCGCGCAGTGTCACGACTGCGATGTCAGCAATTCCTCTGCCAGTCGCAGATCCGCCGCATTGTCGATGTCGGCGGAATCGTCTTCACTCATGATGTAGGGGGTCATCTCCCCCGTCTCGCCGCGGCCGGCCAAGATCCGCTCCACGCGCAAGATGCCGATTGCGCCATTCAGCCGGTAGAAAGCCGGCAGATCTTGCCTCCGCGATGCGCGCTCCGCCGCGGAATAGAGGAATTCGAAGCGGCCGCCGCGCACGCGCCCCATCCAGTGCGGGTGCTCGGTGACCGGCGTAACGCTGCGAAGATAGTCCGCGCCGGGGGCGGCGCGAAACGCGGCCAATGCCTCCGCGACGTGCTGCGGCCGGCAGCAGGGCGACGTCGCCTGTACGTGAACCATGAGCGCGGCGCGCTCCCCCGCCGCCGTGAGCTGCGCGGCCGCGTGTTCGATGGCGCGAAGCGAAGGCGTGTCCTCCGCGGCCAGGGCGGCCGGGCGCAGAAACGGCGTTTCCGCGCCGTAGTCGCGCGCGACCGCCGCAATCTCCGGATCGTCCGTGGAGACTATGACGCGCCGGATCTCGGGTACGGCGCGCAGGGTTCGAACGGCGCGCGCAACGAGCGGCAGCCCCGCGACGACGCTCAGGTTCTTGCGCGGTATCCCGCGCGAGCCGCCGCGCGCGAGCACGAGTCCCACCGCGCGCTCGAGATCCCACGCTTCTGGCAAGCCGTTCCCCTTTCGCCCGGATGCACCGAGGTTGCGCTCCGCCCGCTCATTATCGGCGCAGGCGGCACGCTCCTTGACCGCTCCCCCATGGCCAATAGCATCGCGCCGTCCACGTGCCGCCACGCGCCGCGACTCGTCGCTCTGAGACGGCGCGGAGCGCCGGCGCGCAAGGAAAGGAGCCGCGTGTTCCCAGGCGCAACCCGACCGCGCGCCGCCGCTCGCCGCAGAAGGGTCTTCCCGGCGGTAACCCCCGCGCTCCTTGCGCTCGGCTTGGCCGTGGCCGCGGAACCGCCGCCGCAGGCGCCGCGCTACGGCCCGCCGCCGCTCCCCCGCACGAGCGTCCCCGCCATCCACATCGCTGCGCGGGAGTTCGACTGGGGCACGATCGCTCGAGGCAGCGTTTTCTATCACACCTTCGAAATCGAGAACCGCGGCGACGCGGCGCTGCAAATCCGGCGCGTGCGCCCATCGTGCGGCTGTTCGACCGTCACGTGGGATGAAGAGATCGCTCCCGGCGGGCGCGGCGTCCTCACTCTGAGCGTCGACACGAGCAAGCTGCTCGGTCGCATCCGCAAGACCGCTACGATCGAATCGAACGATCCCGCGCGACCGGAGCTCGAGGTTGGGCTGGGCGGCGACGTCGTGACGATCATCCGTTGGGAGCCCTCGGACCCGCACCTCTCCGTCTTGGCGGGCAATCCCGCCTCTCTCGATCTCTTCCTGTTCCCCAACACCGTGGCGAGTTTCCAGATCGAGAAGATCGTGGCGCGCTTCGGCAACGTGCAAGCAGGCGCCCCGATCGCGCTCGAGCCGGGCACGAAGTATCGCTTGCCGCTCGAAATGCCGGCGAGCGAGCGTCCCGGGAAGAAGCGCGAGATCCTCGAAGTCTCGGTGCTCACTCCGGAAGGGGAGCGAAAGACGGTCGAGATCGAGCTTGCGCTCGAGCATCGCGACGTGGTCGCATTCGCGCCCGCGAATCGCTTCACGTTCACGCGCGCGGAGACCGACCCGCTCTATTCAGCGCCCGATCGGCCGGTCACGAAGAGCGTGACGCTCGCGGCGACCGCCGACGGAGGCAATTTCCAGGTTCTCTCCTACACGCTCGAGGGATTGCCGCTGGATTTGTTCGAGGTGGCCGTGGAGACCGTGCAGAGCGGACGCGAATACCGCATCCATCTCACCCTCAAGCGAGCCTACTTCGGCACGAAGCGGCTCCTGAGCGGCAAGCTCATCGTCACGACTGACCTGCCGCGGTACGCGGTGCGGTCGCTCCTCGTGCACGCGCGATTCGTCCCGCCGGTGGGTGCGAGTCCGGGCAAGTGATGCGGCCTCGGCCGGGCGGTTGCGACTGCCGCGCCCCAAATGCGCCGCCCCGCACGCCACACCGGGCCCGAGAAGAAGCGACTCCCCGCGCGCGCGGTCGCGCCCCCACTCACGACCTCTTCCACGCCGTACCCGGCATGAAGCTCGGCGGCTTCGATGCATCTCTCGTCCCCGTGAGGAGTTAGAAGCGGCGATCTCCGGCGCGGAGGAGTTTGACACCCCGGCTCGCGGCCCTAGAATTGCGCCTTCGGCTAGAGTTCGGCAATTCGTTTGCGTCGAGTTGGGCACGGCTCTCCCGTGATTTGGGATGTTCTCAGCTAGGCGTTTCAGCATGCGGCTGGGCTCCGGCGGCATCTCGAGACGCGCTCGTCGGAAAGCGCACAACAGCCACCGTCTACCCGTGGGAAGTGGGTCTCTGCAATGAATCGATCGAAGTGCGTGTTCCTGGTACTTGCGTGCGGCGCGATCGCGCTTTGGTGCGCTACGCGCCAAGCGACGGCGGATGGCGGCGCCACTTACGGTCCTCCTCCGCTTCCGGCCGTGAGTGCCGCCGCGAATCCCGCAGCAAATCCCGGCGGTGGCGCGACCGGTGGCCCGAAGATGGTGGTCCCGGAAGAGACGCACGATTGGGGGGAAGTCTTCCAGGGGGAAGACCCGCGTCACACCTTCGTCGTACGGAACGAGGGCGACAAGCCGCTCCTCATCAACAATGTGAAACCCGGCTGAAGCTGCACCGCACTCAGCTGGACGAAGAAACCCATTCCTCCGGGCGAGGAAGGCTTCGTAGAACTGAAAGTCACGAGCAACAAGCTCAAGGGGGGCAAGAAGACGAAGAAGAGCGCGGAGGTCCAGACCAACGACCCGCGCCGCACCAAGTTCCCCTTGTCGATGACCGGCACGGTTCGCCCCGTCCTCCAATGGATGCCGGCGCAACTGAAGATGGCGTCGCTCGCGGGGAACGACATGTCGCTCGAGTTCGAGGCATTCGTCCCCGGCGACCTGAGCGCCGCGATGGTCGAGCTGAAGGCGACCAAGTCGGCGGCGAAGATTCGCGATCACTCGGAGTTGGAACCATCGAAACGCTGGAGGGTGGTCGTAGACGCCGTGCCCTCCTCGAAGCCGGCGAATTCGCGCGAGGAGCTGATCGCCACGATGCGCGTCCCCGGCGGGAAGACCGTGAACATCACCATCCCCGTGCAGATCTCGCATCAGGCGCGCATCCAGATGAAGCCGTCAGGTACGGTCTCCTTCTCCAAGAAGGAGACGAGCACGCTCAAGGCGGCCGGCGCGCCGCCGATCACGAAGTCCGTGGAGTTCAAGAGCTTGGATCCGTCCATACCCTTCGCGGTCACCGGTGCGCAAGTGAGCGGCGTACCCGAGGGCACCTTCGACGTGCAGATCGAGGAGAAGGAAGCGGGCAAGCTCTACACCGTGATCGTCGCGCTCAAGGCTTTCGCGGATCAGCGGACGCTGTCCGGCAAACTCACGGTGACGACGAACGACCCCGGATCTCCGAAATTCGACGCGAAGCTCTTCTGTCAATTCGATACCGCGAACGCGGCGGCCGGCGCGCGGCCGAGCCCCGCGGCGGCACCGTCCGCGAAAGAAAAGCCGCCGGCCGGCGCCTCCCCGAACGTGCGCTGACGCACGCCGCGGCATCGAGATCCCAGGGCAGGCGCATCGCGCCTGCCCTGGGATTTTTCTTTGGCAGCACTCCGCGAAAACGCATGGAGCGGGCCACTCGAAGCATGCTCCCGAGCCTTCACGCCCCTTGTCCTTGCAGGATGGCGCGTAGGCGGGCCGGAGCGATGTTGCCGCCGCTCACGATCGCGACGTGGGTGCCGGAAGGGACGCCGCCGGCAGGACCGCCCCGCTCCGGAAAGAGGAGCGGTGCGGCGGCGACGGCGCCGGAGGGCTCCGCCGCGATGCCGACCTCGCGTAGGACGCGCAGCGTGGCGACGATCGCCGCTTCGGAGACGATGACGCTCGCGGCGCGCGCGCCGTGGAGGATCTCCCAATTGAGCGCACCGATGGAGAGCGGCAAGAGCCCATCGGCGACCGAGTGCGGATCCGCGATCGCGCGCGGCGCGCCGGCGTCGCACGCGGCGCGGTAGCAGGCGGCGCCCGCGGGCTCCACCGCGAACACGGGCACTTTCGGATCCTGCCCCGCGCCCGCGACCGCGCTCCCCGCCGCGAGGCCGCCGCCCCCGACGGGAGCCCATAGCCCAGCGGCGCCGCCGATCTGTTCGAGCGCTTCCAGCGCGGCGGTCCCTTGGCCGGCGATGATCCACTCGTGGTCGAAGGGGGGAATTACCTCGAAGCCGCGCTCAGCCGCGATGGCGAGCGCCGCCCTGCGCCTGTCATCCGTCGTGCGCCCCGCGTGGAGCAGCTCGGCTCCGGCGGCGCGGATCGCCTCCGCCTTGGAGAGATCGATCGTCTCCGGCGCGACGACGATCGCGCGCACGCCCGCCGCCCGCGCGGCTTCCGCCACGGCGCGGCCGTGGTTGCCGCTCGAAAATGTAACGACTCCCGCGACGCTCCCGCGCTCGCGGAGCCGCGCGAGAAAATTCGCAGCGCCGCGCGCTTTGAAAGAACCGCTCCGCTGCAAGCACTCGAGCTTCAAGAAGAGCCGCACGTCGCGGCGCGGCACGAAGTTCCGCGGCACTTCCGCGAGCGGGGTCCGCGCGATGTGCCCGTCGATGCGCCGCGCCGCCTCGAGAACGTCTTGATACTTCATGGCACCTCGCACTTCGCATCCTCGGGGCAGACTCGCGCCGTTTCGCGCCGCGCGGCGCCGCCCTTGATGGGAGGCGGCCGCGTGCCTATGGTAAGCCCCCGCCGCCGGGCCGCGCATCGCAAACCGCAATCGCTCTTCCCTTGCCGGAGCACCGCGCGAGCAGTTTCCACGTCTTCTGTCCCAAGGCGCTGTCGTTCCGCGAGGAGATTTCCACATGCGGCGTTGGAGCTTCGGTCCCGAAACCCTCTCTGCGGACTACCTTGAGTGGCACGAAAGCGCGCGCGCGCAATGCCGCCGCGAAATCGTGCAGATGACCCACCTCGCGGACTCCGGCCACCCGGGGGGGTCGCTCTCGTCGCTCGACGTGTACCTCGTCCTCTACTCGCACGCGAATCTGGATCCGCAAAACCCCTGGGCGCGGGAGCGCGACCGCATCGTCGTTAGCCACGGCCACACGTCGCCGGGCGTGTATTCCGTCCTCGCGCGCCTCGGCTATTTTCCGCCGGAGGACGTGATCGCGCACTTCCGCCGCACGTCGCACGTCTTCGAGGGGCACATCGAGCGCGAGGCGCCGGGGGTCGAGTGGACGACCGGCAATCTCGGACAAGGACTCTCCGCTGCCGCCGGCATGGCGCTCGGACTTCGTCTGCGCGGCATCGCCGCGCGCGTCTTCGTGCCGATGGGCGATGGCGAGCAGCAGAAGGGGCAGATCGCCGAAGCCCGGCGCTTCATCGCCAAATACGCGCTCCACAACGTGACGGTGATCATCGATCGCAATCGCCTCCAGATCGGCGGCGAGACGGCGAAGATCATGCCGCAGCGCATCGAGGATGGTTGGCGCGCGGATGGCTGGCACACCGTGGAGATCGACGGCCACGATCCCGTCGCGATCTACCGAGCCCTGCGGAGCGCGGCGGGCGACGCGGCGCAGCCGCACGCGATCATCGCGAACTCCGTGATGGGGAAGGGCGTCTCTTTCATGGAGAACAAGGCGGATTTCCATGGCCGCGGCCCGAAGCCCGACGAATACGCGCGCGCGGCGAAGGAGTCGGGGGAGGATCCCGCCCTCTGGAACCTGGAACCGTATCGTGCGCGCGCCGCGGCCGGCGCCAAGCGGCCGCTCCCGAAGCCGCCGAACGAATACCCGCGCATCGTTCCGGGCGAGCCGCGCACCTACGCGGGCGACACGAAGACCGACAATCGCAGCGCGTTCGGCGCGGCGCTCGCGGACGTCGCCAAGGCGAACGCACGGGGCACGTTCACGCCGATCGCCGTGTTCGACTGCGATCTCGAAGGATCCGTGAAGACGGAAGCCTTCCACGCCGCGTTTCCGGCGCACTTCTTCGAGGCGGGGATCCAGGAGCATCACACGGCGGCGTGCGCGGGTGCGCTTTCGATCGAAGGCATCGCGAGCGTATTCGCGGACTTCGGAGTGTTCGGCATCTGCGAGACGTACAACCAGCACCGTCTCACCGACATCAACCATGGTCACTTGAAGCTGGTCTGCACCCACATCGGCCTCGACGTCGGCGAGGACGGCAAGACCCATCAATGCATCGATTACGTCGGCGTGTTGCGCAACATCTTCGGCATGCGCATCATCGTGCCCGCGGACCCGAATCAGACCGACCGCGCGCTGCGTTACCTGCTCGCGGAGCCGGGGATGTTCTTCTTGGGAATGGGCCGGTCGAAGCTCCCCGTGATCACCGCCGAGGATGGTTCCCCGTATTTCGCCGGCGGCTACCGCTTCGAGCCGGGGCGCGGCGACTGGATCCGGCGCGGCGCGCAGGGGATCGTCGTCGCGATGGGGACCGTCACCGGGCGCGCGTTCCAAGCGGTGAGCGCGCTCGCCAAGGAGGGTCTTGCCCTCGGACTCGCCCACCTCGCAATGCCGGCGGAACCGACGGCGGATTTCATCGACGAGATCGCGCGCGCGCCGCTCCTCGTCACCGTAGAGGACCACTCCGTGCGGACGGGCCTCGGCGAATGCCTCGCGGCGGCGCTCTTCGCGCGCGGCCACGCGCTGCCGCATCTCAGGCTCGGCGTGGAGCGCTACGCGCCATCGGGAGGAGCCAACTCCGTGTTCCTCTCCCAACGGCTCGATGCCGAGAGCATCCAGGAGCGCATCCGCGACTTCGCCTGCGCGCGCACGCGCTGAGCGCGAAGAGCGCTGAGCGAGCGGAGAGCGTTGCTACCTGCCGAGCGGCGTCAGATTCATTACCCCCGCCTCCGTGTCCAGTTCGACGCGAAAGTTCTTGAGGAAATTGACGCCGAGGAGCCCGAGTCCCGGCTGGTCCGGCAGGTCGTGGATGAGAGCGGTAATCCCTCGCACCGCGGCGCCGCCCAGCTCCACCGAGTCCAGCGTGATCTCCGGAACGGTCACCTCTCCCCCGGCGGTGCGCACGCGCCGGCGCGGCGTCGTGCTCGTGACTCGAATCCCGAGCTGATCCGCCGTCGCGATCGGGATCGTGGTCACGGTAGCGCCCGTGTCGATGATGAAGTCCTGCCAGGCGCGCCCGTTGAGCAGCGCCTGCGCCGGAATGCTGCTCGATCCCGGCGTAAAGCGGATCTGCACGGAGCCCGCGGGCACCTTGAGCTTCGCGATCTTCTCGCGCAGGCGGGCGGCGCGCCCCTCCAGTTCCGCGGGGTGCCACCCCACGAGCGCGTCCGCCGGCCAGCGCGCGTCGAGCAGCCGCTCCGCTTCGTCCACGTCGCCTCGGGCCAGGGTCAGCTCGACCGCGTAGAGATAGATCTCGATGTCGTGGGCGAACTTCGCTTGCGCCTTGTTCCACGCGTGCCACGCCTCGTTCCAATCGTTCGCGGCGAGCGCGCTTTGCAACCACGTGATGTAGAGCAGCCGCTCGTGCTCGGCGAGCGTCGCATCGGTGGCTTCGTTCGCATCGACGAGCGAGCCGCTCACCGCTTCGATCATCGCGATGGCGGCCGCGGGGCCATCCGTGTCCTTGAGCGCGGTCACCGCAGCGAGCAAGAGGCCGAAGTCCCCCGCGCCGCGCAGGACGATCTCGTCGAGCACGCGCGCCACCTGCGCGTGGAGCCCTTGTTGAAAGAGCAGTCCGGCGAGAGACTTCATCCGATTCAGGACCACCGGCAGCCGGAGCCGCTCCGGGGTGTCCTCGGCCGCGAGCTTCGGCGCGCGGCGGCAGCCGTCCGCGAGCAGCGCAAGAGACTCGGCGTCGGAGATGTCATCGCTCCGCGCGAACTCTTCCAGGAATTTCTCCTCGCGCCCGTCCGCGAAGGAGTTCCAATAGAACTCGGCGACGCTCCCCTCCGCGACGAGCTTCTCCTCCGGGAGACCGTTCCAGAGCCAACCCCCGGCGAGCGCATCGCCGAAGCTCCAACCGACCACGCTCTTCATGGCGACGAACACGCCGGGAGCGCCGAATCGCGCGGACGACGCGATGAATCGAAGCGCTCCGCGTTCCTCCGCCGCGGTCCCATCGACGGCATGCACTACCGCCCGATCGAGCGAGATCCAAGAGAGCGCGTCCTCGCTTTGCCACGGCGCGAGCGGCGGCGCACCGTCCGCGGAACTGCGCGCGAATCCCAAGATGAGAACGGGTTGGGATTCCTCCCAGATGGCGACCTCCGCTTCGCACTCCCCGGGCGTACCCGGGCGAAACACGAAGCGCGCGCCTCCGAGGCACGGCCGGAGCGGAACTGCGATCCAGCCATCGCGAGTGGGAACCGCGGCGATGCGCGCGAGGATGCCGTCGAAGCGGTCGCGCACTTC